>NZ_JBIALO010000011.1:0-326064 GCF_042873595.1 Streptomyces sp. NPDC004629 | reverse complement strand
TCTTGGGGGTCCGGGCTACCGGGGGCGCTTCGTCGGGGGCGGGGGGGGGGGGGGGGCGCGGGCGGGGGGGGGGGGGCGGCCGGCCCCGGGGGGCGCCCCCCCCCCCCCCGGGGGGGGGGGGCCCCCCGCGCCCCCCCCACCCCCGTCCAGCGACAGCACCCCTGGGGAGAAGCCATGCAGCAACCGCAGCCGACCCCGCCCGCGCGGCGGAACATGGGCCAGGAGGCACCGTGCGTGTGATCGGCCTGATGTCGGGCACCTCCTACGACGCCATCGAAGCGGCCGCCGCCGACCTCACCCTGAACGGCGACGTTCTGTGTCTGCGGCCCCTCGGCCACCTCTCCCGGCCCTACCCCGGCGACCTGCGCGACCTGATCGCCGCCACCCTCCCGCCGGCCGCCACCACCACCCAGGCCGTGTGCGCCCTGGACACCGGCATCGGCCAGGCCTTCGCCGACGCCGCCCGACGCGCCCTGCACGAACTGTGCGACGGCACCGCCGACCTGGTCGTCTCGCACGGCCAGACCATGCACCACTGGGTGGAGGACGGCATCGTGCGCGGCACCCTCCAACTCGGCCAGCCGGCCTGGATCGCCGAAGCGACCGGCCTCCCCGTCGTCTCCGACCTGCGCAGCCGGGACGTCGCCGCCGGCGGTCAGGGCGCCCCGCTGGTCGCCATGACCGACACACTGCTCCTGCGCGCCCTGCCCGGCACCCCCGCCGCACTCAACCTGGGCGGCATCGCCAACGTCACCGTCGTCGCCCCCGGCACCGACCCCCTGGCCTTCGACACGGGACCGGCGAACGCCCTCCTGGACGCCGCCGTACGGCACTTCACCGCGGGCGCCGCCGCCTACGACGAGGACGGCCGCAGGGCCGCCGCCGGCCGCACCGACCCCGGCCTGCTCGCCTTCCTGCTGGACGACCCCTACTACCGCAGGCCCGCGCCCAAGAGCACCGGCAAGGAACACTTCCACCTGCCCTATCTGCAACGGGCCCTCGACGCCGTGCCCACGCCACATCCCGACGACGTCCTGGCCACCCTGACCCGGCTCACCGCCGTCACCGTCGCGGACGCCTGCCGCACGCACGGCGTCACCGAACTCATCGTCTCCGGCGGCGGCGCCCGCAACCCGGTGCTGATGCGCATGATCACCGAAGAGCTGCCGGGCGTGCCGGTCCGCCCCAGTGACGCCCTGGGTCTGCCCTGCGACGCCAAGGAGGCCCTGGCCTTCGCCGTGCTCGGCTTCCTCACCGTCAACGGCCTGCCCGGAACGCTCCCCTCGGGCACCGGAGCCCGCCGCGCCACGCTCCTCGGCAGCATCACCCCCGGCCTGCTGCCGCTGCGGTTGTGCGAACCCGCCGCACAACCGCCGCGCCTGCTGCGCATCACGCACTGACCCCATCCCGGCATCGAGGACCCATGACCCCCTCCACCCCGACCGTCCCCGCGCCGCCCGGCCCGGAAGACGACGCCCGACTGGCCACGATCCTCGCCGCGTGCGTCAGCGACCCGTCCAGGGTGACGACCGATGTGCCGCGCAGGGTCGCGGCCGCCCACGACGCCTCGCCGTACCTGTTCACACCGCGCGCCGTCGTGCGCGCCGCGTCCGCGGCCGAGGTGGGCGCCCTGATGGCCGGGGCCGGCGCGGCCGGGCTGCCGCTCACCCTGCGCTCGGGCGGCACCAGCCTGGCGGGGCAGGCGAGCGGCGACGGCATCCTCGTGGACGTCCGCAGCCACTGGCGCGGCGCGCAGATCCTCGACGAGGGCCTGCGCATCCGGCTGCAACCAGGACTGACGGTGCGTCAGGCCAATGCGCGGCTCGCCCGGTACGGGCGCCGGATCGGCCCCGACCCGGCCAGCGAGTCCGCCTGCACCATCGGCGGCCTGGTCGCCAACAACTCCAGCGGCATGAACTGCGGCACCCAGGACAACGCCTACCGCACCATGGAGTCCCTGCAGTTCGTGCTGCCCTCCGGCACCGTGGTCGACACCGCGGCCCCCGACGCCGACGCGGCACTGCGCGCCCGCGAGCCCGAACTGCACGCCGGTCTCCTGCGGTTGCGCGACCGCATCCGCGCCTCCGCCGCCTCCCGTGCTCTCATCGAGCGACTGTTCTCGATGAAGAACACCCTGGGCTACGGGCTCAACTCGTTCCTGGACCACAGCGATCCGGTCGACATCCTCGCCCACCTCATGATCGGCAGCGAGGGCACCCTCGGCTTCGTGGGAGAGGCGGTCTTCCGCACCGTCCCCCTGCTGCCGCACACCGCCACCGGCCTGCTGGTACTGCCCGGCCTCGCCGAGGCCACCGACGCCCTGCCGGCACTGCTCGCCGCGGGCGCCCGCACCGCCGAACTCCTCGACGCCGCCTCACTGCGGGTGGCGCAGCACTCCCCGGACCCGGTCGACGAACTGCACGGTCTGCGCGTGGAGCAACACGCCGCCCTGCTGGTCGAGTTCGCCGAGGACAGCGCCGAACTGCTGGAGCAGACGGTCAGGGCCGCGCGGCCGGTCCTGGAGCGCCTGCCCGCCGTCACCGGGACCTCGCTCGTCCGCGACCCGCGCATCAGGGCCCGGCTCTGGCACCTGCGCAAGGGCCTGTACACCGCGGTCGCGGGGGCCCGCCGTCCCGGGACCACAGCGCTCCTGGAGGACATCGCGGTGCCGATGGAACGGCTGACCCGCACCTGCGAGGGGCTCATCGCGCTCTTCGACCGGCACGGCTACCAGGACGCGGTGATCTTCGGCCACGCCCGCGACGGCAACCTCCACTTCATGCTCACCCAGGACTTCGACTCCGCCCGGGAGATCGAGCGCTACGCCCGGTTCACCGACGCCATGGTCGACCTCGTCCTGGACGCCGGGGGCACGCTGAAGGCCGAGCACGGCACCGGCCGCGCCATGGCCCCCTTCGTCCGCCGCCAGTACGGCGACGAACTGTACGACGTCATGCGCGAGCTGAAGCGGCTGTGCGACCCGCACGGCGTGCTCAACCCGGGCGTGATCCTGGAGGACGATCCGGCCGCCCACCTGCGCAGCCTCAAGAGCGTCCCGCAGGTCGATCCCGCACTCGACGCCTGCGTCGAGTGCGGCTACTGCGAACCCGTCTGCCCCACCGCGGACACCACCACGACACCCCGTCAGCGCATCGCGCTCCAGCGGGAGATCGCGCTGGCCACCGCGGCCGGCGACGAGGAACGCCGCCGCGCCCTGGAGAGCGACTACACCTACGCGGCCGTCGACAGCTGCGCGGCCGACAGCCTCTGCGTCACCGCCTGCCCGGTCGCCATCGACACCGGCGCGGTCATGAAACGCCTGCGCGCCGAACGCCACGGCGCCGCCGCACAACGCGCCGGGAACACGGCGGCCCGGCACTGGGCGACCGCGGTCAAAGGCGTGCGCGCCGCGCTGAACACCGCGCACACTCTGCCCGCCCCCGCACTGCGCGCCGCCACCGGCGCGGCCCGCCGGCTCGGCGCGGGGGAACTGGTCCCCGCCTGGGCGGACGACATCCCCCGCGGCGGCCCGGCCCGTCCCGCGCCCCGGCGACCGGCCGAGCCCCAGGCGGTGTTCTTCGCCGCCTGCATCGGCAGCGTCTTCGCACCCGAGGCCGCTCCAGGTGGAGCGGCGGGCTCGGCGGCCGCCTTCCTGCGGCTGTGCGAACGGGCGGGCGTTCCCGTCACCGTGCCCGGTGAACTGGCCGGACTGTGCTGCGGCACGCCCTGGCAGTCCAAGGGCTACACCACCGGACACCGGACCATGGCCGCCCGCACCCTTGAGGCGCTGTGGGAGGCGAGCGACCACGGCCGGCTGCCCGTGGTCTGCGACGCTTCCTCCTGCACCCACGGCCTGGAGCAACTGCCCGACGCCCTCCCGGAATCCGACCGCGCCCGTTTCGCGTCGCTGACGTTCGTCGACAGCGTCGTCTTCGCCGCCGAGCAGCTGCTTCCCGCCCTGCCCGAACCCCGCCGGCTGCGCACCCTCGCCCTGCACCCCACCTGCTCCACCGTGCACCTGGGCAGCGAGAGCGCGTTGCGCACCCTGGCGGCGGCCGTCGGCGACGAGGTCACCGTCCCCGACACCTGGGGCTGCTGCGCATTCGCCGGCGACCGAGGTCTGCTCCACCCGGAGGTCACAGCGGCCGCCACCGCCGCCCAGGCCGCCGAGATCACCGCCGGAACCTACGACGCGTACGCCTCCTGCAACCGCACCTGTGAGATGGGCATGACCCGTTCCACCGGCCGCCCCTACCGACACGTGCTGGAACTCCTCGACGAAGCCACCGAGCGACGACAGGGGTCAAAAAATGACCACAACTAAAGCCTGCCGGTTACTTATTGACGTCCGCGCTTGCTCTTCAGATACTCGACCCACACATGAGTTCACCGCGTTCGCCAAGAGCACGGAGGTCACACCATGAACCTGTCCAGAAGGAATCTGCTGGCCGCCGGCTCCACCGCGGGGGCCCTGACTGTCATGGGAGCGGCCACCGCTCCGGCCGCCGCGGCGCAGGGCCACGGGCGCCGACTGCGTACCGGCTTCGAACGCCTCGCAGAGGACGGATACGCACTGCTGGACGGCCAACGCGTCGGCATCGTCACCAACCCGACGGGCGTGACCCGCGACGTACGCCACATCGTCGACGTGATGCACGCGGACGACCGGGTGAACCTGGTCGCCGTCTTCGGACCCGAGCACGGTTTCCGCGGAACCGCGCAGGCGGGCGGCTCGGAGGGGCGCTACGACGACCCGGCGACGGGCCTGCCGGTGTACGACACCTACCTCAAGAACGGCCGGCCGCTGGCCGACATCTTCACCGCCTCCGGAGTCGACACCGTGGTGTTCGACATCCAGGACGTGGGCGCGCGCTTCTACACATACATCTGGACGCTCTACGACTGCATGGAGGCCGCGCAGCTCGCGGGCAAGCGCGTCGTGGTCCTGGACCGGCCCAACCCGGTGACAGGACGCGGTGCGCTCGGCCCCGTGCTGCACAAGGAGTTCGCGTCGTTCGTCGGCCGGCAGCCCATCGCCCAGGCGCACGGCATGACGGTCGCGGAGCTGGCCCGGTTGTTCAACGGCGAGTTCCTGCAGACTCCGGTGCACCTGGAGACGGTTCTCATGTCCGGATGGCGGCGCTCGGACTTCTACGACACCTCCGGTCTGCCCTGGGTGCCGCCGAGCCCGAACATGCCGACACCCGACACCGCCCTCGTGTACCCCGGGACGTGTCTCTTCGAGGGCACCAACCTGTCGGAGGGGCGCGGCACGACCCGTCCCTTCGAGTTGCTCGGGGCCGAAGGCATCGACGCCCGGTGGGCGGAGGCCGCAGGCGCCCTCGGCCTGCCGGGGGTGGAGTTCCGTGAGGCGTACTTCGCGCCCACCTTCTCGAAGTTCCAGGGAACGACGGTGGGCGGCGTGCAGATCCACGTCCGCGACCGTGACATCTACGACCCCGTGCACACGGGAGTGGCGCTCCTGGTGACCGCGAAGCGTGTGTGGAGCGGCTTCTCCTGGCGAGCCGACCACAACATCGACCTGCTGACGGGCAGCACACTGGTCCGCACGATGATCGACGCGGGCGCCGGGGCGGACGAAGTGGCGGCGGCCTGGGCGAGTGAGCTGGCGGCGTTCCGCAACCTCCGCCGTCACTACCTCCTCTACCGCTGACCCCCGCCGGCCCGTCCCCCCGGGTCTCGCCGTCGGCCGGTCCGGACCGACGGCGAAACCCGCCGGGGGGGGTGGACGTTCGCCACCGGGCACGTCGCGATGAGCAAACGGCCGGCCGAGTCCGACGACCGGGCCGGCCCTCAGGAAGCCGACTGCCGTGCGGTGCGGTGGAACTTGACCCTTGCCCCGTGGAGTTGGTAGGCGATCTGACGGCAGGCGATCTGACAGGCCTCGGCGGCGCGGGCGCGACACAGGTCGTCCAGCTCATCCTGGCGGAAGGTGAGGCCGACCGCGGCGATCGGGAAGCCCGTCGGGTCGAGGACCGGTGCGGCGACGGAAGCCAGGCCCTCGCCGACCTCGCTGTCTTCCCGTGCCCATCCGAGTGCACGAACGCACTGCAGAACGTGGCGCAGTTCCCGAAGGGTCGTCGGCCCGCGATCTGTTCGGCGGGTGAGGCATGCGGGATCGCTGAACAGGGCGCGAGTGTGTGCGTGGCTGTGATAGCCCAGCATCGCGCGTCCAGTGGCTGTGAGCTGGGCCGGGAGGCGGACGCCCACGTCGGCGAGGGTGACCGGAGCGCGCTTGCCGGAGATGCGCAGGAGGTGCATCGTCTCCCGGTTGCGCAACACGCTGAGTTGCGCGACCGCCTCGGGGAACCGCTCGACGACCAGGTCGGTGAGCGTCGGCCTGCCGAGCCGCTGGATCGTGGTGTCGCAGTCGTACGAGTTGGCGATCTCGTAGGCTGCCGCTCCCAGACCGAAGGTCTGGTCCGCCGGGTGGTGCAGGGCGAAACCCTCTTCGACCATCAGGCCCAGCAGCCGATACGTGGTCGAGCGTGGGAGTCCGAGTCTGACCGACATCACGGAGGCCCGTGCGCCGGACGGGTGTTCTGCCAAGTACCGCAGGATGTTCAGTATCTGTAGCGCCGAGGGCATCGAGGACATGGCGGTGTTTCCTCCTCCTGGCTGTCACGTCACATCAGACGCGGCGCCCTCGTAGAGAGCGCTCTTGCTCTTCGAGGCGGCGTTGGACGCCGACCGGGTCCTCGTCGCAGATCGCTTGGACGAGGAGGGATGCCGCCATGAACGTGGCCGCATGGGTGTCAAAGATGAGTCGTGAGGAGATGTCGGCGCGCAGCAGCACTTCTGCCCAGTCGCTCCCGGCGACGACGTCGGAGTCACTGATCAGCACGAGCCGGAAACCGAGTTGCTGGGCGAATTCGAGCGCGTCGATGGTGTCGGCGGGGTACGGGGCGTGGAGGAAGGCCACCAGCACACCGGCACCGACCGACCGGTCAGCCACCAAGGACTCGGCCAATTCGGAACCGGCGCAGGTGAGGACACGGACGTCACGGTGAACCTTGGACGCGAAGTGGCCGAAGTATCCGGCGATGTGCGCGGCCGAGCGATGCCCGAGCGCCACGACCACGGGCGCACCGACGATGAGGGCACCGGCCTGCCGGATGCCGGTACGGTCGGAGAGGCGGACACCGAGGGACCGGAGGTTCTCGATCTCGCTGTTGAGCGCACGCTGGAATTCATTCGGCTCCTCCAGTTCGGAACCCGGGGGCGAAGCATTGAGCAGTTGGACCAGTGCGTGCCGGAGTTCGGCATAGCCGGAATAACCCACGGCCACGGCGAGCCGGGTCACCGACGGCTGGCTCACGTTGGCGAGTTCGGCAACCTCCGACGCGGTCAGCGAGGGAACGTCGCTTGAGTGCTCCACAAGAGTCTGGCTGATCCGGCGCTGAGCAGGAGTCAGACGGTAGCTTGCGAAGAATTCGACGAATTCCCGAGACATGTAGGGAGTCTCCACACTTGACCGGATTTCAGATCGGCGTGCCGGCGTCAGAAATTGGACTTGCCGCCGTCAATGGCGATGAGCGCGCCATTGAGGTAAGGCGTGCTACCGCAGAGATACGATATCAACTCCGCAACATCCTCCGGCCGGCCCTCTCGCAGCAACACGTCGTCCGCGAGTCGGAGCAGCTTCCCGTCGGAGACCTCGTGGCGCCGGGCCCGCAGATCGGTATTGGTCGTACCCGCACTGTCGAGGATGTGCGCGGGGCAGACCACATGGCACTGCACCTGGGGTGCAAGGGCCACCGACAGGATCTGCATCATCTTGACCACGGCGGCTTTCGCGATCGAGTGAGCGGTCAGGAGGGGCCAGCCCTCGAAGTAGGAGTTGCCGGCGATCGCGATGATCTTTCCGCTGCCGCGCTCCTGCATGTGCTTCGCCGCCGCCTGGGACAGGAAGTACGGGCCCCGTACGAGAACGTCGAAGGCCTTGTCGAAGTCCGCGGTGGTCGTCTCGACGAAGGGTGTCGCGACAAAGCTGCTCGCGTTGTGCACGACGAAGTCCAGTCGGCCGTGCTCGGCGACCACCGTGTCGACGAGGCCGCGGCAGGCCTCGGGCGAGGAGACGTCGGCATCGTGAGCAAAGGCTCGGCCGCCTGCCGCACGGATCGCCTCCATCGTGGCGTCGGCATGTCTTTGCTGTCCGCGGTGGTTGATGGCCACGACGGCGCCGGCACCGGCCAGCGACTCACTGATGATCCGGCCCACACGCTCGGCCCCGCCGGTCACCAGGGCGACGGTGCCGGCCAGTTTCTTCTCAGCCAATTTGCTCTCCACTGTTGACGTCGATGATGTGTCCGCTGAGCCCGGCGGCCGACGGCGACACGAGGAATCCGACCACCTCGGCGATGTCCCCTGCCGTCGGCAGGTCGGGCAGGGCCCGGCGGTCCTTCGTGGCGGCGTCCAGGCGGGCGAAGGGATCGGTCTCGGGCCCGGGTTCGTCCGTCCAGCCGGCCAGGCGGCCGGGGGCGACGACGTTGGCCCGCACGCCGTATCGGCCCACCTCCAGCGCGAGAGTGCGGGTGAGCACCTCCACCGCGGCCTTGGCGGCGCCGTACAACCCGAGCCCGGCGCTGTGACGTCGCGCCAGCCCGCCGCTGATCGCGACGAGGCAGCCTCCGCGCGCGGCCACCATGGGCGGTACGAAGGCCGAGATCAGTGCCAGATGCACCGCGATCGCACCCGACTCGGTCGTCCATGCCTCCGGAGTGACGTCCACCAGGTCGCCCGTGTGTGGTGTCGGATGCGCGCAGTTGACGACGACGGAGGGCCACTTCGCCGCATGGCGGCGTACGGTCTGTACCAGCCGGGTGATGTCCGGCGGCTGCGTCAGATCGGCGGATGCCACCAGGTGCCCGGTGCCCGGGAGGCCGGCCGCCACCGCGTCCGCGTGCACGCGGTTGCGGCGGCAGTGGAGGATGCATCGGTAGCCGTCGGCGGCCAGACGATGCGCGACGGCAGATCCTATGCCGCTGCTCGCGCCGGCCACGAGTGCGACGGGAGCCTCACCGGCCGGCCTCGCGAGTGTGCCCATGTCGTCAGCCGGCCGCTTCGGAGGTCTCGGCGAACGTGACGAGACCGTTGCCGTACTTGTCGAAGTAGTCGTGGACGGCCGTCGACTGCCGTGCCTCGCCGATGAAGGCGAGGTCGGCGCCGGTGAGCTTCGGGTAGGCGGTCCCGAGCCCCCACGGGAACGTGTGGTGCACCCACAGGTACACGCGGTTCGCGTAGGCGTACCAGGCCGCGAGCAGGTCGGAGAGTTCGTCCTTCGTCGTGATCTGGTCGAAGACTTCGACGATGCGGTGGACGAAGGTGCCGAACTTCACGAAGCCGCAGTAGGCGAGGAAGTCGACGTTCACCAGGTTCGTCCAGGCGAAGAGATCCTTGCACTGCTGGAGACTGAAGCGTTCGTCGCTCACGGCCCGCACGATGATGGCGGGCGTGATCCAGGTGGACAGGGCCCGCATGTCACCGTTCACGAACACGAGGTTGGAGAAGAACTGACCGTAGCTGCCGGCGTCGGAGGTGAAGACACCGAGCCGCATGGCCTTGATCTCCTCCGGCTCGTCCAGCCAGATCCGGTCGGTCTCGTCCTGGAGTTCCTTCTGGAGGGCGAGGACGTCGTTCATGGGGTCTTCTCCTTTCTCAGGCCGCGGTGACGGTGACGGCGACCGGCTCATGGGTGACGGTGTTGGACAGCCAGACCTCGCGGCCGACTCCGGCCATCTTCGGCTTGTCCTCGTCGAGGACCTCGGCGATCGGGGGGAAGCCGGGAAGCGGCTCGGTGATCGGCCCGTAGAAGAAGCCGAGGGTCTTGTAGTTGTCCGTACTGAGAGTGATCGTCCCGTGCGGCATCTCGGTCAGGAGCATGTGCTTCGCGGGAACGCTTCCGACGACGCGGGTCGGGGCGTACATCCCCTGGCCGGAAGCCGTGGTGTGCGAGTAGATCGTGGTGAAGGGGAGGGTCTCCAGGAACTTCTCGCACAGCTCCGGGTTCACGTCCCAGAGCAGGCGAGCCTTGAGGACCGTATTCAGCGCCGGGAAGTCCAGGCTTATGTGGGCGGGTCGACTCACTGGTCAGCTCCTTCGCATGGTTCGAGGTCTGCCGAAGCCCGGTGCCGAGCGTCGACAGCTGCAACCTAAGGGCGCTTCATTCACATGTCAAAGGTATGAATGGAGGAGATTCATAAAGTTTACAAGGCGCGGCCCGTGTCCCACCCGTGAGACTCGAACCGCGCCACGGGTATCGCGCCGGGCACAGTGGTCGTCTTCTTCTTGGGGCCATGAATCAACCAGCACATCCCTTTGTCCCGATAGGCGTTCATGGCGTACGGCCGGCCGACGTGATCGCTGTCGCCCGAGGGCGGGCCCGGGTCCAGCTCACCTCCGAGGCGTTGGCGGCCATCCGTGAGGGCCGGGACGTCATCGACAAACTGGCTCGCAGCCCACGGCCGGCGTACGGCGTCTCGACCGGGTTCGGTGCTCTGGCGACACGGCACATTCCGGTCGCCCAGCGGGTACGGCTCCAGCACGGACTCGTACGCAGTCATGCGGCGAGCACCGGAGCCGAGGTGGAGGCCGAAGTCGTCAGGGGGCTGATGCTCTTGAGGCTCGCGACCCTGGCCACGGGCCGGACCGGGGTGCGCGAGGTCACCGCGCGCCGGTACGAGGCGCTCCTCAACTCGGGCATCACACCGGTCGTCGGCGAGTTCGGGAGCCTTGGGTGCTCCGGCGATCTCGCGCCCCTCGCGCACTGCGCCCTTGCACTGATGGGCGAGGGCCGGGTTCGGCTGCCCGACGGGCGTCTTTGCGCGGCCGCGGATGCGTTGGCGCAGCATGGACTTGAGCCACTCGAACTCGCCGAGAAGGAGGGCTTGGCCCTCATCAACGGAACGGACGGGATGCTCGCGACGCTCTGCCTCGCCGGAGAGGACCTGGCGCGCCTCCTGAAACTGGCGGACGTGGCGGCCGCGGTCAGCGTCGAGGCTCTGGGCGGCACCGGAAGCGTCTTCGCCCCGGACCTGCAGGAACTGCGCCCGCATCCTGGGCAGAGAGTGTCGGCGGCCAACCTGTTCGCGATGCTCGCGGACTCCCCGATCGTTGCGAGTCACTGGTCGGACCGCTCGACACGTGTCCAGGACGCCTACTCGTTGCGGTGCGCTCCTCAGGTGCACGGCGCCGTGCGCGACACACTGGACCACGCCATGTCGGTCGCCGGACGGGAGCTGCGCTCGGCGATCGACAACCCCGTCGTGACCGGGGACGGGCGGGTCGAGTCCAACGGCAACTTCCACGGCGCACCGCTCGGCTACGTCCTCGATTTCCTGGCCGTCGCGGTGGCGGACCTGGCCGGTATCAGCGAGCGGCGCACCGACCGCATGCTCGATCCGGCCCGCAGCGGTGGTCTCAACGCCTTCCTCGCCGAGGACCCGGGAGTGGACTCGGGGCTGATGATCGCGCAGTACACCCAGGCATCCCTCGTCTCGGAGATGAAGCGCCTCGCCTCCCCCGCGTCGGTCGACTCGATCCCCACGAGTGCCATGCAGGAAGATCACGTCTCCATGGGGTGGAACGCGGGGCGGAAACTCCTGCGCTCGCTGGACGCCCTGACACGGGTGCTCGCCGTCGAACTCCTCGTCGCGACACGGGCCCAGGACATGCGGGCCCCGCTCGCCCCGTCGCCCGTGCTCAAGGCGGTGCGGGATGCCGTACGACGGGTCGTCGACGGGCCGGGGCCTGATCGCTATCTCGCGCCCGAGATCGATGCCGTCGTCGGACTCGTCCGCGGCGACGCGGTCGCTGCCGCGGTACGCGACGCGGGCGTCGCCCTCGCGTGACGCGGTGGTGGTGCTGCCCCGGATACGTGTCAGCACCACCTCTGTATCAACGGGATTCATGAATTTACAATCTGAAAATCTGTTTACAAAATGTGCAAGCCACGCTGACCGACCAGCGCCACAGTGGAGCCGAACCCGTCCGTCGACGTCACATCGGCCCGGCCGCGCAACGCCGCCGGACCCCGACGAGAGAAGAGCCATGATCAGAAGCCGTCACTTCCTCGGGTGTCTCGCCCTTGCCACCGCCTGTCTCCTCACGGCCGGCGGCTGCGGGACATCGGACGACACCGCGGACGCGAACGCCTCCGCCGACCCGGGGCTTCACGCGAAGCTGCCGGCGAGCATCCGTGACGCAGGAACGATGACCGTCGCGACCGACGCCTCGTACCCGCCGTGCGATTACATGAACGACCAGAACAAGATCGACGGCTTCAACCACGACATCCTGATGGCGATGGCCGACCGGCTCGGGATCGAGATCAAGCAGCGGTCCCTCGCCTTCGACGGTCTTCTCCCGGGGGTCCAGGCCGGCCGGTTCTCGGCCGCCATGGAGTGCATCACCGACAACGAGGAACGCGAGAAGCAGGTGATGTTCGTCGACTACGCCTACGCCGTCAAGGGCGTCATGACGACCAGCTCCAACCCCGGTGCAGTCACCGAGAACCCACTGAGCCTGTGCGGCCTCAAGGCCGGCGTACAGACGGGCACCGAGTTCGTCGGCGACGCGGCCCGGTACTCGAAGAACTGCGCGAAATCCGGCAGACAACCACTGACCGTCACCAACTTCCCCACGGCCGCGGACCAGAACACCGCCCTTCGCTCCGGCCGAATCGACCTCGCCTTCACGGACCTTGCGACCGGGGAATGGCAGAGGAAGGTCAGCGGCAACGCCTTCTCCGTCTTCACGAGCCCCCTCATGGCGAGGACGTACGTCGGCATCGTCGTGAAGAAGGGTGACACCGAACTCGCGGAGGCACTCCGCAGCGCCCTGGTGGCCATGGTCGAGGACGGCTCCTACAGCAAGATCATGAAATCCTGGAGTCTGGACGACATCGCTTTGGACACGCCCGGGATCAACCTCGCTTCGACCAAGCCCCTAGAGCTGCCGCAGTTGTGCGGCGCGTGCGGGAAGTAGGCGGTCGGCCATGACCATGCCTCCCTCATCCGACCATCGTCCAGCCGCAGCGGGGACGACGGGGAAAACCGCGCAGGACGGCCGCACCGAAGTGGACGATCCGCATGCGCCCCCGCTGCCCCGCCGCCACCCCGGCCACTGGGTGACGGGAGCGGTCCTCATCGCATTGATCGTTCTGGCGCTGAAAGGCTCTATGGCCAACGATCAGCTCCAATGGCCGGTCTTCAGAAGGTACTTCTTCTCGCGCCCCATACTGGAGGGCCTCGCTGTCACGGTCGAGTTGACCGTGCTGGCCGAAGCGATCGCGGTGGTCGTCGGCATGGTCGTGGCTCTGATGAACGAGGCAGGCAATCCCGTGCTGCGACTCGTCGCCCGAGCCTATGTCGGATTCTTCCGGGGGCTGCCCCTGATCGTGTTGCTCCTCGTCTCTTTCAACTTCGCGCTCTTCGTCCCGCGGATATCGGTCTTCGCATGGAGCTGGGACACGAACGCGCTCGTCAGCGGTTTCACCGCCGCGGTCATCGGACTCTCACTGCATGAAGCCGCCTTCGCCGCGGAGATCATGCGGGCTGGGCTGGTATCCGTCTCTCACGGTCAGGTGGAAGCCGCCCTCAGCCTGGGTATGCGGCGCACGACGGCCCTGCGTGCCATCGTCGTCCCACAGGCGACTCGGGTCATCATCCCCCCGATCGGCAACCAACTCATCAGCCTGCTCAAGGCAAGCGCTCTCGTCGCCGTGATCGGCGGCGGCGACCTGCTCACACGCACGCAACAGATCTACGGCGCGAACTTCGCCGTCGTCCCGCTGCTCATGGTCGCCACGGTCTGGTACCTCATCCTCGTGATGGCCGCCTCCCTGGGACAACACCTTCTGGAGCGGAAGTTCACCTTCGACAAGAGCCGGAGCCGCACGAAGTGGCGTCCCGAGTCCACCCGGGGCGGGGCGGACGCCGAAGGGAGCGCATGATGCCGGAGTCTTCTTCGCTGATCGAAATGCGGTCGGTACGCAAGTCCTTCAGTAAGACCGAAGTCCTCAAGGGGATCGACCTGGACGTCGCCCGTGGTGAGGTGCTGTGTCTGATCGGCCCTTCCGGATCGGGGAAGAGCACGCTCCTTCGGTGCGTGAACCTACTGGAGCGGCCGGACAGCGGGTACATCAAGGTCGACGGCACCTACGTCGGCTGCGTCGTCAAGGACGGGCGATTGCATGAGGCGTCGGAGCGGGACATCGCGCTCTTCCGCCGTCAGGTCGGTATGGTCTTCCAACACTTCAACCTCTTCCAGCACCTGACCGCCCTGGAGAACGTCACCATCGGGCAGCGAACGGTCCTGCGCAGGCCCGAACCGGAGTCGGTCGCAAGAGCCCGCGCCGCGCTCCAGTTGGTCGGCATGTCCCGGCACGAGGACTCGCTGCCGCGACAACTGTCCGGAGGACAGCAGCAACGCGTTGCGATCGCCCGCTCGCTCGCCATGGACCCCAAGGTGATGCTCTTCGACGAACCGACGAGCGCGCTGGATCCCGAACTGGTGGGCGAAGTGCTGTCGGTCATGAGGGAGGTGGCCCAGGCGGGCATGACGATGGTGGTCGTCACCCACGAGATGCGGTTCGCCCGCGAAGTCGGCGACAGGGTCGCGTTCATGGACCAGGGAACCATCGTCGAAGTCGGCCCCGCCGAGGAGACCATCTCCGATCCCGTCAATGACAGAACCCAAGCCTTCCTCCGACATGTCCAGGGCCCCTCACGTGCCCCCGGGCCGCGCCGGTGACGGACTGTTCGCATTCCGACCCTGAGAGTCACACGTCGAGCGGGAGTCTCGGTCGGGGCACGCACACCGAGTCGGTGGCCGTCTGTCGTCATGCCTGAGGGCAGACGGCCACCCGAGCGGTGGACGGGTCAGCCGACCGGGAGCCGGTCGAACGCCAGCAGGCCCATCCCCGAAGCGTTGACGAGCCACGCGGTGGCCGGCGTCGCCGAGTCGGTGGCCCGGCCGGGGTGGCCGGTGTAGGTGAGGCTCACCGGACCGGTGACCCGGCCCGTCAGGGCGAGGCTCACCCGGCCGGTACCGCAGCTGACGCCCGCCACCTTCACGGTCGTGCCGTTCAGGATGAAGTCGGCCTTGCTTCCGGCGTCGCAGCGAAGCGTCTGCGTGGCGTCCGTGAGGTCGATCCGGATCCTGCTGTGCGCCGGGTCCTCCCAGACCGCACGCAGCGGGTTCGGCGGGTCCGCCGGCGTGGCCGGCCGGACGCCGTGGAGGTCGCGGCGGATCGCCAGGCTCAACCAGTCGGCGAGCTGACGGTAGCCGGACCGGTAGGTGTAGTGGCAGCCGTCGTGGCCGTCCAGCCCCATGGTCGTCATCACCGACGTGCCGGCGACAGCGGCGAGCCGGCGCTGCACCTCCTGGACGGCGGCGTTGCGAACCGCCCCGCAGTGCTTGCGGATCTGGACGACGTAGACGTGTTCGAGGCCGGTGAAGTCGGTCCGCCAGTCGGCGAGGAGGGACCGCACGTTCGCGTTGTGCTGCGCCGCCGTCGGTTTGCCGTTCAGGCCGTTGTCCGACTCGCCCTGGTACCAGATGACAGCCCGCACCGCACCGGCCAGGCCGCCGTCGACCAGCCTGCCGAGCAGCCGGCCGTAGTTCGTGGCCGGGTCGTTGGGCCTGCCGTCGGAGCGCTGGAAGAAGGTCGACGGCTTCCCGCCGTCCGCGCCGTTGAGGATCGCGACCGGAACACCGGTCCGGTCGGCCAGGTCCTGCCCCAGCCGCATCCCGAGCTGACCGATCGCGCCGCGTACCGAGGTGTGGGACCCCTCGAAGCCCTCTCCGGTGGCCCGGTACCAGTTCCGGTCGAGGACGGAACGCACCGGATCCGGGCTGTCGTACCCGAAGGTCCGCACCCAGGGCGAGTGGTCCATCGAGCTGGCGGTGCCGGCGTGTCCGGCGCCCGCGGCCACCGCGTTGGACTGGCCCTGGATGACGTACACGTCGCCGGCGACGACGTCGGTGGCGCGGCGGACGAGCGTGGTGCCCGACGGCCGCTGCGCCCACACCTCGACCGTGTAGGAGGCTCGCTCCGCGGTGATCGGGGCGCTCATCGTGCACCATTCCTCGGCCGGCACCTGCTGCGTGGAGACGAGCGCGCCCGCACGGTAGACGTTCATGTGCAGGGCGGTGACGTCCGGGTCGGTGACATGGCTCCGTACCGTGACCGTCGCCGTGTTCGTGGCCCGGTCCCGGGGGTACAGCTGGGCGTTCGTCGGCCCGGTGACGATGTCCACACCGGCCGGTTTCACGTACACCCGCAGATGCGGTGCCGTCCACCTGCCCGCGTTCTCGGCGAAGGTCCAGTCCGGCTGGCCGACGGGCGCGGTACCGACACCCGCGGACACACGTGTCTGCGGTGTGTGCGCCCAGCCGTTGACCGCGAGCACGGTCTGCCGGTGCGTCAGGTCG
Organism: Streptomyces sp. NPDC004629; assembly: GCF_042873595.1. Classification (NCBI taxonomy): domain Bacteria; kingdom Bacillati; phylum Actinomycetota; class Actinomycetes; order Kitasatosporales; family Streptomycetaceae; genus Streptomyces; species Streptomyces sp. NPDC004629. The sequence goes on along the minus strand of NZ_JBIALO010000011.1, from coordinate 309,609 downwards.
TGGACCTGGAACGATCCGTAGCCGCCCGTACCCGGAATCTGCCCGGTGGCCGGACGGGGATTGTCGACGATGTCCCAGGCGGTGGCGCTGCCACCCGGCGGTGCGCTGGGCGGCAGTTCCCGGCCGTACCGGTTCGGCCACAGCTCCAGGTAACCGGCGCTGTGGTCCGACGGACGCACATGGGACCCCCGTACGGTCAGCTCGGCGACCGTGCGCCGGACCGTCGCGGACATCGGCACGCCCAGTGCCTTCGGATCCTGCGTCCAGGCGTTCATGGACGCGTAGGACCAAGCCGGTGTGGTGCCGTACATGCCGTCAAGGCAGTAGGCGACACGGGAGAACGGGGTCCGGAGCGACGCCGAATTGTCCACCGCGTACGGCACACCATGGGCCCAGGCCGCCGCGGTCCGGGGGACCTCCGCGTCGTACAGCAGCTGGTAGTCGGCCAGCTCGCCCACCGTCTGCTCGCACCGGGTCGCGTTCGGCGTGGCCGGTTTGACGTACACCTTCAGTGTGGCCGAGGACAGCCTCCGGCCCGACTGGGAGAAGGTCCAGTCCGGCTGACCGGTCTTCTGGTTGCCCGTGCCGACGTCCAGGTACCGGCCGCGGCTGTGGCTCCATCCGTTGAGCGCCAGCACCGTCTCCCGGGCGGCGGTGTTGTGCACCTGCATCGACCCGTATCCGGTACCGGCACCGCTCGGTGTGTCGGAGAAGTCGTAGGCGGAGCTGCCACCGGACGGAACGGACGGCGAGGCGGTCGCGCGGTAGGTGCCGGGCCAGAACTCGATGTACCCGCCCTCCGCCCGCTCGACGTGTTTCACATTGCTGCCCCACGTCGTCAGGCCGGTGACCCGCCGAGCGATCGTGGTGCTCGGTACGCCCAGCAGGCGGGGGTTGTTGGTGAAGGCGTCGAACGAGGCGTAGGCCCATTCATGGCCGCCCGCTGCCGTCACCGTGTCGAGGCAGTACGCGACCCGGTCCAGGTACGAGGTGCTCGGCTTGTTGTCCGGTCCGACGGACCTGTTCACCGCGTAGGGAACACCGGCACCGCCCCGCCAGTACGCCGCCCGGGGCACGTTCAGCTCGTACAGGGGGAGATATCCGGAGAGCTCGTCGACCGTCTCGCACCCGGTCGGCTCGGCCGCATGCGCCGCTGCCGCCTGCACCGGAGGCGTCAACGACGCCCCGACGGCGATGACCGCGACCGCGAGCACCCACCGCACGATCGGAAGAAACCGACGCGAGAAACGTATTCGTATGTTCACTTACCCGCTCATTCATCGGTGAATAGGGTCACCCATAAAGAGCGTCACCTTTCCTGGGCATGACGCATGGGGATCTCTTGAGTGCCGATGACCGCGAGCAGGTCGAGCAGGCCGGAACCGTCCGTACCGGCTGCGGGGGTGAACCACAGCAGGCGCTGGCGGCCGTCCTCCCTGAACAGAGTGAGGCAGTTGACCTCGATCAGACCGAGCGTGGGGTGGCTGAGGCGCTTGCGGTCGTCCCGTCGGAACGCCACGTCGTGGTCGGCCCACAGCGTGGCGAAATTCGGAGGAGGCGCCGAGCAGCGACTGAATCATCGAGGTGGCTTCGGTGTCCTTCGCGTTCCTGCGCGCGGCGGCAGCCCGCAGATCCGCGACAAAGGCACGGGACTGGGCTTCGCGATCGGCTTCGGGGTACAGACGTCGGGCGTCGGGCTCCGTGAACCACCGGTGGACGAAGCCGGCCCGAGCCCCGCGGAAACCGGATTGGTCCCCGAGCAGGGCCACCGCGACCGGGTTCTGTACGAGAGTGACGTGCAGGTCGGTGATGATCTGTGCCGGTGTCGATGTCAGACGATCGAGGAGATCGAGCATGCCGGGGTGCACGTGCGAGGCCGCGCCACCCTGTACGGGCACCGGGCGGTCCGCCAGATGGTAGAGATAGTCGCGTTCGTCGGCGCTCAGGCGCAGCGCCCTCGCCAGCGCGGCGATCATTTGCTCGGACGGCTGGGACCCCGCTCCGCGTTCCAGCTCGTTGTAGTAGTCCACCGATGCCCCGGCGAGCTGGGCGACCTCGTCGCGGCGCAGCCCGGGAACCCGGCGCCGGGGCCCGGTCGGCAGCCCGACGTCGGCCGGGCGGATGCGTTCACGCCGCGAACGCAGGACGCGGAGATCTACGGTGAGCGTGCCCGTCCCACCACCGTCGTGCTCATCGACGAGGTCGTCGACGGCGGCTGGGGTGTCGGCGGCAACGTCCTGACCGCGGCCATGCTCAACGGCGACGACTGACACCGACCACCGGCGTGGGCCCGGCGCGCCGGCCGGGCCCCACGCTGCGGCCACTGCCCCGGCCACCCGGTGTTCCTAGGCGGTGGTCTCCTGCCGGCAGGAGACGCCGGTGAGCATGCTGCCGGTGGCGGCGGTGATGATCGAGTCGAGCCGGTCCCGGGTACGGGTGAGATCGCTGATGCGCCGGTCGGCCTGCTCGCGCTCCGCCGCCAACCGCTTGAGCAGGGCGGGAGTGGCCCGGCCGTCGATGACGCACGGCATGAGCTCCACGATTGTCCTGCTGGACAGCCCGGCGGCGTACAGCTGCTGGATCAGCTGGACCTGGTCGATCGCGCTCTTGGGGTAGTGGCGCTGGCCGCTGGTGCTGCGCTCGGCGACGAGCAGGTCCTGCTCCTCGTAGTAGCGCAGGGCCCGGACACTGACACCGGTCCGGGCGGCGAGTTCCCCGATGCGCATGTGCTCTCCCTGATGACGTACGCCCTACGCCTTGCCTCTCACGTCAACGTGAGGTTTTAGCGTAACGGACGTGCGCCTCTCCGGGGAACTTCCTCCCGGTTCGTCTCCTGGTGCACGGCATGCCCGCCACACCTGAAAGAAGCACACACATGACCACCTACAGGGCGAGCGACCTCGGCGGCCCCGAGCCCACCCCGATCGTGTCGGTCAAGCCGGTCGTACTGCCCGCACCGCAGCGCGGCGAGGACCTGAACGTACGCATCTCCGCACCGGTCGCCGGCACCGATCTGCCGATCGTGCTGTTCGCGCACGGCTTTGGCTCGAACCTGGACGGCTACGCACCGCTGGTCGACCACTGGGCCTCCCACGGCTTCGTGGTCATCCAGGCCACCCACCTCGACTCCAAGAGGCTGCACCTGGATGCGGACGATCCCCGCAAGCCCCACATGTGGCGCTACCGCGTGCAGGACATGAAGCGCATCCTCGACGAACTCGACACGCTGGAGGCGTCCGTGCCCGGCCTGGCCGGCCGGGTGGACCACAGTCGCACCGTCGCGGCCGGACACTCCTTCGGCGGCCAGACCGCGGGCATCCTCGTGGGTCTGCGCGTCGGGGACCCGCAGACCGGCGTCGCGCAGGACATGTCCGACCCCCGGGTCATGGCCAGCATCCAGCTGGCCACCGCAGGCAAGGGCGGCGACGAACTGACACCTTTCGCCCTCAAGAACGCTCCCTGGCTGCGCGACCAGGACTTCTCCCACATCAGCGCACCCGGACTCGTCGTCGCCGGCGACAAGGACGAACTCCCGCTCTCCACCCGGGGGCCGTCCTGGACGACCGATCCGTACACCCTCAGCCGCGGCAGCAAGAGCCTTTTGACGGTCTACGGCGGCCAGCACTCCCTCGGCGGCATCTCCGGCTACGAGGCAGCGGAAACCACCGACGAGAACCCCGAGCGCGTCGCCCTGGTCCGGCAGGTCACCCTCGCCTACCTGCGCCACGTCACCGGCACCGACCACACCGACTGGGAAGCGGCGCAGGCGGCCCTCAGCGGTGACTCCCACCCGCTGGGACGACTGGAATCGAAGTGACACCTCCGCCGGGCCCCACGGTGACAGCGCGTTCCTGACCTCCGCCGATGCGCAGCTGCTCCCGGGTCACCTGCCGGTCGGGCCGAGCACCCCAGTCACGAGCCGGCGGGCGTACGCGGAACACTGGCCGGCGTTGCCGCCGTCCGGGTCGCCGAGCAGGGCGTCGCGGATGTGCGCGGCCGGCGGGGGAGGCCATCTCGTGGAGGAACTGCTCGGCCCAGGCCGTCAGGTCGGACGGCAGGGCACCGTGGTCCCCGGGGGCGGTCCCGGGCCGCAGGCGCTCGACCCATCGACGAGGCCCTCCTGCCACCCGCCACCGGACGGTGGCTGCTGCCCGGCGCCACCCCCGCTCTCGTCGCAGGACAGGACTGGCTGCGCCCCCGCTTCGCCGACGACAAGGGCATCCTGCGCATCGACGGCCACAGCTTCGCGTTCACCGTCGGCGGGCTGCGCGTTGTCGTGGACACCGGTATCGGCAACGGCACGGAGCGGGCCGACCCCGCCTGGCACAAGCTGAACACCGACTGCCTTCAGCGCCTGGGCTCCGCCGGATTCCCCCCGGACTCGGTCGACCTGGTGATCCTCACCTCGACCTCATCGACGTCCCCGCCGAAGGCGTCGCTGTCGTCCCGGGCCTGCGCCTGCTCCCCACGCCCGGCCACACCCGCGGCCATGTCGCCGTCGAACTCACCGGCCAGGGGGAGACGGCGCTGATCACCGGCGACTGCATCCACCGTCCCGTCCAGTTCGCGCACCCCGCCATCGGCGCCTGCGTCGACATCGACCCGCAGCAGTCCGAGATCTCACGCCGCGCGCTGCTCGGCTCCCTCGCCGACACCGACACCCTCGTCCTCCGCCGGATGGCGCTGGGGCGGCACGACCTACAGCGACTTCGCCGCGTGGGCGGCGGCGGGGCTGGAGTCGGGCGCGGTGTGGGGTGACCCGCTGTTCACCTCGCCCGGCACCGGCGGCACCTGCACATGGTCGCCTGCCTCGGGCGCCGGACCGCAGCCGTGCCCGCAGGCTTACACGCTCAAGCCGGGCTCCCCGGCGTCGGGTGCGGGTGTGGCGGTGTCCGGCAACGGTGTCCGTCCTCCCCCCTGTGGCGGGCGGCAGCCCGGCGCGCATCCACGTCAGCGCCGAGCGCATCCCGCTGCCGTCCGCCGGAGTGCCGGGTCCCGGAGTCCCGGGTCCGGAGTTCAGCCGTGAAGGTCCTGGCCGTTGTGGGGCGGCCGGGTTCGGTCCGGTGCCGTAGTCGTTCCCCGCGGTCCCCGAGTTCCCCTGTGTCCGGGGTGAGTTGAGTCACGTCCCGGTCGGTGAGTGGCAAGGCGGGGGCTCATACGTATCCCCTGACGACGACCGGACGCCGGGTGCGAGGATGGGCGGGCTATGACTGTCCGAGGGTGGTGCCGCGCAGCGCGGGCCGGCGTGTTCGCCGCCGCCTGCGTGCTGCTCGCCGCCCTCGGTCACGCCACCATGTCGGCAACCGCCGTCCCCTGGTGGGCCATGGCCGCGGGTGCGGCCGGGACCGGCGCGGCCGGCTGGCTGCTGGCCGGCCGGGAGCGCGGACGCACGGTGATCGTCGCGGTCGTGACCGCCGCGCAGGCAGTGCTCCACGAGACCTTCTCCCTGGCGCAGAGCCTCGCGTCCGCACCCGTGCAGGCCCCCGCCGCCATGCCCCGCGCCGGCGGCTCGACCCGTATGAGCGCCATGGACATGGGCTCCATGGGGTCCATGGACATGGGCTCCATGGCCGGGACGGACCTGGGGTCCACCGCGCACATGGGCCATGGCATGGCCGGCATCGGGCACGGGCACGACATGGCCGGCATGAACGGTGCCGCCTCGGCCGGCATGTTCGCCGCGCACCTCCTGGCCGCAGCCCTGTGCGGGCTGTGGCTGGCCTACGGCGAGCGGGCCGTCTTCCGTGTCCTGCGGGCGGCGGCAGCCTGGCTGGCGGCGCCCCTGCGGCTGCTGCTGGCTCTGCCCACGCCGTTCCTTCGCCCGTCCGTGCACAGGTGCCGCGATGCCGCCTGTCCGGCTTCGGTGCTTCTGCTTCTGTGCTGTTCCCTCACCTTCCGGGGGCCGCCCGCGGGTGCCGCTGTCAGCTGAGACAGCCGGATCCACCGGGGCCCGCTCCGCCGTACGTCCTGCGGGCGCTCGCGCGCAGGTCTTCCAGCAGGCTCCTCGCCTCGGCCTGGCCACGCGCCGAGGCGAGCAGAACGTTTCTGACGGCCCCGGGCATCGCCGTACCTCTCGCGTACGGCCGCACCCCATGTGCCGGTGAGCCATGCCCCCGTGCGGGCCGGGCCCCGGAAGACCCGAGAAGGACATCACTGATGATTTCTGTCCTGCCCGTTCCCCGGGCGGATCGTGCCGCCGCCGACGCGTCGGCGACCGCCTGGGCGCTGGCCGCCCGTGGCGGAGACCCCGACGCGGCCGACCACTTCGTCCGTGCCCTGCACGGCGACGTGCTGCGCTACGTCGCCCGTCTCAGCGGCGATCCCCAGACCGCCCACGACCTCGCCCAAGACACCTTCGCGCGGGCGTTCGGCAGCCTGCACCGCTACGAAGGCCGCGCCTCGGCGCGTACCTGGCTGCTGTCGATCGCCCGTCGCACGGTCGCCGACAGCCTGCGCCGCGCCGCGGTCCGGCCCCGGATCGCGGACGCCACCGACTGGCAGACGGTGGTGGAACGCACCCAGCCGTGCGGCCTGCCGGGCTTCGACGACGGCGTGGCCCTGCTCGACCTCCTGGAGACGCTGCCCGAACAACGCCGTGAGGCGTTCGTGCTGACCCAGGTGGTCGGGCTGTCGTACGAGGAGACGGCAGGCCACGTCGGCTGTCCCGTCGGCACGGTCCGCTCCCGGGTCTCCCGCGCCCGTGCCACCCTCGGACGGCTGCTCCAGGAAGCCGACGCGCAGAGCGCCCAGGCGGCCTGACCCGGGCGCCTCCCCGCGCCGGGACACCGGCGCCGACGGTCCCGGTGGCGCGCTCCTCAGAAGGGGCCGCGCCACCGGGAACCCGGCGGGGATCCGAAGACCTGACGGATCGCCGAGCGAACTCACTGGCTTCCGCGCCCGACTACTACTGCGACACCGACACGGAGCGGCGATCAGAGGCGAGCATGGCGCGGACTCCCTCAGGCGTGTGGAACGGATGCTGGAGCCCGGGGGAGGGGAGCCGCGTCACCCTCTGCAGAAGGAAGCCAGATGGATCTTGCCGGGGCTGTCCCCGACTCCCTGGCACGACCCCCACGGCCGTCCCGAACTGGCCCCGTCGTCGAGGGGTTCGAGGCCGCCCATCCAGCGATCAAGGAAGAGCTGACCGCGGCCTGGGCGGGGCGACGGGCGCGGCGGGAGCTGCTGCCCCGCTCGGCCGACGCTGCCGCGACGACGCTCGCCTTCTTCGACGCCGCCGAACAGGCCGCCGCGACCGACCTGCGCCTCGGGCACGTCCGCGCCGACCACGTCCGCGTCGGCCTGGAAGACAGCGGCATCACCTGCCCGCCCGTCGACCGCGACCTGGTCTTCCACCACCTGGACCACTGTGTGACCCGGGACCTGCTGCCCGCCCCCGGCCGACGGCACGGGCACCGGTCCGGGGTGCCCGCGGATAGTCCGCAAGTGCCGGGAACTCGCGGCCACTTCGCCCCGACTACTGCAACAGAGCCCTTCAGGCCACGAGCACATCCCTGACGCAAGGAGCCCGCATACCGATGAACCGGCCGGTCGCCGCCGCAAGGAGAAGCCGGCCGCCACCGACGTCGACGCCCTCGTCGTCATCGCCTTCAACGGCCCCGACCCGGCGGCCTACGCCAAGAAACTGCTCAAGGAGTTCCCCCAGTGGCCGGCCACCGAGAACCACACGTACATGACGCCGTCCGACTTGATGTACCCGGGCCCCAGCAACGACCTGGCCGTGGAGAAGATCACCGAAGTGCTGCACCCGGGCGCCGTCTGAGCCGGCTCACGCTTCCGCCGGCGCTCACCTTCCTGCTCGTCGCGTTGCCTGCCACCATGATCGTGGCGATCAGTATCGGTGCCGTCAGCGTGCCCGTCGGTGACGTGTGGAGCATCGTCCTGCACCACGTCACCGGCGCCGGGGCGGCACCCTCCGACCCCGCCCTCGACCAGATCGTCTGGAACTTCCGTACTCCGCGGGTCGTTCTGGCGGCCCTGGTGGGCGCGGGCCTGGCCGTGTCCGGCGCGGTGCTGCAGACCGTGGTGTCCAACCCGCTGGCCGACCCCATCGTGCTGGGCTTCTCCTACGGAGCCACGCTCGGCGCGGTCCTCGTCATCACGCTCGGCGGCGGAGTGGCACTCGCCGGGCTCGGGGTGTCGGCGGCGGCCTTCGCCGGCGCCGTGGCCGCCGGCGCGCTGGTCTTCACACTCGGACAGCGCCGGGGGCGGCTGGCCCCGACCCGGCTGGTGCTTGCGGGCGTCGCCGTCGGCTATGTCTTCCTCTCGGCGACCAGCTTCGTCCAACTCCAGGCGACCTCCACCGAACTGCGGACGGTCATGTTCTGGATGCTGGGCAGCGTCGCGGGCGCCCAGTGGGACCAACTCCCCACGGTCACCGTCGTGGTACTCGTCACCACCACGCTGCTGTCCTTGTTCGGCCGTCGCCTCAATGTGCTGCTGGCCGGTGACGAATCGGCGACCGCGCTCGGTGTCGACGTCAACCGGTTGCGGGCCGTCCTGCTGGTCCTCAGCGCGCTGCTGACCGGGACGGTCATCGCCGTCGCCGGCAGCATCGGCTTCGTCGGCCTGATGATCCCGCACCTGGTGCGGCTCACCATCGGCGCCGACCACCGTCGGCTGCTGCCCCTGACCGCCCTGTTGGGCGCCGTCTACCTGGTCCTCGTGGACCTGCTCTCCCGCACCCTCAACCGCCCCGACGAACTGCCGCTTGGCATTCTCACCGCCCTCCTCGGCGCCCCCTTCTTCCTGTGGCTGCTGCGCCGCAACAAGGGCCTGGACTGAAGCATGAAACTCATCGTCGACCGGCTCCGGATCACCCTGGACCGCAACCTGATTCTCCGCGACGTGAGCCTTGAGGCCCGTGAAGGCCACATCGTCGGCCTCGTCGGGCCCAACGGCAGCGGCAAATCCACCCTGCTGCGCGCCGTCTACCGCTCATTGCGCCCGGCGGACGGTGCCGTCAGGGTGGGCGAGGACGACGTGTGGGAACTGTCCCCCCGCGTCGCGGCCCGCCGTACCGCGGCCGTCCTCCAGGACGCCGGCGGCAACACCACCGGCCTGACCGTCACCGAGATCGTGGCCCTCGGCCGCGCTCCTCACCACGGTCTGCTCGGCCGCGACGGATCCGAGGATCACGAGGCCGTCTCCGACGCCATCGACCGCTGCGGGGTACGGCCCTTCGCCGACCGCGGCTACGCCTCCCTGTCCGGCGGCGAACGTCAACGCGTCCTGCTGGCACGCGCACTGGCCCAGAACCCCCGGCTCCTCGTCCTGGACGAACTCACCAACCACCTCGACATCCGGGCCCGGTTCGAACTCCTGGACCTGATCCGTGCCACCGGCGTCACCACCCTCGCCGTCCTGCACGACCTCGACCTCGCCGCCCGCCTCTGCGACCGTCTGGTCGTCCTGCGTGACGGAGCCGTGGCCGCGGCGGGGCCGGTCCTGGACGTGCTCACCCCGGGCCTCCTAGCCGACGTCTTCGGCGTCCGCGCGACCACCGAACGGCACACCGACGGTGTCATCCGCATCAGCTACGCGGCCCGGCCCCTCGCGAACGGTGGGAACCGGGAGGGCGATCCCCGCGCCGCCGGTAACCGCCGCTCAGCAAACCGGAAGTGAGGGCACGTCAGGTTACGGCACGGCTTGAGGGCGTCCCGGAGCCGGCACGGCGCGCCGGGCGATCCGCGTACGCCGGAGCATTGGCGTACCCGGCCTACCGGCCGACCCGTCCGCGGGTGGCGGCCGTGGCCAGTACGCCGGGCTGGTGGCGTTCACCGCCGGGGCAGCGGGGCCAGACGGATGTCCGGCCTGCCGTCGGGCCCCTGGCTCACGGTGGCGTGGACCCGGTAGACCTGTTTCAGGAGGCGCGGGGTGAGCACCGCGGTGGGAGGGCCGGCCGCGACCACCCGGCCGGCGTCGAGGAGCACCAGATGGTCGCAGTAGCGGGCGGCCAGATCGAGTTCGTGGAGCGCCGCGACGACCGTGGCGTCGGTGCGCGAGAGCATCTCCATGAGGTCCAGCCGGTGGCTGATGTCCAGGTGGTTGGTGGGTTCGTCGAGCAGCAGGGCGGGAGTCCGCTGGGCCAACGCCCGTGCGATGTTCACCCGTTGCCGTTCGCCGCCGGACAGGCCGGCCCAGGGCCGGTCGGCGAGCGCCGTCACATCCATCGCCGCCATGGCCTGTGCGACCGCCCGGACGTCCTCCTCGGTCGTGGCCGAGCGTCCGCTGTGCGGGGCCCGGCCCAGCATGACGACCTCCAAGGCGGTCGTGTCGAGGTCGGAGGCGGTCTCCTGGGTGACGAAGGCCAGTCGGCGGGCGACGTCGCGCCTTTTCAGCGCCGTGACGTCAAAACCGTCCAGCAGGGCGTGCCCGGACGAGGGGCGGCGCAGGCCGGCGAGGAGGCGCAGCACGGTGGACTTGCCCGAGCCGTTCGGCCCGATCAGAGCGGTGAAGCACCCCGGCGGCACGGCGAAGGTGACGCCGTCGACGATCGCGCGGCCGCTCGCCGTCCACTCCAGCGAGCGAGCCGCGAGCGTGGTTGCGGGGGCCCTCACGGCGCGGCCCTTCGCCTGCGCAGCAGCGCCGCGAAGGCCGGAACGCCGATGAGCGCGGTGAGCACGCCGACCGGCATCTCCTGGGCGCCGAACGCGCTGCGGGCGGCCGTGTCCGCCCAGATCAGGAAGACCGCGCCGAGCAGGGCCGAGGACGGCAGCAGTACCCGGTGGGGCGCACGGGTGAGCATCCGTGCCGCGTGCGGGACCAGCAGGCCGACGAAGCCGATGGCGCCGCTCGCCGCGACGAGTGCGCCGGTGACGACGGCCGTCGTGCCGTACAGCACCATCTCGGTGCGGTGCGGTGAGAGGCCCAGGGTCGCGGCGGTCTCCCGGCCGAAGGCGAGTGCGTCGAGATCACGGGCGTACAGCAGACAGACCAGCAGACCGGCCGCCGTGGTGGCGGTGCACACGCCCACCGAGGTCCAGTCGGCCGCGGCGAGCGAGCCGAGCAGCCAGAAGGTCACCGCCCTGGTGCGTTCGGCGTCGCCGGAGCGGACGACGACGAGGCTGGTCAGCGCGCTGAACAACTGCGACGCGACGACGCCCGACAGCACCACCCGCGTGGCCGAGCCGAGCGAGCGGCCGAGCAGGAGCAGGACACAGCCGAAGGCCGCCATCGCGCCGGCGAAGGCTCCGGCGGGCAGACCGAGAGTGCCGAAGCCGAGCACCAGGACCAGAACCGCTCCGGTGGACGCTCCGGCCGACACACCGAGGAGGTAGGGGTCGGCCAGCGGGTTGCGGGTCACGGCCTGGAGGACCGTGCCGCACACCGCGAGTCCCGCCCCCACCAGCGCGGCCAGCAGGACGCGCGGCAGCCTCAGGTTCCACACGATGCTGTCGCGCAGCGGCGGCAGCGCCTCCCATGGCGCTCCCAGATGGGCGCCTATGGTGCGGGCTACGTCCAGCGGCGGTATGTCGGCGCTGCCCGTACCGACGGCGACGAGCACCGACAGGGGCAGCAGAGCGCCGCAGCAGACGAGGACGAGCGTGCTCCGGGAGAGCATGCCCCGTCGGCCGCCCGCCCTCGTGGTGGCGGTTGTCATCGGCGGGCGAAGACCACGTAGTCGTCGAGGTACTGCCAGACCGTCCCTGCCTCGGCGAAGCCTGCGGTGCGCAGAGCCGACAGATGGAAGTGGAGCGGCGCCGCCGGCTGCGGCGGGCGGTCCGCGAACCGCTGCTCGCGTTCGGCGGCCAGCGGGGTCATCCCCGGCTGGGCCACCGCGAGTTCGAACCAGGCGTCCCAGGTGTCGGCACCGGCGGCGAACGCCGCGCGCTGCACCTCAGCGTCGTGCCGCTCGGACAGGGCACGCAGGGTCGCGTTCCCGGGCCCGTAGCGCAGGTGGTCGGCGTTGAGGAAGACCGCACCGGGCGGCAGCAGGTCGGCAAGTGCGGTGTAGACACGCAGCAGTTGGGAGGGGGAGAGCCAGTGCAGGGCTGTCGAGGAGACGACGGCGTCGATCCTCTCTGCGGCCAGCGGCTCGGCCCAGTCGGCGCGTACGAGGTCGGTGTCCACGACGGTGGCCCGGTCGCCGTACTCCGCGAGCACATCACCGGCCAGCCGTAGCAGCACGGGGTCGTAGTCGACGGCCGTGACCCGCGCCCGGGGGAAGGCCCGCAGGACGCGGTCGGCCAGGGAGCCGGGGCCACAGGCGAGGTCGAGCACGTGGCACGACTCGGGCAGGTGCAGGCGCAGTACGTCCAGCATCGACTGGAAGCGCAGCTCCCGGTGGGCGACGTAGGCGGCTTGCTGGGCGTCCCAGCGCTCCAGGAGAACGCGCGGGGGCAGAGTGGTGGTGTCGGTCATGCGGGTGTCCTTCGAACGGGGGGTGGGGCGTCAGCCGTAGAGCGCGGTCAGTCCCTTGCTGAGCGCCTCCGCCAGGCTGACGCTGCGGATGGAGGGGTCCATGGCCGAACCGGGAACCACGATGAAGCGGTTGTTGCGCACGGCGTCGAGCCGTGAGGCGACGGGGTTGGCGCGGAGGAACCGCTTCTTCGCCTCGGCGCTGTCCCCGTCCCCTCCGCGGGTCAGATCCGCCAGGACGATGACGTCAGGGTTGCGCTCGGCGATCTGCTCCCAGTTGCCCGCCGGCCACTTCTGGCGGATGTCGTCGAAGGCGTTGTCCACCCCGACCAGCTCGCTGACCGTCGAGGGGAGCCCGCCGTGTCCGGCGATGTAGGGCGTGGTGGTGCCGGAGTAGTACCACATCAGCTTCGCGCCGGTGTCCTTCGGTGCCTCGCGCACCGCCCGGTCGAGCCGGACCCGCAGCTCCTTGACGGTCTTCTCCCCGCGCTGCTCGACACCGAAGACTGCGGCGATGTCCTTGATCTCGTTGAAGACGGCGTCGAAACGCACTTCGTCCGGCGTCAGTTCGGGGTTCTCGCAGTCGTGGGCGGAGAGGTGGGCCGGCACGCCTAGCTTCTTCCAGCCGGCGCGGGGGCCCGCCGCCTCGTCGGCGTATGCCGAGGAGAGCGTGGAGTAGAGGAAGTCCGGCTCTTCGGCGAGGACGGCCTCGTGGTGGGGGTACTGCTCGGCGAGCACCGGAACCTTCTTGTACTCCGCGGCCAGTGAGGGGAGTACGGGATCCGTCTGGTAGGAGGTGCCGGCCATCCGGTCGGCCAGTCCCAGGCTGAGCATGATCTCCGTCGCGTTCTGCTCCAGGGAGATCGCCCGCTCCGGGGGAGTGGACACCTTCGTCTCCAGGCCGCAGCTGGTCGTGACCACGTCGGACGGCCGTGCCGCACCCGAGGGTCCCGAGGCGGCTGTTCCGCTTGCGCCGCAGGCGGCGAGGCCGGGGAGCAGCAGGCATGCGCCCAACAATCCCCGCATGGGAATGGTTTTCATGTGCGAGAAGATACCCGTGGTCAGGAGCCGCGGGTCCACTCGGGCGGCTCACCCGTGCCGGTGTCATGGGGCGCGGTTCCTCCGACGTCCCGTCAGTTTCCTTGATCGCCGGGTGCGTTGACAGGTCCGGACCGCAGCGGCCGGGGTCTCCAGGGCCGGGGCGGCCGGCCGGAACGTGTTCAACATCACTCGGCCCCGGCGTTCAGGGCGCCCACCCCGGCGGACCTGAGCGCGCCGGCGGACGTCTCGACCCTCGCGCGCAGCAGAAAGAAACAGGGGTACTTGTCGACCGCGGGCAGGATTCCGCCAGGACTTGCACGCGGCGTATCCCGCGTTCAGATCGGTCAGGGGCAGTGCGCTTTTCCTGTCGGTGCAGCACTTCCGCGGCCTCTTCCACCATCTGGCGCAGCAGGTCGCTCATGCGGCGCAGATCGGTCCGGTTCATGCGGCTCAACGGCACCGACACGCCGTGCTCTATGGCGACGGACAGCGCCGGCTGACAGCGGCGGTCACCGTCAATTGGCCGCGCGCCCAGCTCGAATGCCGCCGCCTCGTCGCCCAGGACGCGCCCCTCGACGCTGCTGCTTCACGTGTCGAGCAGCTCACTTGCTCCGCCGGCGTCCGTGCCGGAGCCGCATGGTGAACACCACGTCCAGGCCGGCGTATGCGCGGGCGGTATGCGACCGGCGGCCCGCGCGGCGCGCGCACGCGCGGCCGTCGTCGGTCGGGTTCGTCAGCGCGTGGTGCGCCGCGGGCGCCGGCCGGGAAGCAGCAGTGCTGTGCCGACGGTGAGGAAGGCGGCGGCGATCCCGCCGAGCACGATGGCCTGCTCATCGGGCCCGCCGGTGCCGGTGGTCGCCAGCCGCGGGGCGGCGGCGCCCGCGGCCGCGGCGGCGCCCTGGAGGATCAGGTCGGCCACTGCGTCGGGGTGGGCGATGAGGGACACATGGCAGGAGTCGATCTCCTGCGTGTGGGAGTGGGCCCGTTCGGCCTCGAAGCGCTCCTGCTGGGGGCTGATGGTCATGTCCTGCCGTCCGACCAGCGCCCAGGACGGGATCTCCTTCCATGCCGCGGCCTTGGCCGTCTCGGAGAACGCGGTCGAGGCGGCCGGGCGCTGGGTGACGCCCAACAGGTTCGCCTGGCTCTCCGGCAGGCAGTTGGCGAAGACCGGATGCACCTTGTCCCGCTTGAGATACAGGTCGGTGCCGCTGGTGCCGGTGGTCCGTACGGCACGGAGTCCGTGGCGGTGCCCAGGGCGCTGGGGAAGCGGGCGGACAGCGACATACCGCTCTCACCGATGTCGGGCATCAGCGCGTTGATGTACACCAGGGACTTGACCTCGGGGTTTCCCGCCGCGCCGGTACTGATGACGGCACCGCCGTAGGAGTGCCCGGCCAGCACGATCGGCCCCTTGATCGTCTTCAGGACGGAGGCGATGTACGCGGAATCGCTGTACAGGCCGCGCAGCGGGTTGGCCGGGGCCATCACGGGGTAACCGCGGCGCTTCAGCCGCTCGATCACCCCGTTCCAGCTGGAGCCGTCCGCGAAGGCGCCGTGTACCAGGACGATCGTGGGCTTGACGGCGTTCGCGGAGCTGTCCGCCACCGCCGGAGCCGTGGTCGCCGTGCAGAGGGCGGCGACCGCGCACCCTGCCGTCGTCACGCGCAACGCTCTGCTTCGCGGCAGCAAGCCGCCTATCGCAGGGAGGACTCCGCCGACTCGCTGCCCGCCGAGGTCTTCCTTGAAGTGCCCGCCGATGACGATGTCCGCCGCGGTGTCACCGCGCCACCGGCGACCACCATCCACTGGCTGCCCCGCGGCAGCGACGCCAACGCCTCGACGAAGCCGGGCTCGCTCGCTCTGCGGGCCGTGAAGAACGCCCGGCTCCCGCAAGGGTCCTTCTACACCTGGGTGGCGGGGGAGGCCGCGCTGGCCACCGGCGTTCGCCGGCACCTCGTCGGCGAACGCGGCGTCTCCCGCTCCGACATCTCCTTCCGCGGCTACCGGAGACACGGCCGAGCCGCCCTGTGACCATGCCGTCCAAGGCAGGACGTCGGGTGTCGGGGCTGCCCGGTGGGCGACTGGGCGGGCTGGGAATCAGGTGCGGCGTGCGGCCCAGACGGTGCGTTCGGTGCGTACTGCCAGGTCGTCGCGGCGCAGGATGCTGTGCGGGCCGTCGGTGTCGAGGAGCCGGTCGAGCGCGGCGAGGTCCTCGGCGCAGAGCATTCCGGCGGCGGTGCCGCGTATGCGCCGCAGGATGCCGAGCGCGTAGCGGCCGATTGCTTCGCTGCGGGAGCCCTCGATATGCACGGCGACGGTGCGTTCGCCCTCGACCGTGAACCCGGCGGCGGTCAGCATCGGCCCCCAGTCGGCGCGGCGATGGGACACGTGCTCGGCGTGGAAGCGGTCGGTCGCGGCGTGGCACCGCTCTTCCAGGCCGGGGCGGTCCTCGGGCGCGCTTTCGGGCAGGAAGCGGGGGAGGCCGGCCAGCTCGACGAGGGCGAACAGACCGCCGGGCGCGAGCGTCTCGTGGACCTTGCGCAGGGCGCGGTCGGGGTGGGCCATGTGATGCAACGAGGCCGAGGCCCACACCAGGCCAGGAAGGCCCAGGCCGGGCCAGGCGGTGTCGTCGAGGTCGGCCTGTACGGTGCGCACGCGCTCCGCCATGCCGCGGGCGCATGCCTTCTCACGCAGGTGCTGGAGGTGTCCGGCCGCCGTGTCGACCGCGGTGACGTGCGCATCGGGGAAGCGGTCCAGCAGTGCGAAGGTGCCCGCCCCCGTACCGCAGCCCAGATCCACGATGTGGCGCGGGGCGCTCTTCAGCGGGAGCCAAGCGGTGATGGAGGCCAGGTGTTCGGCAAGCACCTCGGCGTCCAGGTCGAGGATCTCCGCCTGGCCGCCGGCGCCGTGATCCTGGGGGTGGCCGTGCTGAGCGCCGCGGTGGGGTGTGTGCTGGTGCGCTTGGGTCATGCCGTCACACTAGGGCGGTCATGCGCGTGCGGCACGGCCGCTTTCGGTTCACGCAAGACATTGCGCTTCTGTACTGCCGGACACGCAAGCCACCCCGTTCCCGAAGGCCCTGGCGTGGCCCGCGACATCACTCGCCGGCGCCTTGGGTGTCACTTTCGCCGCCCTCACGCTGGTGGCCGCGGCGGGCGTCGCGGTCGAAGATGCCCAGGATCTCGCACGGACCGCCTTCGGTGCCGATGGCGTGCGGCATCATCGTGGGGAACTCGGCGGCCTGGTTGGTCTCGACGCGGAAGCGGCGGTGGCCGAGCATGAGGATCGCGGTGCCGGACAGGACGACGAGCCACTCGCGGCCGGGGTGGGCGCGCATGCGAGCGGGGTTGTCGGGCGGCGGTTCGGTCATGCGCCGGCGCATGACGGTCATGCCGGGGTCGCCCTTGATGGGCCAGCGCATGCTCCTGTGGGCGGCGTCGATCATCGGACTCGTGACGACATCGTCGGCGGCGGTCTCGACGAGCTGGTCGAGGGTGGTGTCCAGGGCGCGGGCGAGGGTGACGAGCTGATCCAGCGCAAGGCGGCGCCGGCCGTTCTCGATGCGGCTCAATGACGACTGGCTGAGGTTGGCGCGGGTGGCCAGCTCGTCCAGGGACCAGCCCTGTGCGACCCGCAGTGCGCGGATCCGTTTGCGTACGAGGCCGTCAAGACCGCCGTCTTCTTGCGTCATGGGCAACACTGTATGCCCCACATGCAAAACGGGGTTAGCTTCGTGTGCAACCGCTCCGGAGCGTCTGGGGCCCAGGCACAAGGAAAGGTGCGAGACAGAGGCGGCGGGCGTGTGGGCGGCCGGCAACGCCACCGACCTCACGGCCAGGTCGGCGCCTCCGCCGCGGCCTGAGCCCTGGTGGGCTCCCACATCAATGCCCCGCCGGCCACCGCGGACACCGACGCGGCGCTGGTGGCCGCGCAGGGCGAGATCACCATCGACTGACGCCCGGACACCGCCGGGCGACCGCACTCGGCGGTGCACGGTGGTCGGGCCCCACACCACTGCTTCGGCGACCGGTCCTGTTCCGGCGCCGGCTCAGCATGCCCTTTTTGAGAGGAAGTCATGAGTACGAACCAGCCCGCACCGGAGGCATCCGCACAGGCAAGCGGCGGCGTACCGGATACGCGTCAGCTGAACTCGATCCTGATCGCCGTCTCCGTCGCGCTGATGGCCGTCATCGCGTCGGTGTCCGGGCTGAACGTCGCCCAGACCCACATGGCCGTCGAGTTCGGCGCATCGCAGGGCACCATCCTGTGGATCATCAACATCTACACCCTGGCTCTGGCCGCGCTGCTGCTGCCGCTCGGCGCCATCGGTGACCGGCTGGGCCGCAAGCCCATGCTGATCGCCGGACTGGTCGTCTTCGGCGCCGCAAGCGTCGCGGCCGGCCTGGCCCCGACCGCCGAGGTCATGCTGGCCGCGCGCGTGGCCTGCGGTGTCGGCGCAGCGATGATCATGCCGATCACCCTCGCCGTCATCACCTCCACCTTTCCCGAGGAACAGCGCGGCAAGGGGATCGGCGTGTGGACCGGCGTCGCCGGGGGCGGCGGCATCCTGGGCATGTTCCTCTCCGCGCTCCTGGTCGATGTCGCCGACTGGCGCTGGCTGTTCGTCCTGCCCGTCGCCCTGGTCGTCGTCGCCCTGGCCATGACCCTGAAGTCGGTTCCCAACTCCCGCGAGCACTCCGCGCACAGTTTCGACACCGTCGGCGCGCTGGTCTCCACCGTCGCCGTGGTAGGCCTCATCTTCGTCCTGCAGGAGGGCCCCGAGCGCGGCTGGACGGCACCCGCGACGCTGATCGGCCTCGCCGTCGGCCTCGTCGCCGCTCTCGGCTTCGTGGCCTGGGAACTGCACCGCCGCGACGCCGCGCTGCTGGACGTGCGGCTGTTCCGGGAGCGGGGCCTGGCCGGCGGCTCGATCACGCTGCTGGTGGTCTTCGGTGTCCAGGCGGGCATCGCCGTGGTCCTCTTCCCGTTCTTCCAGGCTGTGCTCGGCTGGTCGGGCCTGCTGTCCACGGTGGCACTGATGCCCATGGCCGTCATGATGATGATGACCTCCGGCCTGGCCCCCAAGCTGGCCGCGGGCGTCGGATCCCGCTCGACCATGGCCGTGGGCATCGCGCTGGCCGGCGCCGGACTGGCCCTCATGGCCTTGTTCGTCTCCGTCGACGGCGGCTATCCGACCATCCTGCCCGGCATGCTCGCCATGGGCGTCGGCATGGGCCTGTCCATGACGCCTTCCACCGAGGCCATCACCGGCTCACTGCCGCGTGAGCAGCAGGGCGTCGCCTCCGCGCTGAACGACGTCACCCGCGAGTTCGGCACCGCCCTCGGCGTCGCCCTGCTCGGTGCGCTGCTGTCCGCCGGATACCGCAACGCCATCGACGACCGACTGCACGGCATCCCCCAGGGGCCCGCGGACACCGCCCGCGAAGGCATCGCCAACGCCGTCGAGGTCGCGGGCGGCACCGGCTCGCATGCGCATGACCTCATCCACGCCGCCCAGCAGTCCTTCGTCGACGGATGGCAGCAGGCCATGTGGGCCGGTGTTGCCGTCATGGGCGCCCTGTTCGTGTACATCGCCCTGCGCGGGCCGAGGAACGACGCCCCCGCCGCGGACGACGACGCCCAGGCCACCGAGGCCGTCGCCGCCCGGTGACCGGGTAAGAACGGAACGGACGGCATGCGGAACATCCATGACTGAGCGGGCGTCAGGCATCCTGAGGCAGCGATGCCTGACGCCCGCCGTGGGGTCGACGACGAGGTAGTCGTCGTCGCCGTCACCGTCGATGCCGGCGAACTGCACTTCACTCTCACCGGCTCCCGCGGGCCCCTGGGCGATGACGCCGAGGCCGGTCCAGGCGGTGATGCCCTTGGTGAAGGGGCCGTCGTTGCGCCAGCCCCGCGCGCGGCCGTCGGTGTGGTCCACGACGAGGTAGTCGTTGCGCCAGGCCTCGACCTCGCCCTTGGGGCCGACGAGGAGATAGTCGTCGTCGCCGTCACCGTCGAGGTCCGCGAAGGTCACGCTCCGCGCGTTGTTCGAGGCGTCGAGCTTGTGGTCGCCGTAGACGCCCACCTTTCTTGAAGCCGTTCTCGTTGTCCGTGCGGGTGGCGACGTCGTCGTTCTGCCACCAGGTCGCGGTGCCGGCCGAGCCGATCACGAAGTAGTCGGCGTCACGGTCGGTGTCGGCGTCGGCGAACTGCACGGCCGCACCGCCCGTGCCGGTGCCCGTCGCGATCTTCCCGATCGACTTCCAGCCCTCGCGCAGGTCCCCGGCCACGCTCTTGTTGAGCCAGGCTTCGGTCGACCCGTCGCCGTACGTGATCGAGTCGCCCACCGGCAGCAGGCGCACCGACGAGGGGCGCAGCCCGCCCCAGTCCCTCATCGCCTCGTCGAGCAGGTCCGTCAGATCCTCAAGCTGGTGGCCGATCGCATCGGTCCCCTCGGCGGCCGGGGCACCGAGCCATCTGTTGATCCAGGGCACCCTGCCCCTGATCCAGGTACCGAGATCCTTGATGTGCAGGGCGAGATTGGCCTTCGCCCACGGGCTGAGGTACTTCTCCCACAGGAAGCCACCCGACAGCCCGAGCACCCCGCCGATGATGATGTCCCTGGTTGCCTTGGGGGTACCCAGGGTTCCGTTGAACGCGTGCGCCACGAGCGGCGTCACTATGCCGGTGACGACACCCTGGAGGGGGTGCAGATCACCGGAACGGTCGCGGCGCCCACCCCGGTGGCCGTCATGGCGCCGATGCACAGCATCCTGAGCCCGTACCCCGAGGTCCAGCCGATCAGCCCGGCGGCGATCCCCGACCACCAACTGGTCGTGGTGACCTCCCCCGCCTGGATGGTGAAGGCCAGCCCGGCGTCGTCAGAGGTCATCGCCACGGAGCCGTCGAAGTCCGACCACTTCGAGGTGTCGACGACTGCGCTGCTCACTTCTTCTTTGAGGGCCGCCTTGAGGGCGTTGCCCAGTCCGCCGTGCTCCTCGATGTCCTGCTGTATCTCCGGCACGATGTCCCGCATGACGTCGGGATCTATGCCAAGGTCGGTGGCCTTGAGGGTGAGGACGAAATCCTCGCTGACCCCTCGGTCGTCCGCTGCCACCGGGGATATCAGGCCGACGAACACAGCCACCACGATGGACAGGACGGGGGCCACACGGCCGGTCGATCTTCGCGTGGTCACACGCACCTCCGAATCGGGGAGTTGATCGTCTCCGACCCGGACGAGTGCAGCCTGAATGTTTCATTGACCCCGGGGTGTTCAGGGGAGTTGGGTGACCTGACGCCCCGGCAGCAGAAAGGCACCGTGAACCTGCAAGGATGCGAGTGTCCATGACGTCGTCTACGGCGCCGCACCGCTGGTTTCGACAAGGAACCTCGTCAGTGCAAACAGGATCAGGAGATCAAGTGTCATCATGGGGATCGCCCACGCCGGATAATGCGGCACGAGCATGAACTGGGTGATCAGGCTTGTCGCCGCCATCGCTGCGCCGACCCCGCGCCCCCAGCTCTTGTCCGCCAGGACCCCCAGGCCGGCTACGAGGAGCACCACACCGATGACGAGGTGGATCACGCCCCAGGTGGTCAGGTCGAACCAGTAGGTGTACCCGGCCGAGGTGGCGAACAGGGTGTCCTGCGCGACGCCGGATACGCCCATGAGGATGCTGAGCGCCCCGCTGAGCGTCATCATGGCCCCGGCGGCCAAGGAGGCGCCGCTGACTGCTGTGGCGCTCTGACCTCGCTGTGTCCTGCTGGGTATCGTTGCCATGGCCATCGCCTCCTTGCGCGGCAGCGCGGCCGGCGACGCACCGTGGTCACACTGAGCGGGCCACGCCTCCCTGCCAGGATCGCCGTGATCGGTCGGTATCGCGACTGCGATCACGGGCACGGCCACAGGGCCCCCGGCCGCCCGAAGGCAGCGGGCCGACACTGTCGCGTCCGCTCGGTCGGCCGGTCAGCGTTTTTCATACGGGTCGGACGGTTCGTCGACCTGTTTGACCGTCATCGCGTCCAGCTCCGGGGGCCAGGCCGCCGGCGAGCCCAGCCGGCCCTTGGGGTGCCAGGTGCCCGTGACCGTCACCCACGTGTCTGTCGCCGGGGCGCCCGCGCCGCGGACCCGCACCTTGCTCGTGGTCGCGTCGGCCGCGCAGCACGACACCAGCAGCCGGGTGACGTACCAGGCGGCGTCGTCCCCGCGGCTGACGAAGCCGGTCAACCGGACCGTACGGCCCGTCAGAGAGTGCTCCCTGTCGTAGATGGCGCGGGAGCTGAACTCGGCCACGCTGAGGGCCACCGGATCCACGGCGGGCAGCGCCGGGAAGGTGCCGACGCCCTGCGCCGCGCGCTGGGCGTCCTCCCGGGCCGCGCTGTAGGAGCCGAGAGCGGGCGGCGGGAAAAGCAGCAGGGCGGTGGCGGGGAGGGCGAGCAGCCAGGCGAGGCGAGGGCCGGACGTATGGGCGTGATCGGTCACATGGTCGTGCGGGTCGTCGTCCGGGACCTCCCGTGCGGCTCTCACTCCCGCGACCACCCCCAGCAGTGCCAGCAGCGCCCCGGACGCGATCAGATACGGCCGCAGCCCGGGCTGCACGTACCGCAGATACAGGACGCTGAACAGGGAGATCCTCAGCACCGCGGCACCCACCAGCAGCAACAGCACGGCCGGCCCGTACCGCCTCACAGCAGCCACCACCCCACGAGCACACTGCTCGCGAGTGCGATCACCCAGGTCACCGTCGAGAACCGGACGGCGAAGGCCCGGCCGAACGTGCCCGCCTGAAGCGCCATCAGCTTCAGGTCGACCATCGGTCCGACGACCATGAAAGCCAGCCGTGCGGTGGGGGAGAACCCGCTGAGCGAGGCGGCCACGAATGCGTCGGCCTCACTGCACACGCACAGCACCACGGCGAGCAGCGCCAGCAGCAGGACGGACACCCAGGCCGATCCCGTGAAGAGGTCGAGGACCGAGCGCGGCACCGCGATGTTGAAACTCGCAGCGGCCGCCGAGCCGAGCACGAGGAACCCTCCGGCATGCAGGAAGTCGTGCTGCAGCCCCCTCATGAAGGCAGCCGCGCCGGATGATCCGGGTTCGGTCGTACGCGGCTTCGGCAGGTGCAACCACTCTTGGCGACCGAAGCGTGCCCACAGCCAGCCCATCACCACGGCCGTAGCGAGAGAGGCCACGAGCCGGGCGGCCACCATCAACGGTTGCCCGGGGAACGCGATCGACGTGGCGACCAGGACCACCGGGTTGATGGCGGGCGCGGAGAGCAGGAAGGCGAGCGCGGCGGCGGGGGCCACCCCCCGCCGCATCAGACTGCCGGCCACCGGCACGGACGCGCACTCGCAACCCGGCAGGACGACGCCGGCCGCGCCCGCGACGGGGACGGCGAGCGCCGGGTTGCGCGGCAGCAGGCGGCTGAAGACGCGCGCGGGCACAAAGGCGCCGATGGCCGCGGAGACGAGCGTGCCGAGCAGCAGGAACGGGACGCCCTGGACGGTGACGGCCGTGAAGACCGTCCACCAGGCGGCGACGGGCGGGGTGTAGAAGTCGAGCGCGAGCATCGGCCCGAGCACGCTTGCGACCGTGACGATCGCGGTGAACGCGAGGCCGCCGAGGACGACGTAGACGAGCGTCCGCACGACGAGGCGCACGGCGTCGCCTGGCCCGCCTCGCACGTCCGCGTATTCTTGTTCGTTCACGCCACTCGCTTCGCTGTACGACACCACGGACGTGCCGCACACCAGCGGTGGCGGCTGTGCGCCGCCCGGCCCCCGGCCCGCAGAGAGCCTGGGGTCACGGCTGCGCCGAGCCCAGAGTAGGGCATCTCAAGGCGCCGGAGCATGCCGCGCGGTGTGGCCCGAACCCCCCTCCGAGCCGGGCGGCCCCATGTGTTCCGGGCCGGGGAGCCGTGGTGTTCCACGCTGCGTCGAAGGGAATTTGGTCTGGACCTCTTGACGTCGACTCGCTGTGATCGCTAGGTTCCTGTAAGTCAGGAGCACGGATGCGGACGCAAAGCCATGAACATGTGGCATCGCCGGCGTGGTCAAGGCCAGTGGGGGGATATGTAGTGTTACAGGTGCCGAGTGGCGTCGCGGAACGAATCGTTGTGGCCCTGGGAGAAGTTGCGCCGGATGTGCCGTGCGCATGCCCCATCGGGGCGGAACCGCCGTCGCCGCCTGCGTCCGACCGGACCTGTTTCCCCTGCTGGATGCCGACTTCCTGTCATCATCCACGCTGATCTCTGACGTCTCGCTTGCAGGCGTTCAGTTGGCATGCCCGCAACTGCGCGCCGATGTGCAGCGACGGAAGCGGCGCTCTTGTCACGGCCTGGCCGCCGGACCTCGTCCCCCGTGGCCGTCACTCATGTGGCGCCGGGTGCCGCGGTCTGCCCTGGCCCGTCCGCCCTGCGGAGTCAACGCGCACCTTCGCGTGTGCAACTTCCCGTCGTCGGCCGGTACTCCCTTCGCATGACCGAGTTCGTAGGACTACGCCATACGGAAAGGGTTCTCATGGCAACGCACGCTGACCTCACGCTGTCCCAGAAGTTCGACATGGACGGGTTTGTCGAAACGGGTCGTCTTCTCTCACCGTCGGAGGTCGACACTTACCGGGACATCTACGGCCGCTTTCTGAGCGGGGAGATCGAGAGCGGTGACAAGCGCTCCGACCTCGGGTCACATGTACCGCGCCGGAACGAGGCGCAGGAGAACATCACCCAGATCATGTGGCCGTCCGCCCTGCACAAGCCGCTGCTGGACATGCCGTTGCACGCCCGAGCGCTCGACATGGCCAAGACGCTGATCGGTGACGACGCCGTTCTCGACTTCGACATGCTGATTCACAAGGCCGCGCACACCCACGTGCCGACACCGTGGCACCAGGACGCGGCCTACTGGATCGACCTGCCCGATACACGCGCCGTCTCGATCTGGGTGGCGCTGGACGACGCCGTCCTCGACAACGGCTGCATGTGGTATGTCCAGGGCTCCCACAAACAGCCACTGCGCAGGCACTATCCGACCAGTGACGGCAAGAACATCCAGTGCGATGGCGCCGAGGACGAACCCGGCGCGACCCCCGTACCGCTCGCGGCCGGCCAGGGTGTCGCACACTCCGGCACCACGCCGCACTACTCCCGAGGCAACGCCACGGACTCCGTGCGCCGTGCCTACATCCTCGCCTTCCGGCCGGCCGAGATGCTCCGGCTCGAACGGGAGCGCGGCTTCGACGTCGGCCTGACGGAGAACGTACGCGTGATACGCAATTCCGAGGCCGCAGAGGACCACCGTCCGCAGCGCTGAATCCGGAGTATGAGACAGTGACTCCTCGTGATCCACAGTTGGCCGGAATAATCGTCGTCAACGAGCGATACTTCCCTGACAGCGAGCACGTTCCGGCACATGTCGGCGCGACCTCGTTCGCCCGTTCCATAGTGCGGTGCCTGCAACGGGCCGGACTGTCCGCAGGGGGCATCCTCTACAAGCGCGACGAGGAACTGGCCGCGCCCCGAGTGCACTTCGAACGCCGGTCCGGCGTCCTGTGCGCGATCCTCCGCTTCCACTTCGACATGCCCGAGGGTGCGGTGAGCCGCGCCATCGCCGAAGCGGCCGAGCACCTGCTGGCCGAGCACAATGTGGACAGCCCGGCGATGCTCTACTACCAGACCGATGCCCTCCTGGGCTTCCACCCGGAGGAATTCGCCTGCTGCGTGACCCACCACGGGCCGTTCGTCTACGACTTCATCGGCACCTTTACCGCGCCCGCCACCGAACGGGCCTTCGGCAGCGCCACCAAGGCACTGCACCTGCTGAAATACCAGGAGCTGGGGCTGGACAAGGTGCGCACCAGCGACCGCATGTTCGTCCTGCAACACTCGCACCTGCAGCGAAGAGTCCTGGTCGGACGGGGTGTCGATGAAACACGTATCCGTGCGGTGCGGCCGCCCATCCCGCTGCTGGAGGCGACCGAGCTGCTCCAGGACCCGCAGTTGCAGGAATTCATCGACGATGCCGAGCTGTTGTTGTTCACCGCGGTGGCGCGACTGGACTACTTCAAGAACGTCGAACTCCTCGTGGACGCCGGTGTGCAGGCGCGCGACCGGGGAATCCCGCTGCGCATTCTGGTCGTCGGCGACGACCACGACGACCACACCATGCGGGAAGGGCTGCGGGCGCGGGTTCCGGGCAGACACCGCGCGGAATTTCTGGCCGTCGGGAAACTCGCCAAGCCGCAACTGCACGCGCTGTTCCGCCAGGTGCGGAAGAACGGCATCTTCGTCTGCCCCTCACGGTACGAAACCCTGGGCATCACCCCGTTGGAGGCGGCGCTCTCCGGGGTCTGCACCCTGATGACCGACGCCGAAACGGTCGAAGCGCGCAGGTTCTTTCCTGCTGAGCACCGCTTCACACCCACCATCAACGCGCTGGTGGATGCGGTCGAGCGGATACACACCGGCCATCTGACGATCGAGCAGCTGGCCAAGGAGCTTCAGGACAGCATGTCAGCCGAGATATCCGAGGAGAACTTCGCACGTGATGCACTCAGCGCCTGGGGCCACTTCTCCCGCGTCGTGCACCAGTCCACCGCCCCGCCCGTGGCTGACCGGGTGTCATGAGAGCCCGCCGCGGCGCCGGACCGTCCGGCGCGGCGCTGCGGCGACGGCCCGCGTCGTACGCTCAGCTCGCCGGGAACCAGTCGATCATGGCCTGGTACTCCGCGGCCGGAGTGCCGTCGCGCGACGCCCAGATGTCCGCGCTGTGCCGCTCCTCCCAGCTCAGGTGCCGGGCGTTCACCGCGTCGACGAAGTCCGCGGCGAGCCGGGCCGCCTCGTAGAGGTCCTGGTCGGTGCTCTGCCCACTGGCTCCGACGATCTGGCCGCGGACCTGCGCAGAGTACCCGTAGCGAAAGCCTCCGGCGCCCAGCAGATGCGGATCCACGTGCACGGCCTCGCCGTTGGTGCGGCCGAGTCGGCGGTGCGCGCCGGCCTTGGCGGCCGCGTTGGGCAGGAAGGTATGACCCAGATCGCCGATGACCACTGCCCCGAGCACCGCTTCCTCGTTCCGCTCCCAGGGGCCCGCGGTGGCGTCCATCAGGACGAAGGCCATGGCGGCCCGAGGGTAGGTGCCGCGCGGCACATGTGTCTCGTCCGCGGTGTGGTGGTGCCAGATGCTGGCTGCCCGGCGCAGTCCGGCCGCCAGGAGCACGGCGTCGAGTTCGGCGTCGTCGAGAACGTATCCGTACGGATTGCGGCGGTGTGCCACCCGGACCTTCAGCCCGTCGGGCGAGAGGGCTTCGCCATCGGCCATACCAACCTCCAAGTCGCTTGCAGGCTTAGGGAATTGGAAGGATGTCTGGTCCGGTCCCGGGCAACGGAAACCCCTTGTGGCCGAGATCACTCCACCCGGTGGCTCCGCCGCCCACTACTGCGAAGGTGTTTGCCATGACGATCCGACGTTCCACGGACGCCGCACCGGCCCCGGTCCGGCTGAGCGGCGCTGTGATGACCCATCCGTCCCGGAGCAGCGCGGCCCGGCGGCTCGCGGAGCTGGACCCGGCGGGCCGGGTCCAGGTGGTGACGGACCCCGAGCCGGACGGGCCGCCGACGGCCCTGCGCTCCGCCGCCCTCGCCTGGCAGAGCGTGGGCCCGGAGGCCACCCACCACCTGGTGCTCCAGGACGACGTGGTGCTCGCCGAGGGCTTCTACCCCTACGCCGAGCGGGTCGCGGCGGCCGTGCGCCACGAGGCCGTGGCCTTCTACGCGGGCTGGGAGGGCCGCACCGGCGCTGCCGTGCGGCTGGCGGCACTGGCGGGCCGGGAATGGACGTACGCCGTGGAAGAGCACACACCCTGCCTGGCCCTGATGCTGCCCGCCGAGGTGGCCCGCGGCTATCCGGCATTCGCGGCCGAACACGGTAACGGCTGGCCCTACGACGTGGTGATGCAGCGCTACCTGAACTCGCTCGGTGTACCGATCCGGGTGTCCGTGCCCGGCACGGTGGACCACAGCGAAGTGCCCAGCATCGCCGGGAACAGCACACACGGCTGGCGGCAGGCGGCGGTGTTCACCAGTCGTGCGGCGGAACCCGCCGCCTACGACTGCGCACAGTTCGCGGTCGTGCCCTTCTACCAGTACGGCGACGCCCGCACGGCGATACGCCGACGCGCGCAGGAGCAGTGGGCGTACATCGAGACCGAACGCTATCTGCGGCGCCTGGGGCTGGCCGAGCACTGCCGCACCGCCTTGGCGGCGGCCGATACGGCTAAGCTGCCCGGGCAGGTGGCCCAGGGCGTCTGGGAGACGGCCTTCGCGATGGGTGTCGTGGTCGCCCGGGTCTCCGGCGAGGCTCCGGCCGTAAAGACACTGCGCACCGTGATGGACTCGCTGGGACCCGGCGGTCTGTGCGAGGACTACACAGCCGAGGAACTGCGCGAGCTGATCCCGCCCATCCGGGACCTGGCGATGACCGCGTTCGGGGAAGGGCACCGTGCCGAGCCGGCCGGGGCGCCTCCGGCGCAGGGGCCCCGGTTGGCCGTCACCGGCGGTGACGGAGGCTTCGGACGACAACTGGCCGGACTTCTGGGCGACTTTGGCTACCGGAGCACGCATGTGCCCGCGCCGGTCGATGCCGGGCAGCTGGACGACACCGCCTGCATGGTGCACCTGGGCGACCCCACGTCCGGAGCCGGCCCGCTCTCGGAGGTGCTGTCGGCCGCGCAGAAGGCGAGTGTCGTGCGGTTCGTCCATGTCAGCTCGGCCGCGGTCTACCGGGGTGAGGACGACGATCACCTCGTCACCGAGTCCTCGGTGAGCGAGCCGCCCGCCGATCCGGAGGCGGCGGCGTGGTGGCAGCAGGAGGAGCAGTGCCGCCGCTGGGGCGCGGAGAACGGGGTCGTCGTCCAGGTACTGCGGTCAGCCGAGGTGGTGGGGGCCGGCGTGCTGACCGAGGGAGCTGCCGCGCGGTCGATGCTCCGTGCCTGGACCCGGCGTCCGCTGCCGCTCGACCGCAGCCGCCGGCATCAGGTGCTCGACCACCGGGACCTGGCCGGGGCCGTCCACGCCGTGCTGTCCGCCGCTCCGCGGCAACCGGTCCTCAACGTCGCCTCCGAGGTCTACGGTGAGGAGGAACTGGCCGAGCTGGTCGCACTGCTCGCCCGTCGGACTCCCTGGGAGGAGACACCCGGTTCCGGCGTGCGGCAGGGCATCATGGCGACCGGTCTGATCGAGTCCGAGCTGGAGTGGCGGCCTTCGGCACCGGTCGTCGGGGGGTTGCGGGCGCTGGCGCAGTGGCTGGCCTGCGACATCCATGACCCGGTCACCGGACTTCCGCAGACCGGTGGCGACCCGGTCATCGGACTTCCGCAGACCGGTGGCGACCCGCTCGCCGGACTTTTGCAGAACGGCAGCGATGTCTGAGCAGAAATCCATGGCACGGCCCGGGGAACAGCAGCCCGCGGAGGGCCTGTTCTCCCGTTCCTACCTGGCCGCCACGGTCACCTTCGCCGCGACGATGTTCCTCACCGGCTTCGCCGCGCTGGCCGTGGTTCCCACCCTGCCGACGGCGGCCGAGGCCCTGGACGGGGTCTCTCTGTTCCCGTTGGTGGCGGGCTGCTTCGTGGCGGCCAGCCTGCTCGGCGGCGTCGTGGGCGGGAACTGGGCCGACCGGTCCGGGGCGCGCCGGCCGCTGGCCACCGGCATGGTGCTGACCGTGATCACCCTGCTGGTGGCCGCCACCAGCACGTCCGTGTGGCAGCTCGCGGCCGGGCGTTTCCTCGACGGTCTGGCAGCCGGGATGGTCGCGGTGTCGGTCAACACCGCCATCGGCGAGGCCTACCCGTCCCGGCTGCGTCCCCGCGCGCTGGCCCTGATGAGCGCCAGCTGGATCGTCCCGTCCCTGACGGGCCCGCCACTGGCCGGGCTGGTGACCGAATGGTGGTCGTGGCGCGGCGTGTTCTACGGCCTGGCCGCGCTGACGCTGGTACCCGCGCTCGCGCTGGTGGCCGTGCTGCGGCGCGGGCGTACCTGGGCGGTGGACGAGCCGTCCGACGAGCCCGCGCCGCGCCCGGCGCTGCTGATCGCTGCGGCGGTGAGCGTCGGCGCGGCACTGGGCCAGTACGGGGTGTCGGGTTGGAACGTCCAGCACGCTCTGTTCGCCGCCGTGGGGCTGGTTCTTCTGGTGGCTTTGGCTCCTCGGCTGCTGCCCGCCGGAACCTGGCGGGCCCGCGGGGGACTGCCGGTCACCGTGCTGTTGCGCGGTCTGGGGTCGGGGGTGTTCTTCACCCTGGAGGCGTTCGTCCCACTGATGCTGGTGGCCGAGAGGGAGGTGTCCGCGCTGATCATCGGTCTGGTCTTCACCAGCGCCTCCGTGGTGTGGGCGGGTGCCTCCTGGGTTCAGGGCCGGGTGCTGGAGGGCTGGCCGCGGCACCGGCTGGTCCGGCTCGGCGCCGTGGTGCAGACGGTCGCGGTCGCGGTTGCGGTCGTCGGCACGCTCCCCGGTGTCCCGTCCCTCACCGCTGCCGCCGCGATGCCCTTGGCCGCCATCGGTATGGGCATGCTGGAGCCGTCCCTCATCGTGTTGTCCCTCGCGCACAGCCGGCCGGGCCGGCGGGGCCATGCCGGCGCGGCCATGCAGACCAACCAGAACCTCGGGCAGATAGGGGTGCTGGGACTGTCCACCCTCGTGCTCAACCTCTGCTGGGCGGCCGGTTCGACCGGGCCGGCGGGCTATGGCGCGGCCTTCGCCGTCCTCCTCCTGCCCAGCGCGTTGATCGTGCTGTTCGCCGGGCGTACGCGCAACTGACCGGTGCGCGTGCCCACGAGCCATCCCCTGGTGCGGCACCCATTCCGCCCCACTCACCGAGACCGAAAGAAAGGGGACATTGTGCGCAATGATCTGGTCGTCATAGGGCTCGGTTATGTCGGACTGCCGCTCGCGCTGGAGGCGTGCAGATCCGGACTGACCGTCACGGGACTGGACCGCGACCCCGTGACGGTGGCCCGGCTCAACGCCGGCAGGTCCCACGTCGACGACATCGACGACGCGGCGGTCGCCGACATGATCGCGGCGGGTTTCACCGCGACCACCGACGAACAGGCGATCGCCGACGCCGCCACGGTCGTGGTGTGCGTGCCGACCCCGTTGTCCGCACACGGCGGGCCCGACCTGGCCATGGTGGAGAGCGCATGCGAGGCGATCGCTCGCCACCTCCGCCCCGGCACCCTCGTGGTGCTGGAGTCGACCACCTATCCGGGCACCACCGACGAGGTGGTGCGTCCGATCCTGGAACGCTCGGGCCTGACCGCCGGGACCGACTTCTCCATGGCCTTCTCCCCGGAGCGGGTCGACCCGGGCAATCGGCTCTACGGCATCCGGAACACTCCCAAGATCGTCGGCGGGCACACCCCCGACTGCACCGCGGCCGCGGCCACCTTCTACGGCAAGTTCGTCGACAAGGTCGTCCAGGCGGTCGGCACCCGTGAGGCCGAGATGGCCAAGCTGATCGAGAACACCTACCGGCACGTCAACATCGCGCTTGTCAATGAGATGGCGGTGTTCTGCAACGAGCTGGGGATCGACCTGTGGGACTCGATCGACTGCGCGGCGACCAAGCCCTTCGGCTTCCAGGCGTTCCGGCCCGGCCCTGGCGTCGGTGGCCACTGCATCCCCATCGACCCGAACTACCTCGCCCACAAGGTCCGGACGCTTGGCTACCCCTTCCGGATGGTCGAACTCGCCCAGGAGATCAACACCCGGATGCCCCGGTACGTCGTGGAGCGTGCCCAGCGCCTCCTCGACCGGTCCGGCCAGACCCTCGGCGGGGCGGAGGTGCTGCTGCTGGGCGTGACGTACAAGGCCGACATCGCCGACCAGCGGGAAACGGCGGCCCGTCACGTGGTGCGGCGGCTGCGCGCGCTGAACGCGCGGGTGTCGTTCCACGACCCCTATGTGTCGGTCTGGGACGTCGACGGAACCCCGGTTCCCTCCGCACTGTCCGACCTGCCCCGCGCCCTGGCCCGAGCGGACCTGGTGATCCTGCTCCAGCGGCACGCCGCCTACGACCTCGACGAGATCGGACGGCATGCCCGGCTGCTGCTCGACACCCGTGGCACCGCCGCCCCACAGGCCCACGTCGAACGCCTGTGAAACCGCCCGGACAGCCATTCCCTGCCCTCACACCTCAGGAGTAACTTCATGTGCGGAATAGCCGGTTGGGTCGACTTCGCGCGCGATCTCACACGGGAGCAGCAGATCGCACAGGCGATGACAGCCACGATGACGCGCCGTGGCCCGGACGCCGGGGGCCTCTGGCTCGGGACGCATGCCGCGCTGGGGCACCGGCGGCTGTCCGTCATCGACCTTGAGGGCGGCTGCCAGCCGATGGCGGCCGACGACGGCGCGGCTCCCGGCGCCGCCCTGACCTACAGCGGCGAGACCTACAACTTCATGGAGTTGCGCACCCAGCTCCAGTCCCTGGGACACCACTTCCGGACCCGCAGCGACACCGAGGTGGTGCTGCGCGCCTACCAGGAGTGGGGACCCGACCTCGTGCACCGCCTCCAGGGCATCTACGCGTTCGCCGTCTGGGACGAACGCAGCGAGGAACTGCTGCTGGTCCGCGACCGGATGGGCGTCAAGCCGCTCTACTATGCGACCACCCCCACCGGAGTGCTGTTCGGCTCCGAGCCCAAAGCCATCCTCGCGCACCCCGACTTCCCGGCGGTGATGGACATCGACGGGCTGCGCGACGTCCTGTCGGTCGCCAAGGTGCCCGGCCATGCGATCTTCCGCGGGCTGCGCGAGGTTCCGCCGGGCTGCACCGTCCGCGTCACCCGGGCCGGCGCCGTGGAGCAGTGCTACTGGCGCCTGAGGGTGGCCGAACACACCGATTCCCTGGAACGCACCATCGGCACCGTCCGCGAGATGCTCGAAACCATCGTCGCCCAGCAGATGGTGGCCGATGTGCCGCTGTGCACTCTGCTCTCCGGCGGCCTGGACTCCGGCTCCCTCACCGCGCTCGCCGCCGACATCTCCCGCGCGCAGGGACCGGGCGGCATCCGTTCCTGCTCGGTCAGCGACGCGGACCCCACCCATCGGAGCACCACACCGGCCAACGACGATCACGTCTACGCCCGGATACTGGCGGAGCACGTCGGCTCGCAGCACAGTGAACTCCCCTTGAAAACCGCCGACTTGCTCGACCCGGAGCTGCGGGCTTCGGTGCTGGCCGGCTACGACCTGCCGATCGCCAAGGGTGACGAACACGCCTCGCTGCACCTGCTGTTCGCGGGAGTGCGCCGGCACTCCACCGTCGCGCTCTCCGGGGAGTGCGGCGACGAGGTCTTCGGCGGCTACCGCTGGCAGCGCGAGTCCGGCTCGGTCTTCTCCGGCACCTTCCCCTGGGTGCACGACGGCCGGAACGCCTACCGGGGCAACGATGTCGTCTTCGCCCCCGACCTGCTCGCCAAGCTGGACCTGGACACCTACGAACGCGACTGCCACAGCAGCGCGGTGGCGGAGATCGCTGCAAGCGACCACATCGCCGACCCGGCCGAGGCGCGCTACCGGGAGGTCACCTATCTGGCGCTCACCCGCCATGCCCAGGTGCTGTTCGACCGCAAGGACCGAATGAGCATGGCCTGCGGCCTGGAGGTCCGGGTTCCCTTCGCGGATCACCGGCTCGTGCAGTACACCTTCAACGTTCCGTGGGCCATGAAGACCTTCGACGGGCGGGAGAAGAGCCTGCTGCGGGCCGCGATGCGGGATCTCCTGCCGGAGGCCGTGGCCCAGCGGATCAAGGCGCCCTACCCCTCCATCCGGGACGACGCCTACGACCGTGGCCTGCGCGAACGGCTCGTGGAGGTGGTCCGCGCCGAAGACGGGCCGCTCGCCCCGCTGCTGTCGGAGGAGTTGCGGAAGGCGGTGGCCGGTAGGGGAGCCGCCGCCCTTGAGCAGGGCACGAGCCGGGCGGCCCTTGAGACGACGCTCCAACTGGACGCCTGGCTGCGCGCCTACGGCGTGCGCATGACCATCTGACCGCCGTCCGCCCGGCGCGATGCGCATGCCTGTCACGTCGGGAACCGGGGCGCATGATCGTCAGCTTTCGGTGTCGAGCCGGACCTGATCGATGCCTTCGTCCAGAAAGGTGATCAGGTTCTCGGCCTCGGCGCGGACGGCTTCCTGTTCCGGGGCGGTGAGGGGGCGCAGGGGACTGACACGAAGGTGCCGGCTGCGCACGGTCCAGGTTGCGGTGACACGTCCGTCGACAAGGACCGTGCGGTGCCCTGCGACGGACAGACCGAGGTGAGGTGCGTCGATGATGCGGCTTCGGTCGGCGTAGCCGAGGATGGCATTGTCGAAGGCCGGCAGGAACCGGACGGGGGCCGGGGTGTCGGGGTGGGGGCGAGGTGCGTCGGGCAGATCGAGCAGTTCGCGGCCGCGTTCGTCGCGGAAGACGACGAGTTCTTCCCGTGCGGCTTCGACAGCGGCGGGCAGTCCGGCGAGGCCGCACCAGGCGCGTAGATCCGCACTGGCGGCGGGCCCGTAGGCGGCGAGGTAGCGGCGCAGCAGCCGCTGCCCGACGGGATCGCTGTCCCCGGCGGGCAGCGGGTCGATGTCCCGTTCCAGCCAGGTGGCCAACGGCAGGTTGCGTACGCCGGCGGTCCGGTGCCACAGGCCGCGGGGCGGGAGTTGGGCCATGGGGATCAGGGCGGCGACAAGCAACTCGCCCAGTGCCCGGCGTGGTGGACCGGGCCAGCGGTCTTCGACGGCTTGTACCAGCTCACTCATGGTGCGGGGCTGCTGGTCGGCCATGGCCGCGCGGCCGGCGGCGGCGACCTCGTCCAGGTCGATGCCGGCCAGTTCGCGCCGATAGGTGCCCAGCACTCGCCCGCGCAGCATGGTGTCGTGACGGGCCCGCCAGGCGAGCGCGTCGTCGGAGGTGACGAGGTGGACGGTGCGGCGCATCAGATGGGTGCGCACCACGGTGCGACCGGTGAGCGCTTCGTCCAGTTGCGCGGGTGTGAAGTCGGCCAGGCGGGACCACAGCCCGATGAACGGCTCGTGGGGCTCTTGCGCCTGTAGGCCGCACAGATGGGCCACCGCCTCGGGCATGGATGTGTCGCCGCGTGTGAGCAGGTGCTGGCGGGCGAGGGTGGCGCGGTTGAGGGCGCGGTTGTCGAGGACGGTCATGGCGTCAGGCTGCGGCCGGCTCGTGGGACCGGCGTCGGCGCAGGCCCGTGCGGGTGAGGGAGACGCCCGCGGTGTCCACGACAGTGTTGCCCGCGTCGAGCGCCTGGTGGATCGTGCCCACGCAGTCGTCGTGATCCGGGTTGCCCCTCTTGCCGGACATCATGGTGCCCAGGCAGCAGGCGCTGACTTCGATGCCGGTCCGTTCCGGCTTCCGCATCCGCATGGTGACCCTCTTCTTTTCGCTGCTGTACGTGTCCGGTGCCCGCGCCGTCCGGGCCGCCCGTGTGGCTGCGGCGGCCCGGACGGCGCAGGCATGTCAGGTCGGCTGGTTCAGCCGTTGTAGGGGGCCGCGACGTCCAGGACCCAGGTGACGCCGAAGCGGTCGGTGAGCATGCCGTACAGCGGCGCCCACTGCGCGGGCTCCAGCGGACGCACGATGGTCGAGCCGTCGGCGAGCTTGCCCCACAGGGCGCTGATCTCCTCGGTGTTGTCACCGCGTACGGAGACGAAGAACGGGTTCTCGCCCTGGTTCCAGGGCAGTTGCGAGGGCACGTCGTAGGCCATGACGTGGAAGCCGTTGTCGCCGGCCACCTCGCCCCACATCACCCACTCCGCCTCGCTCTCGTGCTGCACGGCGCCCGCGTCCTTGTAGGTGACCGCGACAGTACGTCCGCCGAAGACGGACCGGTAGCAGTCCAGCGCCTCGCGTGCGGCGCCCCGGAAGTTCAGATGAGTGGTGGTGGTGACGGACATGGCCTGCTCCCAACCTCGATGTGATGTATGCGCCGTCGGCCGTCCAAGCCCGGGTGGCGGCTGCCGTGACCAGGAGCGGTGCCTCCCGAACGGCTCGTGCACCACCATGGCGTAGGTAGAGGACAGGTTGTGTCCTGTACTTCGGCTCTGGAGAGCGCAAGTTGTTGAAGATGGAAGTCGTTATCGATTACTGTCTGGTTGCCGCATCGGCGGCCGCGTGTGCGGCGGCAGGGGAGGGGATCTCATGACCTTGGCAGGCCGGGCGTCCGGTGACGGGAAGTTCAGCGCGGAGCGGGATCGGTGCATGGGGGCGGGACAGTGTGTGCTCGCCGCGCCGGCCGTCTTCGACCAGGACGAGAAGGACGGGCTCGTGCTCGTCCTCGACGAGAGGCCACCGGTGTCCCAGTCGGACGCCGTGCACGAGGCCGTTCGGGCATGCCCGTCCGGCGCTCTCGTCCTCAGGTAGCCCGGCAACCGTCCCATGGCCCCGGGGCCGGTGCGGCTCTTCGGTACGCCCGCCCGTCCTCCACCGGCCGCCGGTCTTCGTGCCGGCCTCGGTTCACGCGCCGCGAATGTCTCCCGGCGCCCCGGTCCAGTTCAGCAGAACGTCAAGGAGAAGCATGTCCAGACAGTTCGATCGCCGTACCTTCCTCCGCCGCGGCGCGGCGGGAGCCGCCGCCATGGCGGTGGGGCCCGGCCTGCTGGCGGCGTGCTCCACCGAGGAGCCCGGCGCCGACCGGAAGCCGGGATCCGGTTCCTCGCCCCGTTCGGGCGGCACCCTGCGAGCCGCCTTCGTCGGAGGGGGTGCCTCCGAGACGCTGGACTTCTTCAACGGCCCGTCCGCACTGGATCTGGTGCGTGCCCGTGCCTGGCACGGCACCCTGGGCAACCTCGATCCCAGCGGGCCCGACGGGGTGCGCTACGGCGTGCTCAAGGGCATCGACATCTCCAAGGATCTGTCGACGTACACGCTGCACGTGCGGCCCGGCGTCCGCTTCACGGACGGCTCCGAGCTGACCTCCGCCGACATCCTGCACTCGCTGAGCGTCCTCGCGGGCAAGAGCACACTGCCCGTGTACCGGCTCGCCGCCGCGAACTTCGACCTCGCGCACGCCAAGGCGGACGGTGACCTGAAGGTCGTACTGCCCACCCTCAGGCCCATCGCGGACGGCCGCATGATCCTCTGCCAGGGCAACTTCCTCGTCGTCAAGGACGGCACCAAGAGCTTCCGCAAGGGCATGCCCAGTTGCGGGCCCTTCCGGCTCACCGAGTTCACGGCAGGTCAGGGATCGGCGTTCGAGCGCTTCGACGACCACTACGGCCATGTGCCTCGCCTGGACGGTCTGGAGCTGCGGTCGATCGCGGACTCGACTGCCAGGGCCGGGGCGCTCACGAGCGGTGAGATCGACTTCGCCCACGACCTCTCACCCGTCACCGCACGCACCCTCGCGGACCATGCGACGGTCCAGCTCGTCCCGACGAAGAGCCCCTACCTGGTGGGGCTCTCCTTCCAGATGAACATGAGCGTCGAGCCGTTCGACGATCCACAGGTGAGGGAGGCGTTCAAGCTCGCGGTCGACCGTAAGGCCATGGTGGAGACGGTCTTCTACGGAAACGCCGAGATCGGCAACGACCTGCCGTCCCTGGGCTTCCCCGACTACGCGGAGAGCCTGCCCCAGCGGGCCCACGACCCGGAGCGGGCCCGGCGGCTCCTCAAGAAGGCCGGCGCCGACGGGATGAAGGTCCGGCTGACGACCGGCCCCGAGACGCCGGGCATGGTGGAGATGGCCACGCTCTTCGTGGAGGACCTGAAGAAGGCCGGCGTCCAGGCGTCGCTGCGTGAACTGCCCGCAGGGCAGCTCTACGCCGACTTCGCCGCCTACGCGGCGCTGCCGCTGGCCGGTTCGTACCAGATGCCCATCCCCGCGCTGTCGACCTACCAGATGAGCACGGCGGGCGGATCGCCGTCGGCGTTCGGCTGGAAGGAGTCGCAGACCGACACCCTGGTGGCGAAGGCCCGCGCCGAGAGCGACCAGTCCGAGGCGAAGCGGCTGGGCACGCAGGCGCAGCGCACGCGCTGGGAGGAGGGCAACCAGGTGCTGCCGGTCTTCAAGCCGAATCTGAACGCCCAGGCCAAGGGGGTCGACGGAATACGCGACGATCTCTTCGAACAGTTCCCCGGCTTCTCCCAGGCGTCCCTGGCGTGAACCTGCTCGCGTTCGCCGGCCGTCGCCTCGCGGGGGCGGCCGTCCTGCTGGTCCTGCTGTCGGCCGCGATCTTCGCGGCCACGGCCGTCCTTCCGGGAGACGCCGTCAGCGCGGTCGCCGGTGTGGACGCCTCCGAGGGGCAACGCGCCGACGTCCGTGCCGAACTCGGTCTGGACCGGCCCGCCGCCGAGCGGTACGCGTCCTGGGCGGCCGACGCCCTCCGAGGGGATCTGGGACATGGCTTCGTCGGGGAGCGACCGGTCACCGAAGTCCTCGCCACCCGCCTGCCCAACAGCCTGCTGCTCGCGGGACTGACCCTCGCGGTCACCGCACCGCTCGCCACGCTGCTGGGCCTGTGGACCGGGCTGCGCGGCGGCGGCGCAGACCGCCTGGTCTCGACCTGCGCTCAAGTTCTGGCGGCCGTACCCGAGTTCGTCATCGCGGCGCTGCTCATCGCGGTACTGGCGGTATGGCTTGAGGTCCTTCCGCGTGTCTCCGTCATCCCCCTCGGAGGCACCCCGCTCGACGTGCCGCGCGCCCTGGTCCTGCCCGTACTGACGCTCAGCGCGGTCGGCCTCGCCGTCGCCACCAGACTGCTGCGCGTTTCCGTCGCGGACGCGGCGGCCACACCGTACTGCGAAGCGGCGCGACTCAATGGCGTCCGCGGGGTGCGGCTCGCGGTGCGTCACATCCTTCCCCATGCCGCAGGGCCCGCGGTGCAGGCGCTCACCCTCACCACGGGGGCGCTGGTCGGCTCCGCCGTGGTGGTGGAGAACGTGTTCGACTACCCGGGCATCGGCCGGGAACTGCAACTGGCCGTCGCCGCACGGGACGTGCCGATGGTGCAGGGCATCGCCACCGCCCTCGTCGCGGTGATGCTCGCGGTGCTCCTGCTGGGCGACATCTGCGCGCGTCTGCTCGGCGCGCGGGAGAGGCACGGGCGATGACCACCGTCCTGACACCTCGGCGGCGGGACCGTCCGGCCGGTCACCGCACACCGCGCCGCCGCCGGCCGCCCCTGCTGATGGGCGCGGGAACGCTGCTCGTCGTCCTGCTTGCCCTGCTGGGCCCGCTGGCCGCTCCGCACAGCCCCACCGCGCAGCTCGCGGCGCCCTTCCAGCAGCCGGACGGACATTTTCTCCTCGGCACCGACGTGCTGGGCCGGGACGTGGCGAGCCGGGTGCTCAGCGGCGGCCGGACCATCGTGCTCACCGCGCTCGCGGGAACGGCGGCCGCCGGTGCCGTCGGGCTGTCCGCCGGCGTCCTGGCGGCCATGGTGTCCCGCCGACTGGGCGACCTGATGGTGCGCTGTGTCGACGCCCTGGCCGTACTCCCGGCTCTCCTGATCGTCCTCGTCCTGGCCGCCGGTTTCCCCGGCAGCGACACGGCCGTCGTGGCAGCCGTCGCCCTGGCCACCGCCCCCTTCTCCACCAGGGTGTTGCGCGCCGCGGCGGACACCGTCCTGACCAGTGGGTACGTCGAGGCCGCCCTGGCCCGGGGCGACACCCGGCGGGCCGTACTGCGCCACGACGTGCTGCCCAACATCGCCGGACCGGCCCTGGTGGACACCGCGCTGCGCCTGGTCGCCTCCCTGCATCTCACCGCCACCGCGGGGTTCCTCGGACTCGGCCGGGTCGGAGCTGCGCCCGACTGGGGGCGCATGGTGAGCGAGAACGTTCCCGGGGCGACGCTGGCCGCCACGCCGTTCCTCGCCCCGGCCCTGCTGCTCGTGCTGCTGTCCGTGTGCGTCGGTCAGCTGGCCGGACGGCTGGCGGACACGGTGGGGCGGGGGGCCGCATGACCGGCCACCTGCCCGGCCGCCCGTCCGGAACCGCCCCGCTCGCCGAGATCAGCGGATTGACACTCGGTCCGGCGACCGGCGGTCCGCCCGTCCTGCACGATGCCGGCCTGTCGGTTTCGCGCGGGCAGGTCCTTGGGGTCGTGGGCAGGTCGGGCTCAGGCAAGAGCACTCTGGCGTACAGCCTGCTGGGGCATGTCCGTCCGGGCCTTGAGGTCCGTGGCGGAACCGTCCGGGTGGCCGGCCTGGATCCGTTCGACCGCGGGGGCGCCCGCCGCCTGCGGGGGCGAGTGGTGTCGTTCCTGGGCCAGGACCCCGCCTCGTCACTCAACCCGGCGCTTCGGATCGGCACGCAGATCGCCGAGGCGGTGCGCCTGCGCTCGTCCGCGCACCGTTCGACCGACGTCCGGGCGCGGGTCGAGGAGCTGTTGCTGTCCGTGCGGCTCCCGGCCGACCGGACCTTCCAGCGACGGCTGCCGCGCCAGCTCTCGGGAGGACAGGCCCAACGCGTGGCCCTCGCTGTCGCGTTGGCGGGCACGCCCAGCCTGCTGGTCCTGGACGAACCCACCAGCAGCCTGGACACGGTTCTGGCGGCCGGGATGCGGAGGCTGCTGGGCGAGGTCCTGGCCGGCGGGGACCGCTCCGCGTTGCTGGTCAGCCACGACCCGGCGTGGATCGCGTCCGTGGCGGACGATGTGATCCGTCTGGAGGCGGGCCGGATCGCCGCGGGCGGCGTACCGAAGGCGCCGATGCCTGTGCCGCCGCCGGCCGGTATCGCCGGCCCCCGCCGGGGGAACCCGCGGAGCGTTGCCTCCGCCGTCGTCGGAGAGTTGACCGTACAAGGGCTGGCCGCCGCGCACGGCCGCGTCGCCGTGCTGCACGACATCTCCCTCACCGCACCGGCGGGCTGCTGCACCGCCGTGGTGGGTCCCTCGGGGTCCGGGAAGACCACCCTCGCCCGATGTCTCGCGGGACTCCACCGGCCCACGCGGGGCAGTGTCGAGTGGCGGGAGCGCGGCGCGGAGCGAGGAGGCGGCACCCCGGTACAACTCGTCGCGCAGGACGCGCGCGGCGCCCTCAACCCACGGGAATCCGTACGCACCGCACTCTTGCGGCCCCTCACGGGCGTGGGGCGCCGGTCGGCCCAGGACGCGGCGCACGAAGCCGTACGGCTGCTGGGCCGGGTCGGACTGGACCCGGATGTGCTGGTGCGCCGTCCGGGGGAGTTGTCGGGAGGCCAGCGGCAGCGCGTCGCACTGGCCCGGACGCTGGCCGCCCGGCCAAGCGTCCTGGTGTGCGACGAGATCACCTCGGCGTTGGACCCGGAGACGGCGAGCGGGATTCTGGATCTGCTGGACTCGCTGCGGCGGACGCTGGGACTGACGGTCGTGATGGTGACACACGACCTGGCAGCCGTGGCACGCCACGCGGAGCGGGTCGTCGTCCTGGACAAGGGGCGGGTGGCCGAGGCCGGCCCGGTCGACCGGGTGCTGGTGGCCCCGGAACACCCGGTCACCCGGGAACTGCTCGCCTGCGCCGACCGTCCTGTCTCCCCGGTGCCGGAGCAGCGGTGAGCGGGCGGCGGGTGCGGAGCCTCTTACCTCCGCCGGGGGGAGCGCAACGCCCACCGGGCGCTCCCCCCGGCCGCGCCTCACCGCCGGAGCAGCAGAGCCAGCGCCGCCTTGTCGACCTTCCCGACGGCGGTGAGCGGAAGAGCGGGAACCTGGACGACCTCGTCCGGGGCCTTGTAACTGGCGAGCCCGCGCTCCTTCAGGTGGATGGCCACTTCTCGCACGCCCAGGGACGCGCCCGCGCAGACGACGAAGGCGACGGACCGCTCACCCCAGCGCTCGTCCGGCACGCCGACCAGGGCCGCCGCGGTGATGGCCGGATGCGTCAGCAACTGCTCCTCCACCTCGACCGCGGGAATCTTCTCGCCGCCACGGTTGATCTGGTCCTTGATCCGCCCCACCACCACGAGGTGCCCGGTCGGCAGACGCCGCACCACGTCACCGGACCGGTAGTAGCCGTCCGGGGTGAAGGCCGTGCGGTTGTGTGCCTCGGCCCGGTAGTAGCCGCGCAGCGTGTACGGGCCCCGGGTGAGCAGTTCACCCGCCGTGCCGTCCGGGACCGGCTTGCCGTCCGCGTCCACCACCACCACGTCGTCGTCCGGCGAGACGGGCCGGCCCTGTGTGGTGCACACGAGGTCGTCCGGGTCGTCGAGTCGAGTGAGGTTGATCAGCCCTTCGGCCATGCCGAAGACCTGTTGCACGCTCACTGCGAGCGCCGGCCCCAGCTTGCGCGCGTGGTCCTCCGGCAGCCGTGCCCCGCCGACCTGCACCACCGCGAGGCTCCCGAGGTCCCAGGCGCCGGAGGCGGCTTCGTCCATCCAGTGGGGAACGAGCGGCGGAGTCAGGGAGGTCATGGTCACGCGCTCCCGCTCGATGAGGGCGAACGCCGTCTGC
Source organism: Streptomyces sp. NPDC004629 (assembly GCF_042873595.1). Classification (NCBI taxonomy): domain Bacteria; kingdom Bacillati; phylum Actinomycetota; class Actinomycetes; order Kitasatosporales; family Streptomycetaceae; genus Streptomyces; species Streptomyces sp. NPDC004629. The sequence goes on along the minus strand of NZ_JBIALO010000011.1, from coordinate 267,763 downwards.
GGACTGGGGTCCGGCGCGATGACGACGGTTCCTCCGGCCATCAGGGTGCCCAGCACACCGGGGCAGGCGAAGGTGAAGTTGAATCCGATCGGCAGGACCGCCAAGTACACGGCCTGTGCGTCGAGCGCGCAGATGCCGGCGCAGGCGCGGGCGTTGTAGGCGTAGTCGTCGTGTGTCCGCGGGATGAGTTTGGGGAGTCCCGTGGTGCCGCCGGACAGCAGCAGCAGGGCGAGATCGGCGGGGTCCGCTCCGCCGGCGCCGGAGTCAGGGCCGGACACGGACGAGGCGTCCACCCGCAGCGCGTCGAACGGGACGAAGCGGTCGTACGGGCCGGGGTCGCCGACCACGATGACATGCCGCAGCGAGCTGCCCGGCCCCTGCTCCGCCCGTACGTCGTTCATCAGTTCCCGGTGGTCGAACCTGGCGTGCAGGTCGGGCACCACACAGGCCACGGCGCCGGCCAGTCGCACCAGATGGCCGATCTCCCGGCGCCGGTGGCCGGGCATGGCGTGCACCGGAACCGCCCCGAGTCGCTGCAGCGCGAACCAGACGAGCAGGAACTCGGCGCAGTTGGGGAGCTGGACCACCACGCGGTCGCCCCGCCCGATCCCCAGCCGGCGCAGTCCGACGGCGACACGGTCGGCCTCGGTGTCCAGGTCCGCGTAGGTCCACCGCCGGTCGCCGTCGACCAGGGCGACGCGCCCGCCATGGCCGGCGGCCGCCCGCCGCAGGCGGGCACCGAAGGTCACCCCCTCCCAGTGGCCGGCGGCCCGGTAGCGCGCCGATTCGGCCTCGGACCAGGTCGGTTGAGTCTCGGTCATGCAGGTCTCCGCCTCTCATTGCCGGGCCTTGGGCTCTGGCGCCGGGCCCGTCATATGACTACGATGTGAAGTATAGAAATGATAATCGTTTCTATCTAAGTGTTTCGGCCCTGCGCGCGGGAGTTGTCAGCGTCCGCTCCCCGACCGCCGCCCACCCCACCCGACCGGAAGGCCCCCAGTAGTGAGCGATGAAGCAGTCGTCAAGGCGCGGACATCGGAAGGTGACGTCGACAGCCGCGGCCCCCACACGGCGGTGGCGGTGCGTGCAACGGTTGCCCGCGCGCTGGACATGGCGCCGCGGGAACTGGACGACGACCGTGACCTCTTCGAACTCGGTCTCGACTCACTGGTGCTGATGTCCCTGGTCGGCGCCTGGCGACGCGAGGGCAGCACGGTCACTTTCCAGGACCTCACGCGCGTTCCGACCCTGGGAGCATGGACGGCCCTGCTGGGGCAGGCCCCGCGCGGCGACGCGCCCGCCACGGCCCGGCAGCCCGCGTCGGCACGGACCGCCCCGGCCCCCGCATCACCCGGTGCGGCGACGACCGGGGCGGAGGAGGAATCCTTCCCTCTGGCGACGATGCAGCATGCCTACTGGATCGGACGCCAGGACGGGCAGCCCCTCGGCGGCGTCGCCGCACACTTCTACGTCGAACTCGACGGCCGTGAGGTCGATCCGGCCCGGCTCGACGCCGCCCTTCAGGCACTGGTGCGGCGGCACGGCATGCTGAGGGCCGTCTTCGACGAGGAGGGGCGCCAGCGCCTCGGCGCTTCCGGTGCGCCACTGACCGTCCACGATCTGCGCGAACGCACGCCTGAAGAAGCCGAGTCCGAACTGGAGTTGCTGCGCGAACGCAACACCCACGCTCGTACGGACATCGCCGCCGGTGATGTCTTCCGCGCGGCCGTGTGCCTGCTCCCGGGCGGCGGGACGCGGCTGCAGATCGACCTGGACATGATGGCCGGCGACGCGCTGAGCCTGCGCGTTCTCCTGTCCGACCTGCAACGCTTCTACGAATGTCCCGACGACCCGCCACGCGCACTCGGCCTCGACTACCGCCGGTACCTCGCCGAGCACAACACCCGGCGAAGGGCGGAACGCGAGCGGCACGCCGCCTGGTGGCGGGAGCGCCTGCACGAACTGCCGCGCGCCCCGCGACTGCCGACGACCGTCGATCCGCTCACCCCGGTCAGCGCGAACGACACCACACTCACCCACTCCCGCCGCCTCCACCACTGGCTCGGCCCCGACGAGAAGGCGGCGCTGATCAACGCCGCACGCCGGCACGGCCTGACCCCCGCCGCCGCCCTCGCCACCGCCTTCGCCGAGGTCATCGCCGCCTGGAGCGACAGCCGGCGTTTCCTGCTCAACCTGCCGCTGTTCGACCGGGAGATCTTCAGTCCCGAAGTCGCCCGGCTGGTCGGGGACTTCAGCAGCTCCATCCTGCTCGACGCGGACCTGAGCGCGTCCCTGCCGTTCTCCCGGCAGGCCCGCCTCCTCCAGGAACGCCTTCAAGAGGGCATCTCCCACGGCGCGTACGGCGGCGTCGAAGTGCTGCGCGACCTCGCCCGCGTCGAGGGCTCCCCGGTGCTGGCCCCCGTCGTCTACACCAGTGCCATCGGGCTGGGCGAGATCTTCGAGCAGGACGTCCAGAAGTCCTTCGGCCGCCCTTCCTGGATCATCTCGCAGGGCCCGCAGGTCTACCTGGACGCCCAGGTCACCGAACTCGACGGCGGCCTCCTCCTCAACTGGGACGTCCGGGACGGCGTGTTCGAAGCAGGCGTGCCCGACGCCGCGTTCGACGCCTACCGCCGCCTCATCACCCGCCTGGTGACGGACCCCGACGCCTGGGCCCGGCCGGTGGACGGCCTGCCGGCGCCCGATGTCCTCGCCCGGCGCGCGGTCGCGGCCCTGCCGCCCACGCCCGTCCCGGACCGCGCCCTGCACACCCGCTTCTTCCAGCTCGCCGAAACCGAGCCGGGCCGCACCGCGGTCGTCCGCACGACCGGCGACACGCTCACCTACGGCGAACTCGCCCACACGGCACGGCAGATCGCCGCCCTGCTGCGGGACAACGGCGTGCGGGAAGGCGACACCGTCACGCTGACCCTGCCCAAGGGCGCCGACCAGATCACCGCGGTCCTCGGCATCCTGGCCGCGGGCGCGGCCTACGCCCCCGTCGGCGTGGAACAGCCCGCCCTGCGCAGACACCGCATCCACTCCGTGGCCGGCGCGTCCGCCGTACTCACCGACCGGGCCCACGCCCATCTGTGCGCGGACGTCTCCTCAGCGCCGGTGCTGCTCCTTGAGGACGCGTCGGCGGCCCGGCCCGCACCGGTCGTCCGGCCGGATCCCGCCCTGCCCGCCTACGTGCTGTTCACGTCCGGCTCGACGGGACTGCCCAAGGGCGTCGAGGTGCCGCACCGAGCGGTCGTCAACACCATCGAGGCGATGGAGGACCAGCTCGGGCTCGGGCCCTCCGACCGCACCCTCGCGATCTCCGCCCTGGATTTCGACCTCGCCACCTGGGACATCTTCACCCCCCTGTCCCTGGGCGGCCAGGTGGTCGCCGTGGGACAGGAGCACCGCCGTGACGCCCACCACTGGGCGCGACTGGTGCGTACGCACGGGGTGACGCTGGTGCAGTGCGTGCCAGCACTGCTGGACCTGCTGATGGCCGCAGCCGACGCCGGGGACGACGGCGGCGCCGAGGGCCTGGGGACATCGCTGCGCATGGTCCTGCTCGGCGGGGACTGGGTCGGACTCGACCAGCCGGCCCGACTCCGGGCCCTCGTACCCGGCTGCCGCTTCGTGGCACTCGGCGGCATGACGGAGGCGGCGGTCCACTCGACGGTCTTCGAAGTGGAGGAGACCGACCCGGACTGGAAGTCCGTCCCGTACGGCGTTCCGCTGCGCAACATGCGGGCTCGCGTCGTGGACGGACGGGGACGGGACTGCCCCGATCTCGTCCCCGGCGAACTGTGGATCGGCGGCCCCGGTGTGGCGACCGGTTACCGGGCGGACCCCGAGCGCACGGCGGAACGCTTCGTCGAGCACGCCGGTGAGCGCTGGTACCGCAGCGGTGACCTGGCCCGCTACCGGCCCGACGGTGTGCTGGAGTTCCTTGGACGCGCCGACCACCAGGTGAAGATCGGCGGCCACCGCATCGAACTGGGCGAGGTCGAGTCCGCGCTGGAGGACGACCCCGCCGTTCTGCACGCGATCGCCACCGTCCTCGACACGCCGGTGCGTCACCTGGCCGCGGCCGTGTCCGCCCATGGCCGGGCACCCGATCCGGCCGCCGTCCGCACCCGGGCGGCGGAACGACTGCCCTCCTACATGGTGCCCGAGCGCGTCCTGGTCCTCGACGACCTGCCGCTGACCGCCAACGGCAAGCTCGACCGGGCGGCGGTCCGCCGGGCCCTGACCGAGACCGCCGGCCAGGACAAAGCCCGCACATCCGCGCCGGCCGGCCCGGTGGAGACCGCCGTCGCGGCCGAGTGGGCCGAACTGCTCGGGGTGGCCGAGGTGGGCCGCGAGAGCAGCTTCTTCCTGCTGGGCGGCGACTCTCTCGTCGCGACGCGGATGATCGGCCGGCTGCGCGCCGCCGGGTTCCCCGGCGCCCGTGTGGCCGACCTGTTCGCCCGCCCCGTGCTCCAGCACTTCTGCGCGACGCTGCACCCCACGACGGCGGCCGACGAGCCGGCGCCGTCCGTCCTCGTGCCCGACCCGGACCACGCCCACGAGCCGTTCCCGCTGACGGACGTCCAGGCCGCCTACCACACGGGCCGCGATCCCCGTTTCACCCTCGGTGGCGTCGGCACCTGGCACTACACCGAGTTCGACGGCACAGACGTCGACCTGGACCGGCTGGAGCGCGCCTGGAACACCCTCGTCCGCCGGCACGGCATGCTCCGCGCCGTCGTCGAGGACGGACACCAGCGTGTCCTGCCCGACGTACCCGCGGTGCGCATACCGGTGGAGGACGCCTGCGCCGAAGGCGCGTCCGAGGCTCTTGCCGGCCTGCGCGCCCGGCTGTCCCACCAGGTACGCGACCCCGCGCGGTGGCCGCTCTTCGCCGTCGAGGCCGTGCGCTACCGCGCAGGCGAGGAGGAGAGCGAAGGCGGGACACGTGTCCGTGTCGGCATCGGCCTGGACTACCTCGTGCTCGACGCGCTGTCCATCACCACGCTCTACGCCGAACTGAACGCGCTCTACGCCGACCCGGGACACGAACTGCCGCCCGTCGACGTGACGTTCCGTGACTACCTGACCCGCCCCACGGCGGACCCGGAGCCGGCCGCACGGGCGCGCGCCCACTGGCAGACCCGGCTGAACGAACTGCCGCCCCCTCCCGCCCTGCCCTTCGACCGGGACCCGGCGACGCTCGACACGCCCCACTTCACCCGGCGCCGGCTCAGCCTGCCCGCCGAGGACTGGCAGGCCGTCAAGCAGAACGCGGCCCGGCACGGCCTGACGCCCTCCACCGTTCTGCTGGCCCTGTACGCGGAAGTCCTGGCGGCCTGGAGCGGCACCGACGCCGTGACCGTCACACTCACCCTCTTCAACCGGCGTGACGTACACCCCCACATCCACCGGGTGCTGGGCGACTTCACCTCCCTGTCCCTCGCGGGTCACCGGCGCGAAGGCGCGTCCTGGCTCGCGGCGGCCGTCGCGCTGCAGCACCGTCAGGCACAGGACCTGGACCACGCCGATGTGCCGATCGACTGGCTGCTGAGGGAGTTCGGCCGTCGCACGGGCACGGTGGACGCCGCCGCACCCGTGGTGTTCACCAGCGCCATCGGCGTGGGTGACGCGACGCTGGCCGGACCGGACACGGGCTTCCCGGAGAAGGTCTGGGGCATCTCCCAGTCCCCGCAGGTCTGCCTGGACAACCAGGTCACGGAGGAGTCCGGGAATCTGATCGTCACCTGGGACGCGGTGGAGGAACTGTTCGCCGAGGGCGTGCTGGACGCGATGTTCGACGCCCATGCACGGCTGCTGCGGCACCTCGTCACCGGCGACTGGGAGGCACCGCTGCCCGACCTGCTGCCCGCCACCCAGCGCGAACGGCGTGCCGCCTCCGCACGGGAATCCGCCCTGGAGCCGGTCGCGCCGCGCCTGCTGCACGAGACCTTCTTCACCCGTGCGACGGACCGCCCCGACCGTACCGCCCTCATCACGACGGCCGGGGAGGAGATCACCTACGCAACCCTCGCCGAGCAGGGGCTGCGCACCGCCGCCGCCCTCGTCGACGCGGGCGTACGGCCGGGCGACCTGGTCGCGGTCACCCTGCCCAAGGGACCCGAACAGATCGCGGCGGTCCTCGGTGTCCTCGCGGCCGGCGCCGCATACGTCCCCCTCGGCCTCGAACAGCCCGCTGCCCGGTTGCGGCGGGTGCACACCACGGCCGGGTTCCGTGTCGCCCTGGGGGACTGGCCCGACCCGGACGGCACAGGTCCCCGCGCCGTCCCCTTCGCCGACACACAGCGCCGCGAGCCGTTGCGGGCGCCGCACACGATGCCGCCCGACGCGCTCGCCTACGTGATCTTCACGTCGGGTTCCACGGGCGAGCCCAAGGGCGTCGAGATCTCCCACGCCGCCGCCTGGAACACGATCGCGGACATCAACGCACGGCACGGCATCAAGGAGGACGACCGCGTCTTCGCCCTGTCCGCACTGGACTTCGACCTGTCCGTGTACGACCTCTTCGGCCTGCTCTCCGCGGGCGGTTCCCTCCTGCTCCCCACCGAGGACCAGCGCCGGGAACCAGCACGCTGGCCGAGCCTGCTGGACCGGTACGGCGTGAGCGTCTGGAACACCGTCCCCGCCCTGCTCGACCTGTTGCTCGACGCCGACGAACAGGGCGTCCAGGGCGGTCACGCATCAGGCGGCGTGCGGGGACTGCGGACCGCACTGGTCTCCGGTGACTGGATCGGCCTCGACCTGCCGGCCCGCCTGCGGGCCCGGACCGCAGGGCCCTGCGCGTTCGTCGCCATGGGCGGCGCGACGGAAGCCGCCATCTGGTCCAACACCCTGACCGTCGCCGAGGTGGACCCCTACTGGGTGTCCATCCCCTACGGCCGTCCCCTGACCGGGCAGCGCTACCGGGTGGTCGACCGGGACGGGCGGGACTGCCCCGACTGGACGCCCGGCGAGCTGTGGATCGGCGGCGCGGGACTGGCCCGCGGTTATCTGGCCGACCCGGTCCGCACCGCCGAGAAGTTCGTCGTACGGGACGGCCGGCGCTGGTACCGGACGGGCGACCTGGGCCGGTTCCGGGGTGACGGACTGCTGGAGTTCCTGGGCCGCCTCGACAGCCAGCTCAAGATCGCCGGCCACCGTATCGAGGCGGGCGAGATCGAGGCCGCGCTGGAGGCACACCCCGCCGTCGCGCGGGCCGCCGTCGTGGCCGTGGGGGAGCGCACCGCGAAACGCCTGGTCGCCTTCGCCGTACCGCTGGACCCCAGGGCCGTCGGTCCGAAGACGCCGCCCGGCGACGGGGCCGCGCCCGTCGAGGCCGTCGCACCCGACGGGAAGCCGGATCCCGCCGAGGGCGGCTCGCCCATCGAGGACCCGGGCCTTGTCGAGGACCTTTTCGGCCTGCTCGCGCAGCGGGTGCCCGGCTACGCCGTCCCCTCCCGCATCCTGCTGCTGCCCGCCCTGCCGCTCACCGCGAACGGCAAGGTCGACCGCAACGCGCTGGCCGGCACGGCGGGCCCCGAGCCGGTGTCCGCCGACTGCGAGCCGCCACGGGGCGAGACCGAGACGGCCCTCGCCGAACTCTGGCGTGAGTACCTGGCGGAACCCGTGCCGGACCGCCATGCCAACTTCTTCAGCCTCGGCGGCGACAGCCTCTCCGCGCTGCGCCTGCTCACGGCGATCGAGCGCCGTCTGGGAGCCACCGTGCCGGTTCGCCGCTTCTTCGCCGTACCGACCATCGCCGCGCTCGCCGCGGACGTCACCCGAACGCTCGCGGTCCACGAGACCGCCTACGAGACCGGAGAGCTGTGAACATCGCTGAACTGCTGGCCCGCTACGCCGACGAGGGTGTGGTCCTGTGGGCCCAGGACGGACACCTGCGTTTCCGTGCCCCCCAGGGCCGGCTCACCGACACACACCGAGCCGAACTGCGCACGCACAAGGACGCCATCCTGCGCCACCTGGAGGCAGGGGAGCCCACACTGCGCGGCGACCCCGAGAGCCGCCACGAACCGTTCCCGCTGACGGACATCCAGGCCGCCTACCTCATCGGCCGCACCGACGCCTACGCCTACGGCGGCGTCGGCTGCCACGCCTACGTCGAACTGGAATACCCCGACCTGGACGTGGACCGGGTCACCGCCGTGTGGCGGGAGCTGATCCGGCGGCACGACATGCTCCGCGCCGTCATCCACCACGACGGCTACCAGCAGGTCCTGCCCGACGCACCCGCCCTCGCCGTCGGGGCCGACGACCTGACCGCGCTCCCGCCCGCCTCCGCCGAGGCGGAGGTGGAACGCACCCGCGCCCGGCTGTCCGCACGTCAGACCCCCACCGACCGGTGGCCGCTCTTCGACGTTCATGTGAGCAGGACCGCCGGGCGGGCCGTGCTCCACCTCTCCTTCGACATGCTCGTCGTCGACCATGCGAGCCTGCGCATCCTGCTCGCCGAGTTCCAGCACCGCTACGGGGGTGCCGCACTCCCCGAAGCTCCGCGGATCACCTTCCGGGACTACGTCCTGGCCCGCCGCGCCCTCGCCGACACCGACGGCCACTCCCGTGACCGTGCCTACTGGACCGAACGGCTCGACACGCTGCCGCCCGCCCCCGAACTGCCCCTCGCCGAACCCTGGGAGGCCGCCGTGAGCGGCTTCGAGGAGGCGAGCCGTCCGCGCGCGTCCGGCGCCGCGGTGACGTTCCGCCGGCTGGAGGTCCTGCTGCCCGCGGCCGAGCGGGAGCGTTTCACCGAGCGCGCCGCGCGGCGCGGGCTGACCGTGTCGACGGCGCTGCTCGCCGCCTACGCCGAGACGGTCGGGCACTGGTCGCGGACCAGCCGGTTCACCCTCAACGTGCCCACGGTCGACCGGCCCGGCCTGCACGAGGACATCGGCCGTCTCGTCGGTGACTTCACCTCGCTCGAACTGCTCGCCGTCGACCTCGCCGCCCCGGCCACCTTCGCCGAACGGACCAGAACCGTCGGGCAGCAGCTCCTCGAAGACCTGACCCATCCGCTGTTCACCGGCTCGGAGGTGCTGGCCGAGCTTTCCCGCAGGGCCGGCGCCCCGGTCCTGATGCCGGTCGTCTTCACCAGCGCCCTGGGCCAGGGCGGCACCGCCGAGGGCGTACCCCCCGAGGTGGTCTACGCCGCGACCCGGACGCCGCAGGTATGGCTCGACTGCCAGGTCATGCACCGCGGCGACGCGCTCAGCCTGTCCTGGGACATCCGGGAGGGAGCGCTCAGCCACGGGGTGGCCGAGGCCATGTTCGACGCCTGGACGGCACTCGTGCGACAGCTGTCGGCCGACGGTGAGGCCGGTGAGGCCGCCTGGGACGCACCGGTCCGCATCCCCCTTCCCGAGGCGCAGCAGGCCCGCCGAAGCACGGTCAACGCGACCGAGGGACCTCTGCCGGACGCCCTCCTCCACGAACCTCTGCTTGCCCGGGCAGAGGCCACACCGGACGCGATCGCGGTCCGGACGCCCGAGACGACGCTCTCCTACCGGCAACTCGTCGCCCGCGCGAGCGGTGTCGCCGAGTCGCTAGCGGCGTCCGGCCTGGCGCCCGGGGAGCCGGTGGCCGTCTGGATGGACAAGGGATGGGAGCAGGTCGCCGCCGTCCTCGGCACGCTCATCGCGGGCGGTGCGTATCTGCCCGTCGACACGGCCCAGCCGCGGGCCCGCCGGGACACGATCATCGCCGACGCGGGCGTACGCACGGTCCTCACCCAGTCCTGGCTCGCCGAGACCGACGACCTCCCGGCGACCGTGTCGGCCGTCGCGGTCGATCTCGTCCCCGAAACCACCGCTTCCGGCCCGACCGCGCCCCGACGCGATCCGGACGAACTCGCCTACGTCATCTACACCTCGGGCTCCACCGGCACGCCCAAGGGCGTGATGATCAGCCATCGGGCCGCCCTCAACACCGTTCAGGACATCAACCGCCGCTACGCGGTCACCGAGCGCGACTGCGTTCTCGGCATCGCGGGACTCGGCTTCGACCTGTCCGTCTACGACCTGTTCGGGCCGCTCGCGGTGGGCGCCACCCTCGTCCTTCCCCAGGCCGACCGGCGCGGAGATCCCTCCCACTGGGCCGAACTCGTCCGCGACTTCGGTGTGACGGTGTGGAACTCGGTGCCCGGCCAACTGCACATGCTGTGCGACTGGCTCCGCTCCGAGCCACCCACCGACGACGGTTCGCTGCGGCTCGCGCTGATATCCGGCGACTGGATACCGGTCGCCCTGCCCGACCAGGCCCGCGACCTCATGCCCGGACTGGAGATCATCTCACTCGGCGGTGCCACCGAGGGCTCCATCTGGTCCATCGCCCACCCGATCGGCGAGGTGGACACCGCCCGCCCGAGCATCCCGTACGGCAAGCCCCTGACCAACCAGGCGTTCGCCGTACTCGACCAGCGTCTGCGGCCACGGCCCGAGTGGGTGCCGGGTGAGCTGTACATCGGCGGTGCCGGCGTCGCCCTGGGCTACCTCGGCGACGAGGCCCGCACGGCGGAGCGGTTCCTCACCGACCCCGTCAGCGGACGGCGGCTCTACCGCACCGGTGACCTCGGCCGGTATCTCCCCGACGGAACCATCGAGTTCCTGGGCCGGGAGGACGCCCAGATCAAGATCCGCGGCTACCGCGTCGAACTCGCCGAGGTGGAGGCCGCCGTGCAGGCCCACCCCGCGGTCGCGGCGGGCGCGGTCGTCGTCGACGACTCGGCCGCGGGCGGACGACGCCTGGCCGCGTTCGTGGAGACGGCACGCAAGGACGGCGACGAGCCGGCCCCGCCGGGCGCGGAACAGGCGCGCGCGGCAGCCGCCGACGCCGTACGGGAAGCCTCCGCGGCCGTCGACGCCGCACGGCTCACGGAGTTCCTGGCCGCCCTCGACGAGGTGGCACTCGCCGAGATGACCCGAGCCCTCGTGGGCTGCGGAGTGTTCGAGGACGGTGCCGCGCGCACGGCGGAGGAGGTGGGCACGGCGCTGCGCGCCACGCCCCGCCACCGGCACATCGTGCGGCGCTGGCTGCGCGCCCTGGCCGCCCGGGACCGGCTCACCCACCGTGCCGCCGACGACACCTACACCGGCCTTGTCCCCGTCTCCGCGCCCGAGGCGGAGCGCCGCTGGCGGCTGGCCGCAGACGTGGAACACGAGATCGGGTGGAGCACCGAGCTGCTGACCGTCATGCGCACCTGCGCCGAACGGTTGCCCGAACTGGTCGCCGGGGAGGTGGGCATCCGGGACCTGCTCTTCCCCGGCGCGGCGACGGAGGCCGCGGACGCCGCCTACCGGGACAACCTCGCCATCCGGCACCTCAACCGTGCGGTGGTCGCCGCGTTGCGCGAGATCGCGGCGAGCCACACCGGCGAGGAGCGGCTGCGTGTGCTGGAGGTCGGCGGCGGCGTCGGCGGCACCACGGGCGAACTGGTGCCCGTCCTCGCCGAGTACGGCGTCGACTACCTGTTCACCGACGCCTCGGCGTTCTTCCTGGGCGAGGCCCGCGAGCGCTTCGCCGACCACGGCTGGGTCCGTTACCAACGCTTCGACGTCGACGAGGACCCGCGCTCCCAGCACCTGCTGCCCAACACCTTCGACGTCGTGGTCTGCGCCAACACGCTGCACGCCGCCGCCGACGCCGACGCGGCCGTGGGCCGGCTGCGAGAACTGCTCGTACCGGGCGGACAGCTCGTGTTCGTGGAGAACACCCGCGACGAGAACCTGCCCCTGCTGGTCTCCATGGAGTTCCTGGAGGTCGCCGGCCGGGCGTGGACGGATGTGCGCGAGCACACCGGACAGTCCTTCCTCACCCACACGCAGTGGCGTGAACTCCTCGGCCGGCACGCCGCATCCGACGTCACCGCGCTACCGGAGGCCGAGGACACCCTGGCGCTCACCGGCCAGGAGGTGTTCATCGCCACGATGAAGGACGACCGGCACCATGTGCCGGTGGGAGAGCTGGCCCGCACGGCGGCCACCCGGCTCCCGGAGTACATGCTGCCCTCGGTGTGGCAGGTCGTCGACGCCCTGCCCCGCACGGCCAACGGCAAGACCGACCGCGCGCGCCTGCGGACCTGGCTGCCCCGGGAGAGCACACCGGTCGTCGTGGACGAGCGGCCGAGGGACGAGCTGGAGAACAGCCTGGCCGGCCTGTGGACGGAACTCCTCGCGGTCGAACACGTCACCCGCAACGACGACTTCTTCGACCTCGGCGGCGACTCGCTCCTGGTGGCCCGGATGGTGGGTCGGCTGCGCGAACGCGTACCGCAGGCGGCGGACCTGGAGTGGGAGGTCGTCCTGCGCCATATGCTGCGCCGCCCCACGGTCGCCGGCCTCGCCGGCTTTCTGCGGGGCCTGGCCGGCCCCGAGGACACACCCGCGTCAGGTGCCGTGCGTACGGACCCGGTGATCCACCTGCACGGCGCCCGGTCGGCCGACGAGCCCACGACCGTGCTCGTGCACGCCGGAACCGCGACGATCATGCCGTACCGGGCGCTGATCACCGAGATCAGGCGGCGCTCGCCGGGCCTCGCCGAGGTCGTCGGTGTGGAGGTCCCGGACCTGAACGGGTTCCTCGCCGCCCCGCCGGAGGGACTGATCGAGCAGGTGGCGTCCGACTACGCGCGGGCCCTGACGGCGAACGGGCAAAGCCGCTTCCATGTCGTCGGCTACTGCCTGGGCGGCCTGATCGCCACCGAGGTGGCCCGCAACCTGGCCGAGTCCGGGGCAGCGGTGGAGAGCCTGACCGTCATCAGCAGCCACAGCCCCCGCTTCCGGCTCGACGACGAACTGCTCGCCGAGTACTCCTTCGCCGTCATGATGGGCATCGACCCCGCCGAACTCGGCTTCCCGGACGACCAGTACCGGGTGGCCGCGGCGGCCGACGCCGTCCTCGCCGCCAGCCCCGGTGTCCTGCCGGACGGCGGACTCGCCGCGCTGCCCGAGGAGTTCGAGGACGTCGCGAGCTGCTTCCGGCGACTCGCCGGCGTACCCCGCGCCACCCGCATCGCGCGGATGTGCGAGGCGGTTCCCGCCTCGGCCGGCACCTACGAACCCGACCACATGACGCGGCTCTTCCTCGCCTTCCGTCAGAGCGTCTTCGCCATCACCCGGTACGACGCCGAACCCTACGCGGGTGACATCACCTTCCTGCGGCACGACGGTGCCTACCCCTTCCCCGGCAGCAAGGACGCCGTCACCACCTACTGGGAGGAACTCACCCTGGGAGACCTGGACATCGTCGACATCGGCGGCGACCACTACAGCTGCCTGTCCGTCGAGCACGCGCCCGGCATCCTCAAGACCCTCGGTGAACTGACCCAGGGGGCGATCACCCGATGACCCGGAACACGACGGCTGGACACAAGCCCCTGATCGGGGTCCTGGGGGCCTCAGGGGCGGTCGGCAGGGCCGCCGTACGCGAACTGCGCGCACTCGGCCACACAGGACTCCGCCTGGGCGGCCGGACCGCATCGGCCCTCTGCGAGGTCGCCGAGGAGGACCCCACCGGCCATGACGAGACCGTCTGGGCGGACGCCACCGCACCGGACGGCTTGCGCGCCTTCACCGAGGGCTGCGACATCGTCCTCAACTGCGTCGGCCCCACCTACCTGCTCCGCGCCACGGTGGCCTCGGCGGCACTCGCCGCCGGCGCGCACTGCGTCGACGTGGCCGGGGACGATCCGGCCGCCGAGGACATCCACAAGGACGGCGACCCGGCCCGCGACGGCCGCACCGTCGTCCTGTCGGCGGGGGCCCTGCCCGGCCTGTCCAGCCTCCTGCCCCGCTGGCTGGCCGGGCAGGGAATGAACAGCGTCTTTGCGCTGACCGCGCACTGCGGCGGCCTGGAGAGGTGCTCGCCGACCGTGGCACGCGACCTCATGCTCTCCCTCACCTCCGGCGGCGCGGCCGGCGCGGCCTACGGCGAGGCCCTTGCGGCCGTCCGCGGCGGCCGGCGCGTCCCGCGCGCCCTGCGCACCGCCGAGGACACGGAACACGACGGCTTCCCCGGCCGGGTGGCCGTGCAGCCCTATCTCAGCGGTGAGAGCGAACGCCTCGCCGGCGTCCTGGGCCTCGACCGGCTCGACTGGTACAACGTCCACCCCGGTCCCCGCGTACGCGCGCTGCTCAATCTGCTGCCGGGAAGTCTCGCCGCCGGAGAGGACCCGGCGACGCTGGCGGACCGTCTGATCCTCGCCGGCGACCTCGACCTGGCCGGACGCAAGCCCTACTACGTCATGGACTTCGCGCTGTCGGGCACCGCGTCCGGAAAGCCGGCCACGGCCGGACTGACGCTGCGCGCGGCCAGCAGCTACCGGCTCACCGCGGCCGTGGGCGCGCTGGCAGTGGACGCCGTGCTCCGGGCCGAGGTCCCGGCCGGCGTGCACTTCGCCTGCGATGTGCTGGACCCGGGCACCGTGGTGCGGCACCTGCGCTCCCAAGGAGCCGCCGAGCTACGGCTCACCGGCGCGGCGGCCGGCGCCGAGCAGGTGGAAGAGGGTGTGCTGTGAGCGCTCCGGCTCCGTTCCGCGTGCTGGTCTGCGGCACCAACTTCGGCCGCTTCTACGCCGAGGCGGCACACCTGCGCCCCGGCTACGCGCTGGCCGGCATCCTCAGCCGGGGTTCGGCAGCGTCCCGGGCATACGCCCGGAGCCTCGGCGTCCCGTACCACACGGACCTCGACGACCTCCCGGCCGGCATCGACGCCGCGTGCGTGGCGGTGAGTTCGTCCATATCGGGCGGGCAGGGCACCGAGCTGGCCAAGGCGCTCATGGACCGGGGCATCCACGTCCTCCAGGAACACCCCCTCCACCTCACCGAGCTGACGGACAACCTCAAACACGCCCGCCGCCGGGGGGTGCAGTACCGCCTCAACACCCACTACCCGCACGTCGCCCCCGTCCGCGCCTTCATCGACGCGGCCCGCAGGCTCGTCGCACGGCAGCGACCGCTCTTCGTGGACGCCGCCACACCGGTCCACCTCATGCATCCGCTGGTGGACATCCTCGGACAGGCACTGGGGACCCTGCGGCCCTGGCGTTTCGCGGACCCGGCACCGCTGCCCGCAGACATCGGGCCGCAGCCGTTCCGTTCCCTGCACGGTGTGTTCGCAGGCGTACCCCTCACCCTGAGAGTGCACCACCAGCTCGACCCCTCCGACCGGGACAACCACGCCCTGCACTGGCACCGGCTCTCCCTCGGCACGGAAGGCGGAGTCCTCACCCTGGCCGACACCCACGGGCCCGTCCTGTGGAGTCCCCGCCTGCACATCGGACGCGACGCCGACAGACGCTTCGTCCTGGACGGCCCGGGCACCGGCCGCCTGGGGCTCGGCACCACGTCCGTCGTCGGGAACACGGGAACCTTCCGTACCGTCTTCTCCGACCTGTGGCCGGAAGCCATCGGGAGCGCCCTGGACGGGCTCCGTGAGGCCGCCGAGCGGGGTGACGACGCCCTGCGCACGGGTCAGTACGAGCTGGCCGTGTGCCGTATCTGGGCCGACCTCGCGGCACGGCTCGGACCGCCCGAGATCGTCCGGCCGGCCGCCCCGCGGCCCCTCGCGGTCAGTGACATCTTCCCGGCGCCGGGACAACCCCCCGCCCACGCACTCTCCGGGGGTGGTGCCGGGCAGGCCCCGGACGCCGTGCGTGCCGACACCCGGCACGCACCCTCCGACGCACCGTCCGGCACCCGTCCCGGCCTGAGCCGGGGCGGTACGGCCGGCCCTGAGGACACCGCGCCCTACACCCCGTCGGCGGAGTTCTTCGACCTCGTCGCGGCCGAGCACACCGCGACTGCGAGCGCCCCCGCGATCGCCGCGCTCCTCGCCGACGCCGACCTGAGCTGCGGGCCGGTGGTCGACATCGGCGCGGGCACCGGCCTGGTGACCGAGGCCGTCGCCCGGGCCCGGCCGGACGCGGAGATCGTCGCCTGCGAACCGGCGGTCGGCATGCGCGCCGTGCTCACCAGCCGCGTCTTCAGCGATCCGGACCTGCGCTCCCGGATCACGGTCACCGCGGACGCGGCCCCCGACCTGGACCTCCCCGATCAGATCAGCGTCGTCCTGCTCTGCGGGGTCCTCGGCCATCTCGACCCCGCCGGACGAGCCCTGCTGTGGCGACGGCTGACCCGCCGGCTGGCCCCCGGCGGGCTCGTGGTCGTCGAACTCATGGGCTTCGAGGAGCCGCTGACTCTGCCCGAGACCAGGCTCGCCACCGCCACGGCCGGACGGCACCGCTACGAGTGGTCGTTCGGCGCGGCACCCGACGACACGGCCGACGGCCTGATGCGCCTGCACTCCACCTGGCGCGTCTACCGGGACGACGCCACGGAGGCGGTACGCGAAGTACGCGACTCCTACCGCTGGGCCCCCTTCGGCCTGAAGGACGTGGAGGCCGAGTCCGGCATGACCGCACACACCCTGCCGACCCGCCCCGGCGCACCCCCGCTGGCCGTACTCACCCGGGCACCGGACGCACCGAATGCGCTGTACGAACCGGACGCGCCGGACACCCCGGACACCCCGCGCACCACCGAAGCATCCCTTGCCTCTTCCCTCACCGACGACTGAGGACCACCGATGAGCATCCCCGTCTCCCCGACGACCTCCGACACCCCCGACGAACCCACCACCGGCGCCGCACCCCACGTGGCGGTCCCGCCCCGCGACTTCCCGATCCGGCGCGGCTGTCCCTTCGCCGCACCCGAGGAGTACGACACACTGCGCGCCGAGGACCCGGTCGCCCGCGTCACCCTGCCGACCAAGCGGGAAGCCTGGGTGGTGACCCGCTACGACGACGTACGCGAACTGCTCTCGGATCCGCGCGTCAGCGCGGACATCCGCCGGGCCAACTTCCCCGCCCTCGGGGAAGGCGAACAGGAGGCCGGGGCCAGGTTCCGGCCCTTCATCCGCACCGACGCCCCCGAGCACACCCGTTACCGGCGGATGCTCCTGCCGGTGTTCACCGTGCGCCGGGTCCGCGCGATGCGACCCGCCGTGCAGGCACGCGTGGAGGAGGTCCTGGACGGCATGCTTGCCGCCGGCGGCCCCGCGGACTTCGTCTCCGCGTACGCCAACGCCGTCTCCACCTCGGTGATCTGCGAACTGCTCGGCATCCCCCGGGAGAACCTTGAGTTCTTCCGGGACGTCACCCGGATCTCCGGCTCGCGCCACAGCACCGCCGAGCAGGTCTCCGAAGCCCTCGGCGGCCTCTTCGGGCTGCTCGCCGAACTGATCGCCGAGCGGCGGGAGGAACCCCGCGACGACCTGATCTCCCAGCTCGTCACCGATCACCTGACCACCGGCAATGTGACGATGGACCAGCTGCTCTCCACCCTCGGCATCACGATCAACGCCGGCCGCGAGACCACCACCAGCATGATCGCCCTGAGCACCCTGCTCCTCCTGGACCAGCCGGAACTCATGGACGAACTGCGCCACGACACCTCGCTGATGCCCGCCGCCGTCGACGAACTCCTGCGCGTCCTCTCCGTCGCCGATTCCATACCGCTGCGGGTGGCCGCCGAGGACATCGAGCTGTCCGGCCGGACCGTCCCCGCCGACGACGGTGTCATCGCCCTCCTCGCCGGCGCCAACCACGACCCCGAACAGTTCGACCACCCCGAGCGGGTCGACTTCCACCGCACGGACAACCATCACGTGGCGTTCGGCTACGGCGTGCACCAGTGCATCGGACAGCATCTGGCGCGGCTGGAGCTGGAGGTCGCCCTGGAAACGCTCATCCGCCGCGTCCCCACGCTCCGCCTCGCCGGCGACCGGGACCAGGTCGTCTTCAAGCACGACTCGGCCACCTTCGGCCTCGAAGAACTGACGGTGACCTGGTGACCGCCGCCTTCTCGCCGGGCGCCTGCACGCGTGCCGCCCGTGCGGACAGCCCGTGGATCAGGCGGTGGAGCGACGGGGCCGCGTCCCGGCTCACACTGATCTGCCTGCCCCACGCGGGCGGCAGCGCGACCTTCTACCGGCCCTGGGCGGCACTGATGCCCCCCGAGGTGGAACTCCTCGGCATCCAGTACCCGGGCCGGGAAGACCGCATCGAGGAGCCCGCGACAGCCGGCATGGGGGAGCTGGTGAGCGCGGTGGCGGACGCCGTTCTGCCGCTGCTCGACCGGCCGTACGCCCTCTTCGGGCACAGCATGGGCTCCGCCGTCGCCTGGGAACTGGCCCACGAGCTGGACCGCCGCGGAGCACCGGGCCCGCGCCGGCTCTTCGCGTCGGGCCGGGCCGCTCCCGGCACGGCGGTGACCGGGCAACTGCACCGCCAGAGCGACGACGTACTGAGCGCGGAACTGGGCCGGCTCGGCGGCACGAGCCGTGAGGTCCTCGACGATCCCGGGCTGCGTGCCATGGTTCTCGGGACCGTACGCCACGACTACCGGATCATCGAGACGTACCGACCCGACCCCCGGCCGCCGCTGACCTGTCCGATCCATGTGCTGACCGGCGGCGCGGACCCGGAACTCGGCGAACAACGCTGCCGCGACCGGGCCGGCGGCTGGGCGGACCTCACCACCACCCGTACCGAGGTACGTGTCTTCCCCGGCGACCACTTCTATCTCACCCCGCAACGCCGCGAGGTGGTCGCCACCGTCCTGCGCAGGATGGACCCCTCGCTGACCACGGGCGCACACACATGGCCGAGCACCCCATGAGCCGCCACCGCCCGGCTGCCCGTACCCAGCCCGCCTCGCCCGGCGTCCCAGCCGCACCCTTCCGACCGGCCGGGTCCGCCCGCCCGGCCACCCACGCCCGGAGCCCATCGTGATCGACTACTACTCGACCTCGGCCGAGTTCTACGAACTGGTCGCCACCCGGCACACCGCCAGCAGCGGCCCCCCGCTGACCCGCGTCCTCACCGGCCTGGACGTGTCGCACGGCCCCGTCCTGGAGATCGGCGCGGGCACCGGACGCGTGACGGAAGTCATCGCCTGCGCACTGCCCGAAGCGGACATCCTCGCGGCCGAGCCGTCGGCCACCATGCGCGCCATGCTCACCTCCAGGGTCGCCCGCGACCCGGACCTGCGACGCCGGGTGACGGTGGTCGACGGCGCCGCCCAGGACCTCGTCCTGCCCGAACGGCTCTCCGCCGTGGTCATCTTCGGCGTGGCCGGTCATCTCACCGTCCCCGAACGCGTCGCGCTGTGGAAGCGGCTCGCGGCCCGCCTGCCGGACGGGGCGCCCATCGTCGTGGAGCTGATGGGTGTCTCCTCACCACGCGTCATCCCACCGGTGATGTCCCTCAGGGAGACCATCGGACGCCAGACGTACGAGTGGTGGATCGGCGGCGAACCCACCGAGGGCGACGCCATGCGGTTCACCACCACCTGGAAGGTCCTGCGCGACGGCCGCACCGTGCGCGAGGTCGCCGACAGCTACGACTGGCACACCTTCGACGTCGCCCAACTGGCCCGAGAGTCCGGCATGACCAGCCGCCGCATCACCGAGGCGGGCGGCAGGCCCATCCCCGAAATCGGAGTACTCGTCAAGTGAAGTCACAACCGTCCGGGCCCGGCCCGGACCCGGCAGCCTCCGGCGCGGACACCGAGGCGCCCCCGCCGCCGCTGCGCGCGCTGGCCGAGCCCGTCCGGGGCCGACTGGTCCTCGCCGTCGGCCTCCAGGCTGTCGCGGCCCTCGCCGGAGTGGTCCCGTTCATCGCCGTCTCGCGTATCGCCGACCGCCTCACCAGAGCGTCCCCCGCCGACGGTGACGCCCTGTGGCCGCTGGTGACGCTGGCCTGCGCGGGGGGCCTGCTCGCCCTGGTGTGCGCGACGGCGGCCGGTGCCCTCGCCCATGTCGCCGACAACGACCTCCAGCTCACCCTCCGCCGCCGGCTCGCCCGGCACATCGGGCGGCTGCCGCTCGGCCGGCTCACCGACAAGGGCACCGGCGAGGTCAAGCAGGCGGTACAGGACGATGTGAGCGCGCTGCACACGCTGTTCGCCCACACGCTGCTCGACGTCGTCGCCGTGCTCACCGCCCCGGTGCTCGCTCTGGGCTACCTGTTCAGCGTCGACTGGCGCCTGGCCCTGCTCAGCGTCGTGCCCCTGATCCTCGGCGTGCTCCTGTTCGGCCGGGCCATGTCGGGCGCGGCGGCGCAGATGGCACAGTTCGGTGCCGCGCTGGGGCGGATCTCCGCCGCCGCCGTGGAGTTCGCGGCCGGCATCGCCGTCTTCAAGAGCTTCGGGCGCGGACGCAAGGCCCACGAGCGTTTCGTCGCCGCGACCGAGGGGTTCGCCGACTTCTTCTCCGGCTGGGTCCGGGCCACCCTGGTCAGCTCCACCGCCGCCGTCCTGGTGGTCGCCCCGGCCGTCGTCCTGCTGCTTCTGTCCGTGGCGGGCGCGGTGTTCGTCACCAACGGCTGGATGACGGGCGCGGAACTCGTCCCCTTCCTGCTGCTCGGCCCCGCCGTCGCCGCCCCGATGGGCGTCGTCGGCCCCCGCATCCAGCAGATCCGGGCCGGCCAGGCCGCCGCCGTACGCATCACGGAGCTGCTGCGCACCCCTGCCCTGCCCGAGCCCACGACCCCCGCCCTGCCCGACGGCCACCACATCTCGATGCGTGGGGTGTCCTTCTCCTACGACGGGCGCACCGACGTCCTGCGTGGGGTCGACCTCGACCTCGCGCCCGGCACGGTCACCGCGCTGGTCGGACCCTCCGGTTCCGGCAAGTCGACCCTGGCGTCGCTGCTGCCCCGCTTCCACGACGTCACCGAGGGCAAGGTGACCCTCGGCGGCGCCGACCTGCGGGACATCCCCGCGACAGAGCTGTACCGGCGGGTCGGCTTCGTCCTCCAGGATGTACGGCTGCTGCGGGCGAGCGTCGCCGACAACATCCGGCTGGGCCGCCCCGACGCCACCGACGAGGAGGTCGAACGGTGCGCGCGCGCCGCCCGCATCCACGACCGCGTCATGGCCCTGCCTGACGGCTATGCGACCGAACTCGGCACGGCCGTCACCCTCTCCGGCGGAGAGGCGCAACGCCTCTCCATCGCACGGGCATTGCTCGCCGACGCCCCCGTCCTCGTCCTCGACGAGGCGACCGCGTACGCCGATCCGCACTCCGAGGCGCTGATCCAGGACGCGCTGTCCGCGCTCGCGGCCGGCCGCACCCTGCTCGTCATCGCCCACCGGCTGGCCACCGTCCGCTCGGCCGACCGGATCGTGGTGCTGGAGGACGGACGCATCACCGAACAGGGCCGTCACGACGACCTGCTGGCCGCCCAGGGCCGTTACGCCACGCTGTGGGAGGCCCAGCGGACCGCACCGCCGGAGCGGACCGCCGCCGTTCCCGGCCGGCTGACCGCCTCCCCGGACACGGACCGCGCGGCGGACGACATCCGAGAGGGAAGCACACGATGATCCGTCAGCTCTACCGCGTCCTGGGGCCGGAAGGCTCCCGCCCGTTGAACCGGCTGCTCGTCCTCCAGTGCGGGGCGGCCGTCCTCCAGGGCGTCGCCTTCGCCCTCCTCGTGCCCGTCCTGAGGGCTCTGCTCGGCACGGACCCCGACGACGTGTGGCCCTGGCTGACGGCTTTCGTCGTCTGCGCGCTCGCCCACGCCGTACTCCAGGGCGCCGCCCTCAGCGGCGGATTCACGGTCGGCTCCCGGCTCTCCCGGGTGCTCCACCGCCGGATGGCGGACCAGGCCCTGCGACTGCCCCTCGGCTGGTTCACCGCCGGCCGCACTGCCGAGTTCAGCCGGCTGGCCGGACAGAACGTCATCCAGGTGATGAGCACACCGGCCCACCTGCTGCGCCCCTTCATCAACTCCTTCCTCACGCCGGTGACGCTGGTGGTCGCCACCTTCTTCTTCGACGTCCGCACGGCCCTGGTCCTGCTGTTCTGCGCCCCCGTACTGTTCGCCGTCCAACTGGCGAGCACCGCGGTGATGCGCCGGCTCGACCTCGGCCGTGACGCCGCGATCGGCGAGTCCGCCGACCGGGTCCTGGAATACGCGCGCAACCAGCCCGTCCTGCGGGCGTTCGGCCGGACCGCGGAGGGCTACGGGGCGCTGGACGACGCCCTGGTGGCCGAGGCACGCGCGGACCGGCGGCTCATCGCACGGGGCCTGCCCGGTCTGGTCTCCTTCTCCTTCGTCACCCGGCTCGTGTTCGCCCTGCTGCTCGCTCTGGGAGTCTCCTGGCAACTCGACGGGTCACTCACCGTGCCCACCCTGCTGGCACTCCTCGTGCTGCTGGTCCGGCTGATCGACAGCGTGTCGTCCGCCGCCGAGGCCGGCGCGGGCATGCGCATCGCCCGCAACACCTTGGAACGGCTCGGCGCGGTCCTCGACGAACCGCCGTTTCCCCAGCCCGCCGAGCCCGAGACGCCCCGGGACGCGAGCGTCGAGTTCACAGGGGTGGGCTTCAGCTACGACAGCGGTGCGGCGGACGGGACGGCCGGACGCCCGGTCCTGCGCGACGTGACCTTCCGCCTGCCCGAGCGCAGCATGACGGCGCTGGTCGGGCCCTCCGGCGCGGGCAAGACCACGGTCGCCGGGCTGCTCGCCCGCTTCCTGGACACCACCGAGGGAACCGTCCGCATCGGCGGCGTCGACGTCCGCGACATCACCGCCGACGAACTGGCCGCCCACGTATCCCTCGTCTTCCAGGACGTCTACCTCTTCGACGGCACGATCGAGGAGAACGTCCGGATCGCCGCACCGGACGCCGGTCCCGGTGAACTGGCCGCGGCCGCGGCCCTGTCCGGTCTTGACCGAGTGATCGAGGAACTGCCCGACGGGTGGGCCACGACGGTGGGGGAGGCCGGCGCGCGGCTGTCCGGCGGGCAGCGCCAGCGCGTGTCCATCGCCCGCGCCCTGCTCAAGGACGCCCCGATCCTCGTCCTCGACGAGGCCACCGCCGCGCTCGACCAGGAGAACGAGGCGCACTTCGCCGAGGCCGTGCGCACCCTGGCCGACCGTAAAACCCTCCTGGTCATCGCGCACCGGCTGAGCACCGTCGTGAGCGCCGACCAGATCCTCGTCCTGGAGGACGGCGAGATCACCGAACGGGGCACGCACGACGACCTGGTCACGGCCGGCGGCACGTACGCCTCCTTCTGGGAGCGACGAGCCCGGGCCCACGGCTGGCGACTGGAGGCCGCACGGTCATGACCCCTCACCCGGCACCAGCGATTCACCGGACCCAGCGCAACAGGGAAGGCACGACACGATGAGCACCGGTCCCCGGCCCACCTGGGAGGCATGGGCGAACTCCGTCCCCCCGCTCGCCTGCGCGAGCACCCGGGAGCCCTGCCACGACCCCGCGGCCACCGCCACCCGCCTCGCACAGGCGCGACTCGCCGACCAGTACATGGTGTACGAGACGGAAGGCGGCGTCTGGCACTTCGCGGCGGGCTCCGCCGTGAGCGTCACCGCGAACGCCACCGGCATCACCGCGCGGGCCGCCGGGCGCACCTGGACATCGCGCACCGACCGGCAACCACTGACGGCGTTCGCCACCGCCCTGTCCGCCCTGCGCGACGCGGAACGCCACTTCTACGGCTGGGCCGCCTTCGAACTCTCCCACCTCCTCCACGCGGACCCCGCGGCGACCGGGGACCACCCCCTGCTGCACGTTCTGATCCCGTCCGTCGAGGTGACCCTCACCGGCGACCGGACCCTGGTCCGCGCGGTGGACGAGGCATGGACACGCAAGGTCGCCGACCTGCTCGTGGAAGCACCGGCGCAGCGGAACGCCCCCGACGAACTGTCGCCGGAGAGCACCGAGGGCGTCATCGCCGCAGGCGCCGGAGCCTACGGCGAGGCGGTGGCCCGTACGGTCGCGGACATCCGGGCGGGACTCCTGGAGAAGGCCGTGGTGTCCCGGAAGGTTCCGCTGCCCCCCGAGCCCCGCGTGGACTTCCCCGCGACCTATCTCGCGGGCCGCCGGGCCAACACCCCGGCACGCTCCTACCTGATGGACCTCGGCGGATACCGGGCGGCCGGGTTCAGCCCCGAGACCGTCCTGGAGGTCGGCGAGGACGGACGCGTGAGCACTCAGCCGCTCGCGGGCACCCGCGCACGGGTGGCCGACCCGGTGGAGAACGAACGCAGGCGCGTGGAACTGCTCACCGACCCCAAGGAAATACACGAACACGCTGTGTCCGTACGCCTGGCCTGGGAGGAGATGGAGGCCGTGTGCCGACCCGGCTCCGTCACGGTCGAGGAGTTCATGGCGGTCCGGCCGCGCGGCTCGGTGCAGCACCTTGCCTCGCGGGTGACGGGCCGGCTGCGGCCCGAAACCGGGCCCTGGGACGCGTTCGCCTCGCTGTTCCCCGCGATCACCGCCACCGGTGTCTCCAAAGGCGCAGCCCTGCGGGCCCTGGCCCGCCATGAGGAAGGGCCCCGTGGTCTGTACGGCGGTGCGGTGTTCCGGGGGAGCACCGGCGGCGGCCTGGACGCAGCCCTCGTCCTGCGCACCCTCATCGGCAGGGCGAACGAGGTGTGGCTGCGTGCGGGCGCCGGGGTCACCGCTCAGTCCAGCCCCGAGCGGGAGATCGAGGAGACCTGCGAGAAGCTGCGCAGCGTCGCTCCGTACCTCAGATACACCAAAAACTGACCCGCCCCCTCATCGTGCACGGCACACCGCGAGCATTTGTGACTCACCGCGTGCCGCCGGCCGAGCTGCCGGTGTTCCTCGCCGAAGGCGTCCAGCGCACCGTCGGAGAGGTCGGGGCCTACCGGTGGCTGGTGTATACGCACTCTCCGCCCACCCAGGTGGAACGCACCCGGATCTCGGTCAGGGCGTCGGGCTCGGCTGTGGTGAGGTCGGTGTCCAGTACGGCCAGGTCGGCCAGCCGTCCCACGGCCAGGGTTCCCTTGACGGACACTTCGTCCGAGGCCGCTGCCGAGCCTCGGGTGTAGACGTCGACCGCGTCCCGTGGCCCGACGCGCTGTTCGGCACCAGGGGGTCGGGGGGAGCCAGCGGGTAGTCGGACGGGTCGGCCACGACGATCCCGGCGTCGCGCAGGGTGCGGTGGGCACAGACGTTGTCGACCCGGTCTCCGTAGTAGTCGATCAGTTTTTCTCCGTGCAGCATGACGAACGGTCCGAACGGCACGGTGATGAGCCGTGCGCGGGCGATCCGCTCGGCGAGGCCGTCGTCGATGAGGCTGCAGTGCTCGATCCGGTGCCGGGTCCGGTTCTTCGGCAGGGACTCGATGGTGTCGAGGACTGTCTGTTGTCGGGGGTCGGCGTAGCTGTGCCACCGCAGCATGCCGACGCGTGCGGTGAGTTCGCCTGCGGCCAGTGCGGTGGTGCGTGGAGTTCCGCGATCACTTCCTTCAGCGCGGCCTGTTGTGCGCAGGGCGTTCCGTTCGGTGTGATCGACGTGGCTCCGGTGCCGGGTAGTCAGGGGTCCAGCCAAGCACGTTCGATGAGGTGCCCGTCCAGGCGTCCGCCGGGATGCGCACCGAGCTGACCGCCTGGTGGGGCGTCTGCGGGGCTCCGGTAGCCCAGGGCGGCCAGGCCGGCGCTGTTGGCCACGGCCCGGTGGAGCGAGGGGGTGTGCGTTGAGCCTGGCGGCGCAGGGCCGTAAGTACGGCGCCGGTGTCCGGCAGGGTGTTCAGGTCGACGCGCACGCGGGCGAGTGCGGCTTGGGAGGGGTGGCAGTGGGCGTCGTTGAAGCCGGGAACGACGAGCGCACCGTCGAGGGCCACCTCCTCGGCCGTGGGGAAGGCGGAGCGCAGGTCGTGCCGGGTGCCGGTGGCGACGATCCACCCCGAGCGGACGGCGAGGGCCTCCGGCTCGGTGCCGTCACCGGCGAGGATCCGGGGGCCGGTGAAGATCTTGGTGCGGGTTTCGTCGGAGGAGGGCGCCGGGGCGGGCGCGGGGGAGAGACCGGTCATGGGCGTGCTTCGGCAGCCGTGCCGGCCGTCATGTCGACGTCCTTGGTTTCGGGGCCGAGCGCTCCGCCGACGGCGACCAGCACTCCACCGAGGACGAGGAGGACGACGGGGGCCGACGCGCTGCCGGTGAACGTGGCGAGCCCGTTGATGTAGAAGGCGTAGAACGAGGGGATGATCAGGGCCAGGCTGTATCCGACGCCATAGCCGGTTGCGCGGATCGATGCCGGGAACCGCTCGGTGAGGTAGGCGGCGATCGGCCCGTACATGGAGATCGTCGAGACCTGGACGCCGATCACCAGTAGGGTGGCGGGCACGGCCTGGTCCTCGTTCAGTGTCGTGAGCAGTGTGTAGCAGGTGGAGGCGAAGACGGCGGCGACGATGCCGAAGAGGGTGTAGAAGCGGCGCCGCCCGATGCGCTGGGAGAGCACGGCGCAGCCGATGAAGGTGCCGACGCAGACGACCGACGAGATCAACAGGATGATGCTGACGGTGCGGTCGGGCAGGCCGATGTCGTTCCTGAGCATCGAGGGCAGCACGGCGGCGGCGACGTTGGTGAGGAACCAGGCACCGGTCATGAGGGTGAAGACCTGGGCGAGATCGCGGCGGTGGCGTCCGCCGAGGAGTTCGCGCAGCGGGGATGCCGTCGACTCGCCGGCTTCGAAGGCGGGGGCCTCTTCGACATTGCGGCGGTAGTAGAAGAAGAGGACGATCCCGAGCAGGCCGCCGATGAAGAACGGGATGCGCCAGCCCCACTGGACGTAGGTGCTGTGTACGCCGTCGGGTGGCATGACGCTGAGCAGGAGCAGGCTCAGAGCGGCGATCGAGGCGGTGGCCAGCGGGGAGGTACAGGTGATGAGCCCGCTGGCCAGTCCTCGTCTGCGTGCGGGGCTCCACTCCATCGCCAGGGGTACGGCGGTGGCGTATTCACCTCCCATGAAGATGCCTCCGAGGAAGCGCATGCCGATCAGCAGGGCGATCGCCCACAGTCCTATGTGCTGGTGGCCCGGCAGCAGTCCGATCAGGAAGGTCGTCACACCGAATCCGGCGACCGCGACCATGGTGGTGATCCGTCGGCCCGCCTTGTCGGCGTAGTAGCCGAACACCGCTGATCCGAGCGGGCGGGCGAGCAGGGTGGCCGCGAAGACCGCGGCGGCGATCAGCGCGGCCGTGGTCTTCGAGGTGTTGACCGGCTCGAAGTAGATCATCGCGGGCGCGAGGGTGATGATCGGCACAAAGATGTCGAACTGATCGGCGTAGTAGCCGAGGATGCCGCCGCGGAGCGCGGCGCGGCGCGGATCCCTGACGGGACGGCCCGCGGATACAGCGCGACTGTTGACTGTGGTGGACACCGATGTCCTCCGATCTGGCCCCGGCGGACGGGTCGGTCCACGGCAGCCACCGGGTCGTCACCGAGCACAGCGCGCTGGCCATGCCGGAGACCGCCATCGGCTTCTTCCCCGACGTCGGTGCCAGCCACTTCCCGCCCCGCCTGACCCCCGGCTGGGGCCGCTACCTCGGGCTCACCGGCGCGCGGGTGGCTGCCGGGGGCGCCCTGAGCAGCGGTCTGGCGACCCATCATGTGCCGCGCACACACCTGGAAGACCTGGTCGACGCGCTCGCACGAGACGGAATCGGCGCCCTTGACGCAGCCCACATACCGCCTGCGACGCCGGACCACGCCGACGAGGACGCGGCGACAGCGATGCTCACGGTCTTCACCGACACCCCGCTGGCCGAACTGGAGCCCGCGCTGAGCCTCCTGCCAGGGGAAGGACCCGCCGCTGCGCTCGCGGCCCTGCGCGCGGCGAGCCCCGCGAGCCTGGTGACGACCGACTGGTTGCTGCGGCTCGGAGCCGACGCCTCCCTGCGTGACTGCCTGGCCCGCGAACTCGCCACGGCCAGGAACGTCATCGTCGAACCCGACTTCGACGAAGGAGTCCGGTGCGCCCTGGTCGAGCGCGGCACCCGGCCGCGATGGACCGACGCCGACGTGCGGCACGCTGCGGCCAGAAGGGGCAGCCTGTGCCTGTCCCACCGGGGAGTCGACGCCCGGCCCGCCGCACCGGCCCGTGTCAGGTGACGAGACGGGTCAGGTCCGCCACGACGGTAGGCGTGGCTGACGAGCCGCAGGCCGGGGAAGCGGTCGAACACCCCGGCGAGGATCAGGCGCAGGTGGGCCACGCCGGTGCCGTAGCGCCGGCCGAGGCGGTGGGTCGCCGGTGCCGCGCCGACCTCGGGTGCGAACCCGTCGTAGTAGGCGTGCCGCACGGCCGCCGGCGGTGTCACGGGGTGCAGGTGGAGCGGGACGGCCAGGGCCTCCGCCGCCTCGAAGGCCGGCCAGAAGCCCTGGTCGTCGAGGGGGCGGCGACGCAGCCCGGGATCAAGCACCCGCTCCGCCCCGTATGGGCCGTTCGGCCTCCAGGATGAGGACCCATGTACTCCTTTCCGACGAGGCCGTACCGCGCGATCCTGGCCCCAAGGGTGGACCGGCCCAAGAAGGTGATGGGCGTGATGTGGTACGGCGACTGGAGCTGGGGCGGATGGCTCCTCATGACCATGATCATGATTCTGTTCTGGGGACTGCTGATCGCCGGGGTCATCGCCCTGACCCACTACCTCACCGGCGCCCGCCGCAGCCGCCCGGCCGGCGACAGCGGATGGGAGAGCCGACGGGCGGAGGACCTGCTCGCAGAGCGCTTCGCCCGCGGAGAGATCGACGAAGAGGAGTACAAACGCCGCGTCACGCTACTGCGGGAGCACCGGTGACCACACACAGTGCGTTCCCGGACCGCCCCGCCGGGACGGGCGGCGGTGATCCACGTGTGACGTGCCGACTTTGGTGTAATGATCGGTTTGAGTTGTTCGACGGGATACGTCGCGAGCTGTTGATCACGGTCGTTCCAGGAGCCCGTGCGGTGCGCGGATCGCGTGAGCGGCTTTGCGGGCAGATCCGCCGGGATCGCCGGACGCCCCTACGGTCCGGCGCAGGACCACAAAGACCGAACGGCAGGCGAGCAGGCGCCGATGATGCCAAGGGAACAGAACGACTGCGGGCAGTCGGACCAGTTTCGGCGTCCGCGTCTGGGGACCGAGCTTGAGCTGATCGCCGAGCAGCTCAGATCGCTGGCGCGGGCCCAGGACCGGTTGCACGACCTGTATGAGGCCGTCCTCGGCCGGAACATGGATCTGTCCGTGATCCTGCAGCTGATCGTGGATACCGCGAGGGAACTGGTCGGCGCCCGCTATGGCGCACTCGGCGTGCTCGATGAACACGGCGCTCACCTCGCCGAGTTCATCCCGAAGGGCCTGTCGGATCAGGAGCGGGCCGATCTCGCCGAGGTGGATTTCCCGCGCGGCCGCGGACTGCTGGGACACCTGATCAGCCACCCTGAACCGCTGCGCGTCGATGACATCGCCGCCCACCCGGACTCGGCCGGTTTCCCGCCCGGCCATCCGCCGATGCACACGCTGCTCGGCGCCGCGATCAGCACCCGCGGCAGGATCTTCGGTGACCTCTACGTCGCCGAACGCCGCGACGGCCGGCCCTTCGACGCCCACGACCAGGCACTCATCGTCGCACTAGCCGGCGCGGCGGGCCTCGCCATCGACGACACCCGTCTCTATGAGCAAACCCGCTTCGACGCCGAACAGTTCCAACGACTCCTGCTGCCACGCCTGCCCGACCTGCATCCCTTCGGGGCCGCCGCGGTCTATCGCGCGGCCAGAACACCAGGTCACATAGGCGGAGACTGGTACGACGCCCTCCTGCTGCCCGACCGCGCCTGTGCAGCCGTTGTCGGCGACGTTGTCGGCCACGATGTGCCGGCCGCAGCCGCCATGGCCCAGATCCGCAACATGCTGCGCGCTCTGCTCAGTCACCAGCGCACCCCACCCAGCGCCGTCCTGGCCCACCTCGACCAAGTTCTCCAGACGATCGACGACCAGCCCGTCACCACCGTCTGCCTCGCCCGCCTCGAACCCGCCCCGCCCGGCGGGTGGACGCTGTACTGGAGTACGGCGGGGCACCCCCCACCCCTGCTGCTCAGCCCCGGCCACCCGGCCCGCTATCTGGACGCCGACCCCGACCTTCCCCTGGGCGTCGACACCACCCGGCCACGCACCGACCACACCCATCCCATACCGGCCGGCTCCGCGGTGATCATGTTCACCGACGGCCTCATCGAACACCCGGTACACCCGGTCGAGACAGGACTGGAGCGCCTGGCGGCCCTCGCCTCGGAGCACGCCGCCCTGCCCCTTCAGGATTTCGTCGAAGCCCTGGCCGACCAGCACCCCAGCGACGGCCACGACGACATGGCCATCCTCGCCGTCCGCACACCGCGCACCCACTGAGCCCGGACAGGGCGGTTATGTATCCCGTTCGGGAAAGACGCTGGATCGTCGGGCGTATCCCGTCTTACGGTGACGTCATGAGCGATCACTCGGAAGCGCCCGTCGCGCCCGTCGAGGCCTATGAACCGCCCTACTACGTGGCTGTCTTCACTACGGTGCGAACCCAGGACCAGAGCGGCTACAGCGAGACCGACGCACGCATGGAAGACCTGGTGAAGGACGTTCCCGGGTTTCTGGGGATGGACCACGCGCAGACTCCTGGCGGGCTGGGCATCACCGTCGGGTACTTCCGCGACGCCGACGCCCTCACGGAGTGGCGAAGCAACGCCGAGCACCGCGCGGCGCAGAAGCGCGGGCGAGCCGAGTGGTACGAGAGCTACACGCTGCACGTGGCGAAGGTGGAGCGGAGCCACGGCTTCACGCGAGCGTAGAGCCCGCGACGCGGTCACAGTGTCAACGGCGGTTCAAAAGGGCGCGGGCAACTTCGATGTCGGTGATGAGGATATTGACCCAACCACCTCGGACAGCTCCTCGAATGGCTGCCAGTTTCGACATACCGCCGGCGACTCCGATTCGACGTTCAATGCTCCGGAGTTGTTCCGGGGCGATGCCGATGATGCGATCGTTGAAGGGTGCGGCTACGGCACGACCCTCCGCATCGAAATAGCGCGTACAGACGTCGCCGACTGCCCCCAGTTCCTCAAGTTGGCGTTGTTCGTCTGCGGCGATCGCATTTCCGGAGCGACGCAGCAGTGGAGAGGGGTCAAGCGTCCCGATGCCCACCAGGGCGAGGGTGAGGCGGGACCATGCCTTCATCACGGCAGCCACCGCGGGTTCCTGCGACAGCAGGTCGCGCAGTTCACGGCTGCCCACGAGAGCGGCGGACGGTGCGAAAACGGGCCGGGCCCCGGTGAGTTCGGCCAGGCGGCCGGTGAGCCGGGTGGCATGGAGTTGGACTTCGGGGCTTCCGGAGCCTCCGACGATCTGAACCACGTCCTCTGCCACGGGCGGGTTCTTGGCATGCATGA
The DNA here is from genome assembly GCF_042873595.1 of Streptomyces sp. NPDC004629. NCBI lineage: Bacteria > Bacillati > Actinomycetota > Actinomycetes > Kitasatosporales > Streptomycetaceae > Streptomyces > Streptomyces sp. NPDC004629. The sequence goes on along the minus strand of NZ_JBIALO010000011.1, from coordinate 236,495 downwards.
CGTTGACCGCCTCTAGGAGCGTCGCGCTCCAGGAGGAAATGCCGATGACGTCACCGCCCTTGAGGGTGGCGTCCAGATACGTTGCCGTGGCGGCAGCAAGAGCAGGGATCACATCCGTTCCCGTGCCTTCAGTGTCCACGATGACGGCGTCCCGAAGTTCGTACCGCTCGATCAGCGCCTCTTCGATTTCAGCGTGAATGCCGTCGGGGGAGACCACGACTGTGCGAACTATGTTCCGGTCCGCCGCCTCTTTGAGTAGACGGGAGACCCGCGGCTGGGACATGTTGAGTTGTGAGGCGATCTCGGGCTGCCGCAGCCCACGCTCGTGATACATGCGAGCTACTTTGACGAGTAGTCGCAGGTGATCCTGGCTCGGCGTAGAAGCGATCACCACCGGTGAGTCCTGTCTCCTCTGGCGTGTAAGGGCCGATCGAAGTACCTGATTATACAGGCTGGAGTCGATTGGTTACGGGGCAAAGCGCGCTTTGTCGCCTTCGCCCCGTACCGTTGAGCGGTTTTCTACTTCCTGGCGAACACTCCGAAGTCGTCGGCGTTTGCCTTGGTGACCAGTTCACAGTCGATGGACTGCTTCTCCGGCTGCCCTGTCTTGCCGGTCTTGATGAACGTGTCTGCCTGCTCCACGGCCTGCTGGGCTCCGAGGGCCGCCGGCTGCAGAGCGGTGGCCAGCATCGCGCCGGACTTGATCTGGGCGATGGCGTCGGGGCTTCCATCGAAGCCGACCACGACCACACCGGTCTTCTTCGCGGACTTCAGGGCAGCGAGCGCCCCGAGGGCCATGGTGTCATTGCCGGCGATGACACCCTGTATGTTCGGGTTGCGCTGGAGGATGGTCTCCATCTTGCTGAAGGCCTCCTGCTGGTCCCAGTTGGCGGACTGCTGGGCGACCCTCTTCATGCCCGGGTACTGGGAGATGACGTCGTTGTAGCCCTTGGAACGGACACCGGCGTTGGTGTCGGAGGCCTTACCGGTGAGTTCGACGTAGTTGCCCTTCTCCTTCATGCCCTTGACGAACTCCTGAGCGGCGATCTGAGCCCCCTGGGAGTTGTTGGACACGATCTGCGCCTTGGCGACGCCGGTCTTGTTGATCTCCCGGTCGATGAGGAAGACGGGGATTCCCGCCTTCGTCGCCTTCTGGACAGGGCCGATCGACGCGTCAGCTCCGGCGTTGTCGAGGATGATCGCCGCGGCATGACGGGAGATGGCGGCGTCGACCAGCTCACTCTGCTTGTTCGGGTCGTCGTCGTGTGAGGCCACGGAGGTCTTGTAGCCCATGCTTTCGGCCTTGGCCTTGGCCGCGTCCCCTTCAGCCTTGAAGAAGGGGTTGTCCGGCGACGGGGTGATGATCGCGATCAGGTTGCTCTTTTTCGAGTTCGAGGCCTTGGTGCCCGTGTCGGAGTCGTCCGACGAACCGCACGCGCTGAGGGTGAGGAGCAGCCCTGCGGTGACGGCGGCGGTCGCCGCGGTGAGCAGGTGACGTCGAGAGTGGGACACGTGGGCCTCCTGAATGTGCGTCAGCGCTGACGCGAGTGGAAGAGGGTGAGGCGTGGGGGGAAACTTGTGGGTGGGTTTCCTCAGCGGGAGGTGCCGGGGGACGCGGTGGTGCCGTTCGTCCCTGGTTCTGCCGGGTCGGACTGTGCGGTTGCGACGGCGACCGCCGAGGCGGCCGCACCCCGTCGCTGGAACCGCTGCTGGCTCTGGTCGAGGATGACGGCGATGATGATGACGGCGCCCTTGATGAACGTCTGCCAGAACGTGGAGACACCGAGGATGACGAGGCCGTCGGCCAGGAAGCCGATCACGAAGGCGCCGACCAGGGTGCCGCGTACATTGCCGCGTCCTCCGGAGAGGGCGGCACCCCCGATGACGACGGCCGCGATGGCGTTGAGTTCGAAACTGTCGCCGGCCTGTGGGGCTGCCGAGGTGAGTTCGGAGGCGATGATGACTCCGGAGAGGGCGGCGCAGGCACCCGAGATGACGTAGACGATCGTCTTGACGCGTTTGACGGGAACGCCGGTGAGTTCGGTGGCTCGTTCGTTGCCGCCGGTCGCATACAGCCAGCGCCCGAACGCCGTGGAGCGCAGCAGCACCGCAACGATGACGGCCAGCGCGATCATCATCCAGATGGCCACCGGAAGGCCCAGCGGCCGGCCGGCGCCTATCCAGCCGAATCCCGTGTTGTGGGTGCTGGGGTCGCCGCCGAGGTTGGGGTAGGTCGTGCCGCCGGAGATCAGCAGGGCCGCACCGCGTGCCACGTAGAGCATGCCCAGTGTGGCGATGAAGGGCGCGACGTTCAGACGGGTGATGAGGATGCCGTTGATGGTGCCGACGACGGCGCCCATCATCAGGCACAGGACGACCACTGCCCACACGGGTGGGTAGGCGACGACCCCGAAGACGCTGATGTGCAGACCCTTGAGCAATTCACCCGCGATGACTCCGGAGAGGCCCACGGTCGAGCCGACCGACAGGTCGATGCCGCCTTTGAGGATGACGAGCAGCATGCCCAGCGCGAGCACCGCGTTGATCGCGACGTGCTTGGTCATCGTGATGACGTTGTCGACGGTGAGGAAGGAGTCGGACAGAAGGCTGAAGACGACGATCAGTACGCCGAGTGCGATGAATGCCCGGAGCTCGAAGATCGAGTTGAGGGTCTTCAGGCGCCGGGCCTCCCTCGCGGCTTGCTGGCTCTGCTGCAGGGAGGAGGCGTGTTCGGTGGTCAGAGTGTCGGTCATTGCGGGCCTTCTTCAGTGGTGTCTGCTCCGTCGGCCAGGCTCATCAGCCGGTCTCGCGTGATCTTGCTGGGTGGTACGTCCGCGACCAGGCGTCCGCGGACCAGGACAAGCAGGCGGTCGGGGATGTGCAGCGCTTCTTCGGCCTCGGACGTGGTGAACAGCACGGCCAGTCCGCGTTGCGCCTGCTGCGCCATGACGTCGAAGACATCCGCCTTGGCAGCGACGTCCACGCCCCGCGAAGGCTCGTCGAGCAGCAGAACCCGGGGATCGGTCATCAGGGCCTTGCCGATGACGACCTTCTGCTGATTGCCGCCGCTCAGTGAACCGATGGGCGCGTCCGCGCCGGATGTCTTCACGGTGACGTCGTTGATCATCGACTCGACCGAGGATCGTTCGCGGCTACGGCTGACGATGAGCCGGCGGACGAAACGTGTGAGGGCGGCAAGGGACAGGTTCTCACCGACGCTCATCGTCTGGACGAGTCCGTCGCGCTGACGGTCCTCCGGAACCAGGGCGACCCCCGCCTGGATGCGCTGGCGGATGGAGCCTGTGAGCGGTTCACCGTGCAGGCGGACGTCTCCCGAGGCTGCGGGCAGCCGGCCGGCCAGGCACTCCAGGAGTTCGGTGCGCCCGCTTCCCATGAGCCCATAGATACCGACCGTCTCGCCTGCCCGGATCTGCAGCGAGATACCGTCGACTGCGAGACGGTCAGGGTTGGCGGGATCGGCGACCGAGAGGTCCACGGTTTCCACCGCGACTGATCCGAGCCTGGGCTCACGCAGGGGGAAGAGGCTGTCCTGCTCGCGTCCCACCATGGTGCGGACGACCCAGGCGAGGTCGATATCGCCGGCTGCCGCAGTCGCGACCATCGAACCGTCCCGTAGCACGGCCACGTCGTCGGCGATGTCCAGTGCTTCTTCGAGGTGGTGGGAGATGTAGATCACCGCTACGCCTTCGGCGGTGAGTTCACGGATGACCTGGAAGAGGACCTCGACCTCCGGGGCGCTGAGTGCCGAGGTCGGCTCATCCATGATCAGTACGCGTGCGTTCTGCAGCAGGGCTCGGGCGATCTCCACCAACTGCTGTTGTCCTAGGCGCAGATCACTGACCAGGCCGTCGGGGTCGAGGCTCTCGTCCAGGCGCCGCAGAACCGCCTTCGCCTTCTCCCGCTGGACGGCGCGGCTCAGCAGGCCGCGCCTGGTCTGCTCGCGTCCCAGGAAGAGGTTGTCCTGGATGCTCAGGTTCGGGCACAGGCTCAGTTCCTGGTGGATGATGGAGACTCCACGGTCGGCAGCGTCACGGGCGTTTCCGAACTGCGCCGCCTCGCCGTCGAGTTCGATGTGTCCCGTGGTGGGCGACTCGACGCCGCTGAGGATCTTCATCAGAGTCGACTTGCCGGCACCGTTCTCGCCGAACAGCACCAGGACACGACCGGGCGCGACATCGAGGCTGACACCTTTCAGGGCCTTGGTGCCGCCGTAGATCTTGGTGACGTCGACAGCCTGCAGGATCGACGTGCGCGGGGCGGTGCGCGTCCGCGCGGCTGTGGCGGTCACGACGCGGACTCGATCGAGATCGGGGTGACGGTGAGCAGGTCAGCGGTGAGCGGGCTTGTCGCACCGACCACGGTGACCTTCTTGCCCTGGAGCGAGGCGGCGTCCACATGGGCGAGGAGCGTTGCCTTCATCTGGTTGTTCAGCGCGGTGCCCGCATCGGCGTAGTCGACCTGGTTGACGAACTGGCCGAATCTGATGAAGCCCGAAGCGTCACGCAGGGCGGTCCCGTTGACGGCCGGCCCGATCTGGACGGCGACCCGTGCCTTGCCCAGGCCCGGCACGGTGACGGGCAGCAGCCCGCTCGCGGCCTTGCCGGCCGTGCCGGTGAGGGTGACCGCGTAGCTGTAGAGGCCGGTGCCGTCGCGGTGGCCGTACTTCTTTCCCGCCGCAGTGCCGTCGGCCGCGAGCGCCTTGTGCAGGACGGCGATGTCGACGGCGTTCTTCTGGATGGCTGGAACGACCTTCGGCTTGTACGTGGCGGCACCGTACTTTGCGGCATCGAACTTGGCCGCCTGACCGGGCGCGCCCTGGCTGTCGGAGCGGTAGGTCGTGGAGGCCAGCATCGCGGCGAGCACCACCACAAGTGCGATGAGACTGCCGCGGCCGAGAGTGATGGGATTGCGTCGGCGAGCGCTGTCCCCTGTGGATCGGCCCTCGGGCACTACTGTCATGATGTCCTCTCGTTTCCTCGGGCCCCCAGTTCTCGGGCGGCCAGCAGGCGCTCATGCCATCGCGAGGCGGCCGCCTCGCGTCGGTCCTCGCTCCATGTGGGCGTGAAGACTTCGAGACCGTCGTCGGCCCGCTTTTCCAGATCGGGGGTGGACCACAGGCCGAGAGTCAGTCCGGCGAGATCCGCGACCCCGGCGGCCGAGAGATCCGGATGATGGGTCCTGGCCACTTCCACGCCGCTGAGATCTGCCTGGAGTTGCATGAGGGCCGTGCTGCGCGTCAGGCCTCCGTCGGCCATCACTCGGTCGATCCCCGTCATGGCGCCGAGCACGTCGTCGACTTGATGGGCCACCGATTCCAGCGCGGCCCGGGCCACCTGCCCACGGCCGGTTCCCAGACTGAAGCCCGCGAGCAGAGGCTGCGCCCGGGTGTCCCACCACGGTGCGCCGATACCGCCGAAGGCGGGGACGAGTGTCACACCATCGGCGTCGGAGCACTCCGCGAGCTCGATGACCTCTTCCACGGTTGCGCCGAGAAGATCGGCCAGCCAGGTCAGCGTACGTCCACTGGAGCGGATGTTCGCCTCCTGAGCGAAGGCCGGCCCGCCCACCGACCATGCGATGGTGTCGCAGATGGCCCCGGCGGCTCCTAGCGAGGAGGTCAGCGTCATCACGGACGAGCCGGTGCCGTACGTCGCCTTCGTCACGCCCGGCCGCCATCCGGCGTGGGCGAACAACGCGGAGTGTGAGTCCCCCAGCACCGCGGCAACAGGGATGCCGTCGGGCAGGGGATCGAAGCCGCTGGTGTGTCCGAAGGGACCGGTCGAAGCGACCACCTCCCCAAGGGCCCGCTCGGGTACGCCGAACGCCGTCAGCAGGTCCTTGTCGAATGCTCCGGTCCGGAGATTGAGCAGCTGGGTGCGTGAGGCGTTTCCGATCTCTGTGACGAAGGCTCCGGTGATGGCATTGACAAGCCAGCTGTCGACCGTGCCGAGGCGCAACCGACCGCAGCTCACGAGTTCGCGGGTCGGATCGTGCTCATCGAGAAGTGCGGCCATCTTCAACGCGGAGAACATGGGGTCGAGCGGAAGTCCGGTCCGTTGGCGGACCAGGTCGGCGAACGGCGTTCCTTCGAGGCGAGCGGCTCGTTCGGCCCCTCGCTGGTCCTGCCAGCTCACCAATGGTGCGACCGGCCGGCCCGTCTTCGTCTCCCAGAGGACCACAGACTCGCGCTGGGTACTCAGCCCGATCCCCACGACCGCTCGGGGATCGATTCCTTTCACGCAGGCAGCGATCGCCGCTTGCACGCCGGCCAGCAGCGCACGTGCGTCCTGCTCCACGAGACCGGGTGCCGGATGGCTCTGGGACAGCGCCGCGTCACCGCGCGCAACGATACGACCGGCGGCATTGACCAGGAGCGCCTTCGTCGAGCTGGTGCCTTGGTCAACAGCGAGGACGAGCCTTTCCATCAGCCCCGCCCCAGAACCTCACGCGCGGCGCCGACGATGCCCGCGGCGTTCAGACCGAAGTGGTCCAGCAAGAAGGAGGTGCTGCCGGTCGGAGCGAACGTGGGCACGCCCAGCATGCGTACCGGCACCGGACGGGACTCCGCGACCACACGCGCCACCGCCGCACCGAGGCCCCCGGAGACCAGTCCCTCCTCCGCCGTGACGATGGCACCGGTGTCTTCAGCGGCGGCGAGGACTTCCTGGACGTCGAGCGGTTCGACGAAGGTCATGTTCACCACGCGCGCCGATATGCCCTGCTCCTTGAGGCGATCGGCCGCTTGCAGCGCACGGGAGACCATGGTGCCGATGGCGATCAGTGTCACGTCGGTGCCCTCTGCCAGCCTCAGGGCCCGTCCGTGCTCGAAGGGGGCATCGGGTGGTGTGACGGCGGGCACCTTGAAACGGGGGATGCGCAGATAGGACGGGAGCCCCGACGCGGCAGCCCACCGCACCGCGCTGCGGGTCTGCGCGGGGTCGGCCGGCACGACGATCTGCAATCCGGGAACCGCCCGCATCCAGGAGAGGTCCTCGATCGAATGGTGGGTCGGCCCCAGCTCTCCGTAAGCCATGCCGGGGCTCTGACCGCACAGGACCACGTGTCGGTCGCTGTAGGCGACATCGGCCTTGATCTGCTCCAGGGCACGGCCGGTGAGAAAGGGTGCCGCAGCGGACACGAAGGGGATGTAACCCGCGTTGGCGAGTCCGGCCGACACCCCGACCAGATCCTGTTCGGCGATGCCCACGTTGATCAGACGGTCCGGGAACTCCTCACGGAAGGCGACCAGGTTGCTGGAGCCGACCGAGTCGTTGCACACCGCCACGATCCGGTCGTCGGTCCGGGCGAGAGTGATCAGCTCGTCCGCGAAGTCGGCCCGGCAGTCGAAGGTGAGGGCGGGCGCGTCGAGCGCGGTCATCGGCTCAGCTCCTCAAGAGCGAGTCGAACCTGCTCGTCGGTGGGCACCTTGTGGTGCCACTCGACCCGGTCTTCCATGAACGAAATCCCCTTACCCTTGATCGTGTTGGCGATCACGGCGACTGGGCGTCCCGCGGTCGAAGGTCCGAAGGCTTCCTTGATCGCACGATGGTCGTGGCCGTCGATGACCCGGACCTCCCACCCGAAACTGGCCCATTTGTGGTCCAGCGGTTCGAGCGTCTTGGTGTCCTCGGTGCGTGCCCCCTGCTGCAGCCGGTTGCGGTCCACGACGGCGACGAGGTTCTCCAGGCCGTAGTGCGCAGCGGTCATGGCCGCTTCCCAGTTGCTGCCTTCCTGGATCTCACCGTCGCCGAGCACGACGATGGTCCGCCATGACTCGCCGCGCAGCTTTGCGCCGAGTGCACAACCGGTGGCGACCGGGAAACCATGGCCGAGCGGGCCGGTGTTGGTCTCCACGCCGGGCACCTTGACCCGGTTCGGGTGGCCGTTGAGCGGCGACAGCGGACCCATGAAGTCCGTCAGACGCTCCTGTGCGAAGAAGCCGCAGGATGCGAGCGTGGAGTACAGTGCGGCGGCGCAGTGACCCTTGCTCAGCACAAACCGGTCGCGCTGCGGGTCGTCCGGCTTGAACGGGTCGAGGCGCAGACAACCCCAGATGGCGGTGACCATCAAGTCCGTGACGGAGAGGTCTCCGCCGACGTGGCCCATGCCGGCCGCCTGAATGGTCGTCAGGATGTCCCGGCGGATGCGGGTGGATATCCGGGCCAGCTCGGGAGCCGCCTCGGAAGGGGATGCCGTGCGAAGTCGCTTGCCGAGCTCCAGGTAGAGACGGGCGGCGGACTCGTCCACCTCAAGCGGGCCGGACGTGGCCTGAACGGTGGTCACAGCGACTCGCTCTCCGCGAGCGCGCGGTAGAGCGCCTGCTTTGCGATCCGCTGGGCACCGAGGGCGTCCTGCGCGGACTGGGCCGCAGCGAGGGCGTCCCGGTCGAGATAGTTCAGCGCGTGGTGGAAGGCGCGCATGGTGCGGATGCCCGCGCGCGCGGCCTCCACGGAGTCCTCCCGGAAGGGGAACTGGTCGAGCTGCCATACGCCGTCCCAACCGGCGTCGCGCAGAGCGAAGAAGAACTCGAACGTCTCCAGCAGGTGCACCGATCCGACGACCATGTCGTCGTCCCAGCCGCGGAAGTTGTCGTTGACGTCGATGGCGAACAGCTTGTCGCGAGCGATCGCCATCCTGGCCGCTTCCGCCGGGGTCTCTCCGCCGTACAGGGAGTGGCCGAAGTCGAGAAGGATCCCGACGTTGTCGACGCCCATGTCCTCGATCGCGAGCAAGGTTCGGGCGACGGAGGAGAAGACCATACGGTTGCGGGGCTCACGCGGCTTGTACTCGATCGCGAACTTCAGGTCGGGGAACGACTGCGCCAGTTCACGCACCGCACCGACGGACTTGTCCCAGAGTTCGGTGTAATCGGCCTGGAAGGGATAGTCGTATCCGTCCTGCCCCGGCCACAGCTTGATGTAGTCGACACCGAGTTCGCGTCCGACCTCGGCCGAGGCGGCGACCAGGTCGATGGCCCGTTGGCGAGTGGCCGCGTCGGGATTGGTGAAGCCGCCCTTGGCGAAGGCGCCGGTGTAGAACTCCGGCGTCACGGCGATGGCACGCAGTCCCTCGGCGGCGAGGGCCTCCTTGACCTCGGCGGTGCTGATGCCGCCGGGCGGGAACGGCCAGTTCAGATCGACGACGGACAGGTCACCGACCGCTCCGGCGAGCTTGATGGCATCGAGGACGGTCCTCGGGTCGCCGTAGCCGTCGGTCGCGTACCGGTCGACGTAGGTGGCGAAGTGCCAGATGCCGGCCCCGTAGGTCGGCTCCTTGTGCATTTTTATGCGGTCCCGATCAGACATGTCGAGGAAGCTACGTGAGGCCTATTTACGTGTCAAGAAGGTTTCCAAAACTGGTCCGTAGCGATACGTGCGACACCTCCCGGCCGGAGCACTCCGACGGTGCTCGGCCTTTGCAGGCACACCTGGTGGGAGCCGACTGTACGCATCCCGCTCCCGCCCGGCCGGCTGTTCGTCCGACGTGGCATGCGCTGGAACTGTGCCGCTGCACGTGTTCCGATCCTGCGGTAGCCCCAACTCTCGCCGCAGCTCAGCGCGTTTGGCAGTGAGTCGTCATGTCATTCCGCTTCTGTGCGCCCGCCGCTGGAAGTCCCGCTGCGACGAAGCGAGTACCCGACGTCCGCTGCGGACTCCTTCTGTTCGATCCATTGACAGGGCCGTGACTCACTCACAGAATCCATGCCTGTCGACTCAGTCATGAATAGGCATACATCGCGGGTATCCGGGATGACGCGGCGACGGTCAGGCGCCGCCAGGGACGTCACCGCCGGCCGACCGCCCGTCTACGAGTCCGCGGCCCGCCTGTTGCCGGTGCATGCGGATCCGACCATCAGCTCCCGGGCTCGAAACGCCCCCCATGCTTCGCACGTCACCGCAGAACCGTCAGAGCCACAGGAGACCTCACTCTCCCGCATCGTGAGAAATCAAGAGGAGGCACATGCACATCCATGGCCCGAGACCTCGCCGACGGCGTCAGCTCTCGACAGCGATCCTGGTCGCCCTCACGGCGGCCGTCCTGCCGACCGTGGCCCAGGCAGCGCCCACCACCTCCGCCGGCGCCCATGCCGCATCGGCCGGACCCAAGCACCACCACAAGCCGCGGGTCATCCTGACGAACGACGGCGAAGTCGACGACATGGACTCCTTCATCCGATACCTCTACTACTCCAACGAGTTCGACACCGCCGGAATCGTCCTCACCAGCTCGCGGTTCCACTGGGCGGGCAACGGGGACACGGTGGCGCCGTACCGGTGGACCGGGGACCAATGGGTCGACGACTACCTCGATCGGTACGCCGAGATCTACCCCAACCTGCGCAAGCACGCGGACGGCTACCCCACCCCCGCCCGGCTCCGCTCGCTGTACAAGATCGGCAACATCGAGAATGTCAGCGACACTTCCAAGCCCACGGCCGGGTCCGAATTGATCAAGGAGGCCATCCTCGACGACAAGCCGGGGCCGCTCTACGTACAGGCCTGGGGCGGACTCAACACCGTGGCTCGTGCACTCATGTCCATCCAGGAGCAGTACCAGGGCACAAAGAAGTGGTCCACCATCCAGCGCAAGGTCAGCAACAAGCTGGTGCTCTACAACATCCTCGAACAGGACGCGACCCTCAAGGACTACATCAAGCCCAACTGGCCGGACGTCAAGGTCATCGACAACCAGTCCCAGTTCTGGAGCTTCGCCTACCTGTGGAAGAGGACCGTCCCTGAACCCTTCCAGTACACACTCCGCGCCCCGTACATGGAGAACAACTTCCTCAACGGACACGGACCCCTGCTGGAGCAGTACCGCACCTACCGGGACGGCAACCCGACCCCGGGCGACGACGAGAACAACCGCTGGCGCCCGGAATCCAGCTCCGCGAATCAGAACGCCGGCTACGACGTCCACGACTTCATCTCTGAAGGAGACTCGCCCGCGTTCCTGCACCTGCTGGACTTCAACGGGCTGCGATCCTCCGAGGACCCGGCATACGGAGGATGGGGCGGGCGCTTCACACCCAACGCATCCGGGTGGATCGACACGTCCGACGCCAACCCGTACACGGGGAACGCAGCGGACCGCAACTATCCCCAGACTCGCTGGGTCGAAGACATCCAGAACGACTTCGCGGCCCGCGCCACGTGGGGAAGCACGCGTTCCTACGCCGACGCGAACCACAACCCCACGGCCTCGGTGAAGCCCGGCACCGACCTCACTGCCAGACCCGGAGCCAAGATCACCTTGAGGGGCAGTGCCACAGACCCCGATGGTGACCGCGTGTCGTACAAGTGGTGGCAGTACACCGACGCCGACACCTACCCCGGGGACGTCGCCCTGACCGGGACGGACACGCGCAACGTGTCCTTCACCGTGCCGGCCGATGCCGCGCCCGGATCCACCATCCACATCGTCCTGGAGGCCAAGGACAACGGCACTCTCGCGCTCAAGCACTATCAGCGCGTGGTCGTCACCGTCTCCAAGAAATAGCAGTCGGCCAGTCGGCCGACTCAACGGATTCGCCAGAAGGGAGCAAGGATGTTCAGATGCACGCCGTCCAGCCGCCGGCCCATGCGTCTTGCCAACGCGCTTGGCGTGGTCGTCTTGATGACCATACTCTTCGGAGCCGGCACTGCGTCACCCGCACTAGCGCGAGGTGACGGTTCCGGCGAGGGGAAGCAGGAGAAACCGCGCATCGTCCTGATGAACGATCCGGAACTCGACGACCAGAACACCGTCGTGCGGTATCTGCTTTACAGCAACGAATTCGATACGAAGGGGCTGGTGTACGCGAGCAGCGGAGTCCACTGGGCCGGCGACGGCAAGGGGACCAAGTGGTTTGTGCCCGGACGCGAGTACACGCGCTTCGGACTGAACCTCTGCCCGTGTGAATCATGGCGCTGGAAGCCTGGCGAGCGATTCATCAACGACGCCGTGGACATCTACGCGAAGGTCTACCCCAACCTGAAGAAGCATGCCAACGGGTATCCGGCACCGAAGGACCTGCGCTCGAAGATCTTCAACGGAAACATCGAGTTCGATGGGGACATCTCTAAGGACTCCGACGGGTCGAACCTCATCCGACGCCTTCTCCTGGACAAGTCCAGTAAGCCGGTCTATCTGCTGACCGGCGCCGGGCAGTCGACGATCGCGCGTGCACTGAAGTCCATCAAGGACGAGTACTTCGGGACGCCCGAATGGCCGGATGTTTACCGCAAGGTGTCCCATAAGGCCGTCATTCAGTCATTCGGAGACCAGGACGGCATGTACGGCAAGTACATTCAGCCCAACTGGCCCGACGTGAAGTTCCGTCAGATGTCCACCAGCATCTGGGGCTACGGAGCGCGCTCCGCCGTTCTGCCGGGCGATGCGAAATACCTGTCCACCGAATGGACCAAGGCCAACGTGTCCGGCGTCGGTCCGTTCGGGAAGTTCTACAGGGTGTGGGGCGACGGAGAGCAGATGGTGCCAGGCGATATCTTCGACTACTTCGGGTTCTCAGGCCTCACCACCGAGCAGTTGAAGGCCATGGGTTATATCGTTTGGACGCCCCCGCAGGCGAAGGGATCGTGGATCTCCGAGGGAGACACATCCATCTATATGAACCTGATCCAGAATGGGCTTCGGGCAGACGTTGACCCGAGTTGGGGCGGATGGGGCGGTCGCGCCGGTACGGACATCGGCACGAACGGCGCGCCGTCAACCGATTACGCGAGCGCTCGATGGTTCGGCGCGGCCCAGGAGGACTTCGCCGCCCGCCTCAAGTGGACCGTCACGGACAAGTACAAGCACGCCAACCACGAGCCGATCGTCAACGTCCAGGGGCGGCTCGACCGTACTGCGAAGCCGGGAGAGAAGATCTCGCTGACCGCGAAGATCAGCGATCCCGACAAGAACAAGCTCACGGCCAAGTGGTGGCGGTATGCCGATGCCGACACCTATGACGGTACGACGCCCGTGCGGGTGGCTGAGGCGCGCAACGGCAACTTCTCCTTGGCGAAGGTCACTGTTCCGGCCGACGCTCAGGTCGGCCAGACCGTGCACTTCGTCTTGTCGGTGACGGACGATGGCGGGCTGACCTCCTATCAGCGAGTCGTCGTGACCGTTGTCTGACCACCCTGAGGTAGCAGGTCGGTCGCGGTAGCCGACAGGCGGCCCGGCGCACCACTGGTGCACCGGGCCGCCTTCCGCTTGTGCGCGCGGCCGGAGTGGTCTTTGAACCCGCATGACTTCGTGCATGTGTGATACGGCCCAAGGGAAGGCGAGCGCGAAGTAGAGTGCGATGAAGGCGACTTGGCCCTAGCCTGCCCAATCAGGCAGGTTTCGGACACTTCACGCCATTCATGGGTTTTCGGAGAAAGGTGCGTACTATGGGCGCCTACCTGTGCCCTCCCGTCGTACTACATGGCGAACATGTCGTGGAGACCGGCCAGATCCTGGCGGAGGTACGAAGCCGGCATCCGCAGGCGCCGTGGCTGCGACGGATCGACGGCATCGCCGCGAGTACGGGGATCACCTCCCGCGGTTGGATGCTGCCGCTGGAGACAGCCACCGCGCCCAGCAGCGGGAGCGGCCTGCGAACTTTGGGCGCCGGCCCCGCCCGTGCGGCACTGGCCGGCGGCGGGTTCACCGACCAGGAGGTGAACCGCGTGATCGCCGCACTGGAGGCGATACCGGCGCCGCAGACCATCGAGGAGCGCACCGCGCCGGCCTGGGCGGTCGTGCAGACCTACGGGGAGCGCGCAGCCCGTGGAGCCCTTCGGATCGCCGGACTGGATACCGCCGACGTCGACTGTCTGATCACCAGTCACTCCACCACCCCGGCCCTGCCGGGGCTGGACCTGACCCTGCTCAACCGGCTTCCGCTGCGTAGCGACGTGCTGCTGCTGCCGGCCACCCAGTGGGCCTGCATCGCCGGCACCCGATCGCTGGCGCTGGCGGCCGATCTGGTCGCCGCGGACCCCGACCGGGTGGTGCTGGTCGTGATATCGGAGGCGCTGAGCACCACCTACCAGCCCGCCGACGACACGCTGGAATCGCTGATCGTCCGGCTGCTGTTCGCGGATACCGCCGTCGCCGTGGTGGTCACAGGCCGCCCCAGAGCGGAGTCGGTCCTGCGCCTGGATGCGGTCTGGCATCACACTCTGCCCGGCACCGCGGACCTGCACCGACTGGAGACGCGGGCCGACGGTACGCATTTCGTGATGGACCGCCGTGGACCGCGCGCCGTGCAGGAGACGGTCGCCGCGATGTGGGAGTGGCTGCGCGTGCGCCACCAGGACGACGGGCACACGTGGCATCCAGATCTGCTGCTCGCGCACCCCGGTGGCACGCGGGTGCTGGAGTACATGGAGCAGACGATGCCCGACGGCTGGCCGGCGGGGCTTTTGGCCTACAGTCGGGACAGCTACACCACGGGCAACCGCGGCGGTGCCGCCGTGCTCGACATACTGCGGCGCGCGCACGACGCCGGCCAGAAGGCAGGCAGTCGCACGGTGCTGTATGCGGCCGCGCCCGGGCTCACCGCCACGGCCGTGGAGGGGGAGTGGCTGTAGCCGAGGCTCGCCGCTCTCGTTCCGGCACGGGCGCTACGCCTCCAGTTCCGCCCAGACGGCTTTGCCGGTGTTGGTCCACCGCACCCCCCAACGTGTGGTGAGCTTATGGACGATGTACAGGCCACGCCCACCCTCGTCGAGTGGCTCACCGCGGCGCATGCGCGGCCGGACATTGCCGGTGTCGCCGACCTCGCATGACAGACGGCTCCCGGCCTTCACCAGCCGTACCGTGACGGGCCCGGTGCCGAACCGGACGGCGTTGGTGACCAGTTCGCTGATCACCAGCAGCGCACTGTCCCGGGTCTGGTCGCTGGTGTGCCATCGCCGCAGGAGGGGGGAGGCCAAGGCGCGGCTGCGGGCGGCGGTGTCATCGCGGGCGGGCAGGTGCCAGGTGGCGGTGTCCCGGCTGCGGCGGCCGGCCATACGGGCGAGCAGCAGGGTCATGTCGTCGCGCAGGCGCCCCTGCGGTGCCAGACCGGCGACCACGCGACGCGCGGCCTGCTGCAGATCGTCCCAGGGATGCACCTCGCGCACCACGTCCGTCAACCGGCCGATGCCGTCGTCGATCGAGGCTGCCGGATCCTCCACCAGACCGTCCGTGTAGAGGACGAGGAGGGAGCCGGGCGGTGCGGCGAACTCATGCTCGTCGAACGGCTCCCGCACGGCGAACACGGCTCCCAGGCCCGGATGCGGCTGCGCCGTGACGGTCTCGGCGGACCCGTCCGGATGGATGAGGACGGGGGGCAGATGGCCGGCATTGGACATCACCACCCGGTGGTCGACCGGATCGTAGACCGCGATGCAGCACGTCGAGCCCAGCGCGCTGTATCCGGCAGCCAGGCCCGTGTCCGTGTCGTCCAGGAGCGTGACCGTCTCGTCCAGACGCTCCAGCACTTCTCCGGGGCCCATCCCCGCCGACAGCAGCGCGCGGGCCTCCATGCTCAGCTGGCCCATGGCCGCCGCGGCCCCCAGACCGTGCCCCACAACGTCGCCGACCACCAGCGCGGTACGGTCACCCGGCAGCGGAAAGCTGTTCACCCAGTCACCGCCGACGCCCGCGCTGTCGGGGGTGGTGGGCTCATAGACGCTGGCGACCTCGATGGCGTCGCTGCCGGCCCGCGGCAGCAGCCGGCGCTGCAGCGCCAGGACCTGGGCGTGCTCACGCTGATGCTGCCGGGCCAGGTCCACATGACGGGCGGTCTTGGCCACGAGTTCTTGCAAGTCGAGCAGCTCGCCGGCACGGAAGGGGCGCTCCGGGCGCCGCCAGACCTCCGTCATGCCCAGCACGATGGGTCCGGGCGTGCCTTCCGGTCCGTCCACGACCAGCGGTATGCAGGCGACACTCACCGGCCGGTTGCCGGGCACCAGGGCGCGCACCAGCCGCGGATCGTTGAGCAGTGCCTGCTCGATCGCCTCACGGTCGGGAATGACGATGGCCTGCGGCATGTCGTCGCGCATGACCGCACCGGCCAGCAGACGGCTCGCTTCGCGGGGAAGGTTGTCCCCGGGAGTCAGGTACCCCTCGGGCCAGGCCCGGTCCGGCACCAGGGCCGCCCGCCGCAGCCGGATGCGCTCCTGCGCCTGCTCGGTGACCGCCTCGCCCGTCCATACGGCGTAATCCAGGTCGACGGCGGCTACGTCTCCCCATGCCAGCAGGGCCTGGGCCAGGGACAACGCGGTCTCCCCGACGTCCAATGACGTCCCGATCGCGGTCGCGGAGGCGTACAGGTGCAGCCGCTTGGCCATGGCGATCAGGGAGACTGTCAGACCTTCCCGCGGCGGTGCGGCCGGCAGGATGCTCATCGAGACCACCAGATCCGTCCCGTCGGCCCGCCGCAGACGCTGGACCCGGGCGACGTGCGCTTCTCGCGTCTCAAGAACCCTCTGCAACCGTTGCGTCACCGTCGGTACGTCCCCGGGTGGCAGCAGATCGGTGAAAGCGGCCCCTGACGCGACACTCACCCCCGCGAAGGGAGCAGCCTCCAGATTGCAGCCGGTGATCCTCAGATCCCGGTCGAGGTTGACCGCCCCGAGGATCTGTTCCCGACCTCCGTTCTCCCCACTGGTGCCTGAAGACCGACGGGCGGGGTGCTCGGCCGGTGATTCGGCAGGGCCTTCGGCCGCCGTTGTCCCGGCCCTCGGGATGTAATCCGCCAGAGCGTCGCTGACCATGTCGAAGGGCGAAGCGGAGGAAGAGGAGGGTGTGGGGTCCATGCAGCTCCCCAGCTCGCTGACTCCGGCACGTGCCGGAAAGTAATCCCGAGTCCGTGCGGTCAAGCTCCGAGATCCTCACCGCACACCTCATGAGTAACATAAATTCCCGGCTCACCGAAGGGGTAAAGGTGAGTAAAAGAACACAAACAGTTGGTAACGGTCGGCTGTGATGTTGCTGCTCATGCGGTCACGGCGCTAGCTGACCGGTCTTACGTCGAAGCGCGCACCGCTGACGGGCAGCCGGGGTTCGGGGACCACCGTGGAGTGATAGCGGGTCTCACCGGTGTGGGCACGTTTCCGGTAGGCCGAGGGGCTGAGGCCGTAGGCCGACTTGAACCGGCGGGCGAAGTACGCGGCGTCCTCCCAGCCGAGTTGTGCCCCGATCTGAGCGATCGGCTGGTCGGTCTGCACGAGGAGCCGGGCCGCGTACTGCTCGCGCAACCGGTTGAGGTATGCGATGGGCGGGATTCCCAGGTCGCGTTGGAACAGACGCACCAAGTAGGTGCGCTCCGTAGCGGCCTCCCCGGCCAGCTCGGCGAGAGTCCAGGGGTATCCCGGGTCGGCTTCCAGCAGCTCCACGGCTCGCGAGACACCTGGATGGAGCGGGGCAAGCGTACGTCGGTGCATGGCGTGCTCGCCGGACCAGGCACGGTTGAGGATGTCGAGGTAGATCAGTAGGTGCCCGACGATCTGCATACGCGAGCGCTGTGCGGTCATGTCGGTCATGCTGTGCAGTTCACCGATCGCCATGCTGACGTCACGGGGCGGAAGCTGGACACGCTGTGGCAGCGGCAGGCTCGTCGAGTTCACGGCCCGTATGAGCGGAAGTTCGGCATCGAGAAAGGACAGGGTGGTGTCGAGCAGTTCAGGAGTGATGAAGCTGTCGAAGACCGTGAGATCTTCGCACTCACCGTAGGCGTGCCATTGGTTGGGCGGCATCACGACGACGCTTCCTGGACCGATGGGGTGGTCGCCGTCGGCTGCGATATGGACACCGTGGCCCTGGGTGACGAGCGCGATCTCGAAGAAGTCATGGTCGTGCGCCGCCACGTCGGCATCGAGACGGTGGCGGTCCGCCCAGACCGGTAGGCCGTCCGGATTGAACACGGTGGCGCGCTCGTAGCGGGGCTTCCTTCGTTCGCTGGTCAATTCTGTCCTGCTTCCCTCAGGCCAGGCCGCACAGTTTCGGCTCGACTCTTCAATACAGTCCCCGTCGGGATCGCGCAACGGTGTCCGGCCGAGAACTTCCGGCGGCTTCGTATCGCCCGGGCCGGTCGACGGTCTGCTGCTGAGGGTCGACGGTTTCTACGGGCATCCCTCGGAACACTCGCTGTGCCCTCAGATGCTGGAGGGACGCCGTCCGCCCGCCGTGCATGCCGCTCGGTGTGTCCTCAACTTCTGGCCACCGCAGAGTGATTCCTACCGGAGCGAGTCATGATGCCCCACTCCGGCGGACGGGCAATTTCGTCCTACTTTTGCTCAATCCCCGCCATGGTGGGCCGCATTGTCGGTGACTAGCGTCACCGCCGTGAGTCTGTACCACTACGTACTGGTGAACAACCTCCACTCCGTGATGTGGCTGAGTTGTTCGGGTTGAATGGCGGGGACCCGGCGGTCCCACCACGCCGCTTACTGGTCCTTCTCCCCGCCCCGGGCGACCCCCGGTGAGAAGGTGTTGGTCCGGCCGCAGAGGGACGGAAGAAGCTGTCCATTCCGTGAGCCAAGAGGGACGTCACACCCCGAACAATCACACACGCGCCAAGTGTCACCGACATGAATTGCGGCCGGCTGGAGATCCCGAGGGTCTTCATCGGCCGCCCTCCCGAGAAGGACAGGTCGAACCGTGGTGAGCATCAGCGAGGTCGCCGCCGTGCCCGAGGAGTCGGGTACGGTCCAGAGCCCACCGCCGCGACGAAAACGCCCTGGCTCAAGGGCGCTCCGCCGAATCTGGCGAGACCGCGCGTTCCTGCTGCTCATGGTGCCGGGAGTGATGTACTTCCTGGTCTTCCACTACGGGGTGTTCTTCGGGAACATCATCGCCTTCAAGGACTACATACCTTTCAACGGGTTCTCGGGCAGCCCCTGGGCGGGCTTCAGAAACTTCACGGACCTGTTCGGCGACTCCGATTTCTGGCGCGCTGCCCTCAACACCGTGGAGATAGCGTGTCTGCAGCTGGTCTTCTTCTTCCCGGCGCCGCTGGCCTTGGCGCTGCTGTTGCACAGTCTCACATCGAACACTCTGCGACGAGTCGTCCAATCGATCGTCTACCTGCCCCATTTCATGTCCTGGGTGATCGTGGTCGCCATGGCCCAGCAGATGCTCGGCGCCACCGGTGTTCTCAACTCGGCGCTCTCCGGAGCCGGATTGCACACCGTCGACATCATCGGCGATCCCGAACTCTTCAAACCACTCACCGTCCTTGAGGTGATCTGGAAGGACTGTGGCTGGGGCACCATCATCTTCCTGGCCGCTCTCACCCAGGTCGACGATCAGCTCTACGAGGCTTCGGCGATCGACGGGGCAGGGCCCTGGCGGCGGTTCTGGCACATCACCCTGCCGGCCATCCGCCCCATCGTTCTTCTGCTGCTGGTCATGCGGATCGGCGACATCCTGTCCGTCGGCTTCGAACAGATCCTGTTGCAGCGTGACGCGGTGGGCGCTCAGGCCGCCGAGATCATCGACACCTTCGTGTACTACAAGGGCATCGTCGGCGGCAACTTCGGCTACGGCGTGGCAGCCGGGCTCTTCAAGGGAGTCGTGGGAGCGGTCCTGGTCTTCACCGCCAACAAGGTCGCGCACCGTCTCGGAGAGCAAGGGGTGTACAAATGAGCGTCGTCTTCGGGACCCGCGCCGGCCGCGGAGTGAAACGACCCGGCCGCCCGGCGTGGATGGAGAAGCCCCGCAAGATCACCTTGGCCGCAAAGGCGATCGCTCTGGCCGTGATCGCCGTCCTCGTACTGGTGCCTTTCCTGCTGGTGATCGCGACCTCCCTGGCCTCCCCCAAGGAGGTCATCGACAACGGTGGCTGGGTGCTGTGGCCCGAGAACCCGACCCTCGACGCGTACCGGGACATCTTCAGCGGCTCCGTGGTGACGCACGCCCTCTGGGTGAGCATCGGGGTGACACTCCTCGGCACGGCCGCCAGCATGGCCTGCACCGTCATGCTGGCCTACGCCCTGGCCCGGCCGAAGGTGTTCGGGGGCAAGCCGGTGCTGCTGCTGGTGCTCTTCACCTTCCTGTTCCCGCCGGGAATGATCCCCACCTATCTGATGGTCAAGAGCCTGGGACTGCTGGACAACTACCTCGCGCTCATCGCGCCGATGCTCATCAGCGTCTTCAACCTGGTGGTTCTCCGAGGCTTCTTCCAGTCCATCCCGGAGGAACTCTACGAAGCCGCCCGGCTCGACGGCGCCGGCAACGTCCGGATTCTGCTTTCCGTGGTGCTGCCGTTGTCCAAGGCCGCACTCGCCGTGGTCGCCCTCTTCTACGCCGTCGCCTACTGGAACTCCTGGTTCCAGGCCTCCATCTACTTGAGTGACGACCACTGGCCGCTGCAGCAGGTCCTGCGTACCTACGTGCTGAGCGGCGCCCAGCTGAGCGACTCGAACGGGGCAGGCGATTCCGCGATGTCCGCCCCACAGACGATCCAGATGGCCGTGCTGGTCGTGGCGACCGTCCCGATCCTCCTCGCCTACCCGTTCCTGCAGAAGTACTTCGCCAGGGGCGTACTCACCGGCGCCATCAAGAGCTGATCCGGGCCGTTGAGAGCCGACCCCGGTCCCATCTGCCCGCGCGCAGAGCGAGAACCGTCCTCCACTCTCGCCGCAGCCATCTCCGTCAGCGAGCGCGCCGTGCTGCAGCTCGATGCTCGTCCCGAAAGGAACCCACTTCCGTGCCAGACATCTCACGCCGCTCCCTGCTGCGCTCCATCGGAGTGGCCTCCGCCGCGGTTTCCGCCCCCTCGTTGCTGACCGCCTGCAGCGGTTCCGGCTCGGCCGGCGACATCTCCAACCGGGGCGTCGAACTGGCGCCTTGGCCGACCTACATCCCGAAGGCCGGGCCCACACCGGAACTCAAGGGCAGCCCGCAAACGGGAGTGCAGGACGCCTATCTGTCGTATCCGTCCAAGCTGACCAAGGGCACCTCCGACATCCCGGGCGATGGCTCCACGCTCAAGGTCATGACGATCACATACGGGGTCGTACCGAAACCCGAGGGCCAGAACCGCTACTGGCAGGCCATGGAGAAGGCGCTCGGAGTGAAGATCGACTTCACGCCGGTGCCGGCTGCGGACTTCCAGAGCAAGCTGTCCACCGTCATGGCGGGCAACGACCTCCCCGACATCCTCAACATCGTCAACAACACCGTCGCTCATGAAGAAGAGTTCGTCCTCAAGACCATGACGAACCTCTCGGAGTTCCTGTCCGGGGATGCCATCAAGGACTACCCGAATCTGGCCAACCTCCCCACAACCTCATGGCAGGCGGTGGGCCGGTTCCGCGGCGGCATCTACGGGATTCCGATCCAACGCCCCAGGCCCAGCGCTGCGTTGTGGATCAACGCAACGGAATTCAAGCAGCAGGGATACACGGCCGATGGATTCAGCCGTGACGACTTCACCCACGCCCTCTCCTCGCTCACACGCGGAAGGAAGTACGGAACCGGCGCATCGAAGGACTGGCCGTTCGGCTGGATCGCACACGCGCAGTCCCACGGAATACCCAACACCTGGTCCGCATCGGATGGCAAATTCACGTCCTACTATGAGAGCGGCCACTTCACGGAGATGCTCTCCTACCTGAGATCGCTGTGGAAGGAACGTCTGTACTTCCCGGACTCTCCCTCGATCTCATCAGTCGACCTCAAGACGCGCTTCTACAACGGCACGGTGCAGTCCTACATGGACAGCTTCAGCGCGTACCTGACCACGCTCAAGCTGGTGCAGGACTTCGAGGCCGTACCCATGGTCCCGTACGTCGCCGAAGGAATCACCCCGAGCGCCTGGTCCAGCCCCGGCCTCTCCGGCTACACCGTCATCAACAAGAAACTGTCGAAGGCGAAGGTCAAGACGGTGCTGCGGGTCCTGGACCACCTCGCCTCACCGTTCGGCACGGAGGAGTACCAGTTGATGCACTACGGCGTGGAGGGCGTCCACTTCACGTTCAGCAAGGACGGGGATCCGACGCCGACCACGCTCGGCAACACCGAGAACATCACCAACCTGCCCTTCTACTACCTGTGCGACGCCCCGCAGGTGCTGTACGTTCCCGGTGCGCAAGCCGGCGTCCGGTCCCTGTATGAGTGGGAGCAGAAGGTCTGCCCCAAGATGCTCGACGACCCGTCGAAGGGTCTGCGCTCGGCGACCTGGACGACGCGCGGTGCCACACTCCGTCAGGAGATCAACGATGCCATCACCGGAATCGTCACCGGTCGGCAGCCCGTCAGCGCGTGGGACTCGGCCGTCAAGAAGTTCAACTCCGGCGGTGGCGACAAGACCGCCCAGGAGTATGCCGAGGAGCATGCGGCGAACACGACGAAGTGAGCCGCGGTGAATGCGCGCAGCGTTACGTCCTGCGTTCGCAGGTCAATACTGTCCTGTTTTCCCTCAATCCCGACCGCACAGCTTGAGTCCGACTCTTCAATACAGTCGCCGTCATGATCGAGCAACGGTATCCAGAGACGAGCTTCCGGTCGCTCTCGTACGCGTGGGGGTGCTGCGCATGAGCGGGCGTGAGGTGATGATTGCGGCCTACTACTTCCCGAACTACCACGTGGACCCGAGGAACGAGCAGTGGCACGGCGAGGGCTGGACGGAGTGGGAGGTGTCGAAGAAGGCCACTGCGCGCTTCGAGGGGCATGTACAGCCCCGTGTCCCCCTGCGGGGCTACGAGGACGAGGCTGATCCGGCCGTCATGGCCGACAAGGTCGAGATGGCTACCCGGTACGGGGTCGACGCCTTCATCTTCGATTGGTACTGGTACGGCGGACGCCCCTACCTGGAGCGTCCGCTGGAGAAGGCGTTCATGCCTGCCGCGGCCACCCGCGACATGAAGTTCGCCGTCATGTGGGCGAACCATCACTGGACCAACATCCACCCGTGGAAGTCCGGGACGAGCGCCACCCAGTTGGAGTCGGGAAGCGTCGACGCGGCCCAGTTCCGGGCCGCCACGGACTACCTTCTGGAGCGGTACGTCAACCACCCGGCGTACCTGCGCCTCGACGACCGCCCCTACCTGTCCATCTACGACCTCCCCACTCTCCTCGACGGGCTCGGTGGTGTCGACGCCACGAAAGCCGCGCTGGACGATCTGCGTTCGCGCGCCGAGAGGGCAGGGCACGGCGGCATCCACCTCAATGCCGTCGCACGCGACCAGCCGGTCCTGCCGCAGGACGGCATGACGCTCGACGAAGCCGCCCTGCTGAATCGTCTTGGTTTCGACAGTGTGACGTCGTACGTCTGGGTACATCACCATCCGCTGCCGACCTTGCTCACCCCGTACTCCGATGTCCTGGAGCAGGCCGAGAAGGGATGGGAGGCGCTCGCGGCCAGGTTCGACCAGCCGTACTACGCCAATGTGACGGTCGGGTGGGACCCGTCACCGCGTACCGTGCAGTCAGACCGGTACAACCCCGCCCTCGGCTATCCCCACACCAACATCATCTCGGACTGCACTCCGGAACAGTTCGGACGAGCACTTGAAAGGGCGCGGTCGTATGTCGAGAAGACCGGGACTCCGTTGGTGACCGTCAACGCTTGGAACGAGTGGACCGAAGGCACGTATCTGGAGCCCGACACCGTCCATGAGTACGGTCATCTGGAGCAGATCCGCCGGGTGTTCGGCACCCGCCGCTGATGCACATCCCCTGCGGCCCGGCTCTTGCGCCCCGCCGACCCGAGCCGCAGGTCGCTTCAGCGCGCCGCTGCCCGGCCGCGTGCTGCCGCACCCGGAGCCCCGTCAACCCTGATCGACGGAGACAGTGATGAACCGCGCTCATCAGCACGACAACGTCCCCAACTCGCCCTCTCCTCGTCCGAAGGCCCTGTTGGCCATGGCGCCCGAAACCCTGCGAACCCAGTTCGGCGAGGGCGAGTTGGCGCGACTCCGTGGGCTGGCCGCCCTGGACGTCCCGATCATGGTGGACGAGCTGAGTTCACCCGAGGCCCGGGCCCGTCTGGGCGAGGTGGAAGTGCTGGTCACCTCCTGGGGATGCCCGCCACTCGACGAGGGCGTGCTTCAGGCGGCGCCCCGACTGCGCGCCGTCTTCCACGCCGCGGGCAGCGTGCGAGGCATCGTCCGGGCGCCGGTGTTCGAACGCGGGATCCTGGTCACCCATGCGGCCGGGGTGAACGCCGCGCCGGTGGCGCTCTACACGGTCGCCGCGGTGCTCTGGGCATTCAAGAAGGTGCCGTTCCTGGCCCAGGACGCGCGCCGGTTCCGTGACGACCACTCCTACCGCGATCGCTGGGGCGTGCTGAGCGGTCACGATCGCACGGTGGTGATCGTGGGTTTCTCGCGCATCGGACGCAGGGTGGTCGCCCAGCTGCGCGCGCTGTACGACGGGCCGATCCTGGTGGTCGATCCCTATGCGGATCCGGCCGAGGTGATCGCGGCAGGTGCCCAACCCGCCGAACTGGCCGAGGCGTTGCCGCACGCGGAGATACTGTCCCTGCACGCGCCGGCCCTGCCCGAGACCCGGCACATGATCGGCGAAGCCGAACTGGCCGCCCTCCCACCCCATGCCACGCTGATCAACACCGCCCGGGGCATGCTGGTCGACACCGCGGCACTGGAACGCGCCTGCGTCTCTGGGCGGTTGGATGCCATTCTCGACGTCACCGACCCTGAGCCGCTGCCTGCGCACTCACCGCTCTACGACCTTCCCAATGTTCTCATCACTCCGCACATCGCGGGTTCCCAGGGCCCGGAGACCCGCAAGATGGCCCAGGCGGCGCTGACCGAACTTGAGTGCTACTGCTCCGGCCTGCCGCCGATCAGCCCGATCACCCTGCAGGGCCTGACCGTTCAGGCATGAGAACGCCATGCAGCGCAGGGTGACCATCCGGGATGTCGCACGGGAGGCCGGGGTGTCCATCGCCACCGTTTCCAACGTCCTGAACCGCCCGGGCATCGTGGCCGCTGCCACCCGGATGCGCGTACAGGACGCGATCGACGCGCTGGAATTCGTACGCACCGAAGGAGCGCGGCAGTTGCACGGGCTGTCCGCCCCTGTCATCGCCGTCATGCTGCCGGAGACGGCCGCCCCGTCAGGCGTCGAACTGACCCGCGGAGTCGAGCAGGAAGCAACCGGCCTCGGCCTCGGCGTGCTGATTCACTCGGGCCGTCAGGAGCACGCGCAGCCAGCACGCTACGTGAACTTCCTGGCCGCTCAGCGGATTCACGGCGTCGTGCTGATGGCGGGCGATCGAATCGATCACGCAGCGAAGGCACTGCACGAACGCGGCCTTCCCTCGGTGATCGTCGACGACCACCATCCGCGGGATGCCGCGTGTTCCCTGGAGACGGACGACGCCGCCGGAGCGTCCGACGCAGTTCGGCACCTCCTCGCACAAGGGCACCGGACCATCGCCTATGTCGACGGCCCCGCGTCGCGCCGTTCACAGCACCGCCTGCAGGCCGTGACGCAGGCGTATTGCGCGACCGGAGCCACAGGTGCGGGCTCGCTGACGGTGCGGGCCGATGCCCTTACCTGCGAGGCCGGCAGGCAGGCGGCGGACGGATTGCTGGCCGGCCCCCGTCGGCCGACCGCGGTCCTCTGCGCCGATGTCGCCCTCGCGTCGGGTGTGTTGCAGGCTCTGTACGAGGCCGGCCTCAGGGTGCCCGATGACATGGCCGTGGTCGGATTCGACGACGGGGTGCACGGAGCGTCAGCCGTCGTTCCGCTGACGACGGTGCAGCGGCCGATGGCGGAGATGGGCCGACAAGCCGTCCGTATGCTGCTGCGGAAAACCGCTGCGCCCCTGGCCCATGAACACGAACACCTGGTCATGCGGCCCGAGCTGGTGGTCCGAGGGTCGTCGCAGCGTGCGAGCACGGCGGTCGGCAGGTGACCGGATCGCGGATCAACATCCTCCTACCATCGGCCAATCCGCGCCGCCTGTCGGCCCGCTTCTCCTCGTTAGGGTCAGTATCTGTGGCGCGGCCACGATTCTCGTTCGTGTGACGACCACGCGAACCTCGCCACAACTGAACAACCGACACCATGGGATGTCTGACAGCCCGGATTGGAGCACTGGAACACGTGGCAACTCAACGCGACACCGCCCTGGACATCCTCACGACCGGCGTGGACAGCTTCCGCGACCACCTCCAGGAGTCCGGCGAGCTGCACGACCCCTGCTTCGGCGAACCCACCCAGTACGGCACTGCCTATCACGCCTACGGCAACGCCGTCCTCGCGCTGCTCGGCCCGCCGGAAGAGCGGCCGGACCGCCTCGACCGAGCCGTCCGCGGCATCACCGTCGCGCTCGCACACACCGGCAACCCCGAACTTGCCAACTTCGCATCCGGGTTCGACCGCATCACCGGTAGTGTCACCGACCGCGTCAACCACCGTGACTTCACCTGGCCGCCGATCCTGAAGACCCTCCGCATACTGCCTCGTATCGGCGCGGACGCCGACACGGTCCGTGCGCTCCGGGACCAGGTCTCAGCCGTCGACCTGGAGAAGTCGTTCAAGTTCCGCCCGCCGTGCAACTGGGCCGCGGTGTGGCTGCGCGGCGAATGGATCCGCTACCGCGAGGGCCTGTCCGGGCACACCCGCGAGGACATCGACCGGCTGATCGCGGTGTTCTTCGAGGAACTCATCGACCTCGACCTCGGCTTCTACGCCGAACCCGGACTCCCCAACTCCTACGACCTGTTCACCCGCCTCCACCTAGCGGGAATCCTCGCCGACGGCTACGACGGCGCGCAGCGGCCCGCCCTTGTCCGGCTGCTGGAGACCGGACTGCTCCGCTCGCTCGACATGCAACTCTCCGACGGCTCGATGGCCTCCGCGCACCGCAGCACCGGGCAGAGCTGGACCGTCGGCCAGCAAGCGGCCTTCTTCACCCTGGCCGCGGGCTGGTTCGCGGGCGACGGCGGCAACCAGGACCTGGCACATGCCGCCCGCACCGCCGCCGTCCGGGCCGTCCGGTTCCTGGGCCAACGCCAGCGCCCCGATGGGCCGTTCAGCCCGGTCGACAACCTGCTGCCGCCCGCACTGCGCGTCGG
Organism: Streptomyces sp. NPDC004629; assembly: GCF_042873595.1. NCBI lineage: Bacteria > Bacillati > Actinomycetota > Actinomycetes > Kitasatosporales > Streptomycetaceae > Streptomyces > Streptomyces sp. NPDC004629. The sequence continues at coordinate 209,460 of NZ_JBIALO010000011.1, read as the reverse complement.
CTACGAGTTCTACACCGCCGACGCCCACTACTCCTCACTCGCGCTCGCCTTTCTCGCCGACGCCCTGATGGACGGCTACGGCGGTGCCGAGTGGCCTGAGGAGCCGGCCCCGGCGTTCGACGCCCGGGACACGGTGCGCATCGAAGGGGCGCCGATCTTCCGGGCGGTCGCCCACCGCGGCGCTGTCAGCGTCCACCTGGACGGCGACCCGGCCGAGTCGTACGACGCCTTCGGCATCGCCGATCTCGTCTTCGGCCCCGGCCGCAGCCTCGGCTTCGGCGTGGCCCGGGCCACCGTCGGCGACGGCCGGGCGGCCATCGGCCTGGCGCTGCGCCCGGGACCGGGCCGACAGCCCCTGGAGGTGCTGTCCGCGCGCCGCCACACCCCGTGTGTCCCGACGGTCGCCGAGCCGCACGGGGTGCTCGTCCTGGACAGCACGATCCCCGCCACCGGCAGCCTGCCCGCCCGCCGACACCGCATGTCCGTCCACCTGCTGACGGACGGCCGCAACGGCATCGAGGTCGAGGAGTCGGCACCCGGTGCGGACGCGCACCCGACCCTGTTGATCCCGTACCCGCTCGACACCGGCGCACCAGACCACACCGCCGTCGAGCGTCTGCCCGACGGCGTACGCCTGCGCCTGGCCGACGAGACCGTAGAGATCCGGGTGAACGGCGGCATCGCCGGCCTCGCCGTGGTCCCGGCCGGCTGGGAAGGCCGCCGCGGCCTGTACGGTCTTGCACGGCTCGACCTGCCCGGCCCGGCGGACACGGTCCGCTACCGGATCACCGCGACCGCCTGATCATGGGTTCTGCTTGGCCTCTCGACAGCCGGTGGGCGAAGTGGCCGGTCGGCGGGAATCACATGCTCGATGCGGCAGAGCAGCAGGCGATCCGGCCGGCCGTACAAGCTGGACCATGTTGACCGGCCCACCGTGTGTGAAGGGTGACTGCCCTGGCCTTGGCGTTCGTTTGCCCGGTCTGAGGACACGGCGTCGCCATCTACCGCAGAGCGGAGACACGTTTTTCATGACCCTCCCAGCCGAGCGTGCAGCTTATGAAGACGAGGACACGACCGTGCAGGTTGTCGAACTGCACACTGCCGATGATTCCGGGCTGATTGCAACGGGAGCCTGCAGACCCTTGCTGGCCTGGCGGTTGCACGCGGAAGATCCGTTGTTTGCGCAGCGAAGCTACGAAGTCGAGTGGACCGCCGATGACAGCTTCCGTGCGGGCGTATGCAGCAGTGGCGTGGTGCGGAGCGACCGGAGTCACGACATCGAGATGCCGGGACCTCCGCTACGCAGCAGGGAGGTCCGCTGGTGGCGTGTGCGTGTCCGAACCGATCGCGGATGGACACCATGGAGCAGCCCCGCTCGTGTAGAGGCGGCGCTGCTGGATCAGAGGGACTGGTCGGCTCGCCCTGTCGCACTGGGTGCCGACATCGGCCGCGGCACAGCAGGGCCCGCTCAGCTGTTCCGCCGTGAGTTCAGGATTCCCATGAACTGGCGATCCGCCCGCCTGTATGTGACCGCGCTCGGAGTGCATGACACACGCCTCAACGGGGTGGCCGTGGGCGAGGACCTGCTGGAGCCGGGCTGGACCAGCTACGGACACCGGTTGCTCTTCTCCACCTATGACGTCACGTCGCTGCTCCAACCCGGCGCCAATGTGATCAGCGCAACGGTGGGGGACGGTTGGTATCGGGGCACGCTCACGTGGCAGCCGCACCGCAACGTCTACGGAGATGCCTCCGCGCTGATCGCCCAACTCGAAGTCGAGCTGGACAACGGGGAACGGCTTGTCGTGTCCACAGACCACGCCTGGCGGGCTTCCACGGGCGAGATCACCTCGGCGGGCCTGTACGAAGGAAGCTCCATCGATCTGCGGCAACGCCAAGAAGGCTGGGAGCTGCCCGGCTTCGACGACGGCACATGGGAGTCGGTTGTCACGCTGGGCCTGCCCGCAGGGCTTGAGCAGCGGGCCATGCCCGCCATCCGTGTGATCGAGACCCGGCCGGCTGTCCTCTTTGCTCGTCGGCATCGGATACGGGTCGACACGGGCCAGAACCTCACGGGATACCTGCGCATCACCGCCGCGGGAGGTCGCGGCGCCACCGTGGTGGTACGGCACGCCGAGGTCGTGGACGTGAACGGCGAACTCCACACCGTCGCCCTGCGGGGCGCCACTTCCACTGACACATACGTCCTGGCCGATGAGCGCGCCACCGTCCTCAGCCCCGCTTTCACCTTCCATGGCTTCCGCTACGCCGACATCGCCTTCGATCCGGGCGTGACGATCCACGAAGTGGAGGTTGTCGTCGTGGCGTCCGACCTCACCTGCACGGGCGCCTTCTCCTGCTCCGATGAGTCCATCAACAAACTCTTCGACAATGTCCTGTGGTCCCAGCGGGGCAACTTCCTGTCCCTGCCTACCGACTGCCCGCAACGCGACGAGCGTCTGGGCTGGACCGGGGACATACAGGTCTTCGCCTCGACGGCTTGCCACATTTTCGACAGTCGCTCGTTCCTGCGTAACTGGCTGCGGGATCTGGCGGCCGAGCAGCGTAACGACGGTTGTGTCCCCAACGTCGTTCCCGACGTGCTGCACTTGGTGGACGCCGGCGACTTGGAGTACGGCAGCACCGGGTGGGCGGATGCCGCCGTGATCGTGCCCTGGGCGCTGTACGAGGCGTACGGCGACATGGATGTGCTGGCGCGGCATTACGACTCCATGCGGAGATGGGTGGACTGGAGCCAACGGCAGTTGGACAGCGACGGCATATGGTCGAGCGGGTTTCACTTCGGTGACTGGCTCGATCCAGGTGCTCCGCCTGAACGTCCCCACGAGGCAACCACGCCGACCGCCTTCGTGGCGACGTCCTACTTCGCTCACGGCGCTCGCCTCCTCGCCCGGATGGCACGGATCCGCGGCCGCGACCAGGATGCGGAGCGCTACGCGGCGATGGGCGACGCGGCGGCCAGGGCGGCGTGGGCACGATACGCCGACGACGCCCTCGGCACACAGACGGGTTGTGCCATCGCCTTGGAGTTCGGCATCGCGCCAGAGGACGATCGCAGAGAGATCGGAGAACGGCTGGCGGACCTGGTACGGACCGCCGAGGGACGTATCTCCACCGGCTTCCTGGGCACCCCCCTCGTGCTGCCGGCGCTGACGGCTGCGGGGCAGCATGAGCAGGCGTACCAGTTGCTGTTGAACGATCGATGCCCGGGATGGCTGCACCAGGTACGCCATGGAGCGACGACCATATGGGAGCGATGGGATGCCATAGACGAGTCGGGCACCATCCACGCCGGTGACCTGGGCAACGGCGCGTCCATGATGTCCCTCAACCACTATGCCTATGGAGCCGTCGCGGCTTGGCTGTTCCGCGTGGTCGCAGGGCTGGCACCCGACGCTGAGGCCCCGGGCTACCGCAGGATCGTGTTCGCTCCTGTCCCGGGCGGGGGACTGACCTGGGCCCGGGCGGAGATGAAGACCCGCTACGGCGCAGCCGCGATCCGCTGGGAAATCGTTGCAGACAGCGCGTCGTTCATTGCGGACATCGAGATTCCGAGTGGGGCCTCGGGTGTGTTCGTCCTGCCGCCCGGCACCCGAGAGCCCGTCAGCGGCGGTGCTGAGCCCTTTCCCCGCGTGTACGGTGCTCACGGCCGAAAAGCGATGACACTAGGGCCGGGGCGTCACCGGTTGGTACTCGACGCTCGGTGTGAGTGAGCGGCGCCCGGCGGAGCGTGATGTTCCTGGTGGTAGGTGACCTCGGGGTCGTACAGGCGTCTTTCGATGTCGGCGAAGAACGCCTCCGGGGTCAGGTCGTCGGGCAGCCCCTCGACCTCCAGGAACAGCGGGCTGAGGAACGCGGCAGGGTCGAGCGGTTCGGCGTAGCGCAGGATCGGCTCCCCGGTGTGCGGGTGCGACTGGACGCCGAAGAACTCAAGTCAGCCGGCGACGCGCTCGCCCGGCTGGCTTGAGCCGGCTCCCGAGCAGGGCGGCCCGCTGAACGGGCGCGACAGCCGCCACGTGCGCTGGGGCGCCCCGCACGCTGTGCGGGGCGTCCACCCGAGTGGGCCGCGACGAAAGCGGTCCGCGGAATGCGGGCATCGATGCCGCCGAGACGGTGCGGCGCCCAGGGTTGCTCAGCCGAAGGCGACCCGGAACTTCCGGTTCGCCAGGCTGGGGTTCTTGGTTCGGACGTCCTCGACCCGAGCCGCGTCGAGGACGGCGGACGCCACCCCGGGTGCCTCGCCCGCCGAAGCCGCCACATGGCCCATCGGGTCCACGATGAGGCTCTGGCCCGTGCAGACGGGGCCGGTCTGACCACAGGCCAGGACGTACGCGGTGTTCTCGATCGCCCGGGCACGGACCAGCGTGGTCCAGTGGTCCTCCTTGGCCGGGCCGGCCACCCAGGCGGCGGGGACGACGAGGGCCGTGGCACCCGCGTCGACGAGGAAACGGGCCATCTCCGGGAACCGGAGGTCGTAGCAGGTCATGACGCCGAAGGTGACCCCCTCCAGGGTGAAGAGCAGCGGCGCGGGCGCATGGGCCTGGACGCGGTCCGACTCGCGGTACCCGAAGGCGTCGTACAGGTGGACCTTGCGGTACACCCCGAGCGGACCGCCCGTCCGGTCCACCGCGATGACGGTGTTGCTGGGCCGCTCGCCCTCGGCGGCCGGTGACTCGGTCATGCCCGCCACGACGGCGATGCCGTGCCGCTCGGCCAGCGTGCCGATCGCGGTGGCGAACGGGCCGTCGATCCGCTCGGTGTGCGGGACGATGTCCGCCTGGGGATCGGGATGGGAGTACATGGCGTTCTCGGGCAGCACGACGAGCTGCGATCCCTGGGCGGCCGCCCGCCCGATCAGGGTTGCGGCGGCCTCGATGTTGGCGGCCTTGTCGGGGGTGGCGTTGAACTGGCCGACGGTGGTGAGCACGGTCTGTCTCCTAGCGGTGCTGGTCGAAGGCAGTGGTGAGTGCGGTGGTCTCGACGAGGGCCGTCCCGAAGCCGGCCATGAGGGCGCCGTGCTCCATGGTGAGGACCAACTGGTCGGCCCCGTGCGCCAGCGCGAACTCCCTTTCCGTCGTGGACCAGGCCGGCAGCACCCATGGCTTGCCGGAGGCGCGGGCCGCGTCCGCCACCGTCCGCAGGTCGGCGAAGTCGTCCGCGGATCGGGTGTAGGCGCCCCGGTCACGGCGCATGGACAGGTCGCTGGGGCCGACGAAGACACCGTCGACCGTGGGGAGCGCCAGGATGTCATTGATCTCCTCGATGGCGCCGGCGTCCTCGATCATCGGGTACACCCGGGTCTCGCGGTCCTGCCGTGCGATCCAGTCGTCGTCGAAGCCGCCGTACCGTGCGGTGCGGCCGCCGGCGAAGCTCCGGTCGCCCAGCGGTGGGAACTTGGCGAAGGCGCAGACAGCGGCGGCATGCGCGGAGTTCTCGACATGGGGGATGACGACCGCGGTGGCGCCGAAGTCGAGAGCTTGCTGGATCGGTCCCCGTTCCGGTCCCAGCACCTTCGCCAGCACATCGAGGTTCAGCTGCCGGAGGTACGGAATGAAGCGTTCGAGATCGGCGAGATCGAAGGAGCCGTGCTCGATGTCCAACACCACCGCGCCATACCCGAGCTGGGCGACGATCTCGGCTGCGGCGAAACTCGGGCCGGACAGCCAGGCGGCGAATCTGCGGTCTTGCTCAGGCACTGCGGGGACTCCTCAGAACTCTGGTATACCCTGGGTATACATGACAAAGGGGCGAGATGAACTGGTCATTCGACGAAAACCGGCCTGTGACGGCCGGTGAGCGGGCCTACCAGTGGGCGAAGGAGGCGATCCTCGGCGGACGGTTCCCCGAGGGGTCGTTCCTGGAGGAGAAGGTGGTCTCCGACGAGGCGGGGGTGTCGCGGACCCCGGTGCGTGAGGCGCTGCACCGATTGGCGGCGGAGAGATTCATCGACCTGCTTCCCCGGCGCGGTGCCCAGGTGCGGAGAGTGACGGCCGAAGAGCTGGTCGAGACCTACGAGATGCGGCAGGTTCTTGAGATCCACGGCTTCAGGATTCTCTGTGAGAAACACATCGAGATTCCGGCCGAACTTTCCGCATATCTGGATCAGATGGAGGATCCGGACCGTTTGGCACGGTGCCGGGCCGGGGATCGCGACGCCATCGCCGAACAAGCGAAGATGGACTTCTTCTTCCACTATTCATTTGTGAAGGCGACCGGAAACAGCGTCCTGATCGACCTCTTCACGAGCCTCCAACCGAGGCATCAGAGGATCGGGGTGCGAGCCGTGTCGGTCCGCCCCAAGCGGCTGTCGGTCATCGGTCCGGAGCACCGGGCGCTGCTGGAGGCGCTGACCGTGCACGACTTCGACGCCGCCGAGCGCACACTGCGCCGCCATCTGCAACCGGACGAGAGAGTGGTCTCGCATCTGCACTGACCGGGGCCCGCTCCGGTGGGCGACGGCGCGTCATCTCGTCATCGCCTGCCAGAGTCTGCGGCGCTCCGCCTGTTCCGCGGGGTCGGGCACCGGCGCGGCCGCCACCAGCCTCCGCGTGTAGTCGGTCTGCGGGCGCTTCAGCACCTCGCGGGCGGGGCCCTGCTCGACCAGCCGCCCGTGCTGCAGTACGGCGACCTCGTGGGCCAGCAGCTCGACCACGCCCAGGTCGTGGCTGATGAACAGGCAGGAGAAGCCGAGCCTGTCCTGTAGTTCCTGGAACAGCCGTAGCACGGTGGCCTGGACGGAGACGTCGAGGGCGGACGTCGGCTCGTCGGCGATCAGCAGCTCCGGCTCAAGAGCCAGCGCTCGGGCGATGCCGACCCGCTGCCGCTGGCCGCCGGACAGCTCGTGCGGGAACCTCTCGGCCCAGCCGGTGGGCAGCTCGACCTGGTCGAGGAGGTCCTGCACCCGCCTGCGGATGGCGGGGCGGTCCGCGAAGCGGTTGGCGATCATCGGGGCGGCGATGGAGTCCCCGATCGACAGCCGGGGGTTCAGCGAGGAGCCAGGGTCCTGGAAGACCATCGAGTACGTTCTGCGAAAGGCCCGCAGCGTCCGGCCCTTGAGCCGCGTCACCTCGGTACCGCAGATCTCCACCGACCCGGCCGAGGCCCGCGCCAGGCCGACGATCGCCCGGCCGATGGTGGATTTGCCCGAGCCCGACTCGCCCACCAGGCCGAGGACTTGGCCCTTGTCGATGGCGAGGCTCACGCCGTGCACGGCTTTGAAGCCCTTGCGGCCCAGCCGTCCGGGATATTCGACCTCCAGGCCGGTGACCCGGAGCGTCGTCGTCCCACCGGTGCCGGTGGTGGCGGTGGCGATGGGGGTGGGTCCCGTCCACCGGCCGGTCTGCCGCCGCGGCACCGCGGCGAGCAGCCGGCGCGTGTACTCGTGCTGTGGACGGGAGAACAGCCGGGCGACCGGGGCCTCTTCGACGACCTCGCCCCGCCGCATGACCACCACCCGGTCGGCGAGGTCGGCGACGACTCCCATGTCATGGGTGATGATGACGACCGCCGAATTGAGGTCCTTCTGCAGGCGGCGGAGGAGTTCGAGGATCTCCGCCTGCACCGTGACGTCGAGTGCCGTGGTGGGCTCGTCGGCGATGATGACCTCCGGCGAGCCGGAGACGGCCATGGCGATCATTGCGCGCTGGCGCTGGCCGCCGGAGAGCTGGTGCGGGTAGGCGTCGATGCGGCGTTCCGGCTCGGGGATGCCGACCGTTGTCAGCAACTCCAGCGTCCGCGTCCGGGCCTCGGCGGTCGGCACGGGCTCGTGGCACTGGATCGCCTCGATGATCTGCTCGCCGATGGTGTAGACCGGGTTGAGCGCCGTCATCGGCTCCTGGAAGATCATCGCGATCCGCTTGCCCCGGATGGCGCGCAGGGCCTCGTCATCGAGATCGAGCAGCTGGGTGCCGTCGAACCGGATGCTGCCGCGGCGCCGGGAGCCCGGCCCCAGCAGACCGAGCACGGACATCGAGCTGACGGACTTGCCGGAACCCGACTCCCCGACCAGCGCGACCACCTCGCCCCTGGCCACGGAGAAGCTGACGTGCCGGACGGCCGGTGTCCAGGCACCGGCGATCCGGAAGTCCACCGAAAGCCCCTCTACCGAGAGGATCGGGTCGCAAGAGGTCGTACCGGTTGTCATGGCGTCTCCTCGGACGGTCACGCAGGACGGGGCAGACGGTTACTTGGCCGAGGTGTTCCGGTCGTACTCCCGCAAGTAGGCGGAGCAGAACCCGATCACCCGCTCGATCCAGATCTCGCCGGTCTTCGCGCTGCCCAGGCTCACATCGCCGGTGCAGCCGGTCGGACTGACCTCGGAGAAGTCCCACAGGACGGTGCCGGGGACGTCGTATCCGGGGATCGCCGCCTCGTTGTAGCTGGTCGGCGTCCAGCCGTCGGCGGATTCCAGGCCGCCGGCGACGGCGAGGGTGCTCTGCACCTGGTCGGGGAAGAGCGCGAGCATCGCGGAGTGCTCGGGCTCCGCCCCGTGGCCGTACGCCGTCCTGGGGTCCTCGTACATGTCCCGCATGAGCGCGTAGCCCAGCTGCCACGGGTAGAGATGCCCGATCAGGACTCCGAAGTCGCGCCGCGCGTCAAGACCCGCACCGGTGACCGGCCCGACGTTGCCGCCGTTGTTGTCGATGATGACGATGCGTCGGAAGCCGGACTGGACCAGCGCCTCGATGAGCTCGTAGGTGACTGCGCGCAGCGTCGCCTGGCTCAGCGACAGGTTACCGGGGTAACCGCGGAAGGTGCCGGAGTGGCCGTAGTGGAGCGCCGGTGCGACATAGCACCCGTTCTCCTTCGCCAGCCGGTCCGCCACCCACTCGGCGACGATGGAGTCCTCGTGGATCGGCAGGTGCGGTCCGTGCTGCTCGACCGCGCCTATGGGCAGCAGGATGATCGGGTCCTGTTCGGCCAGCAACTTCACCTGGGTCCAGGAGAACTCGCCGAGCCGGTGGGTGGCGGGAAGGGCCGCGGTCATGTGTTTCCTTTCGGTGGGGATGGTCGTCGGGGGAGCCGCAGGGCTCAGGAGCTACTGCCGTGACGGCGTGGGTCGAGCAGGTCGCGCATGCCGTCGCCGAAGACGTTGAGCGCGAGGACGACGAGGATGATCAATACGGAGGGGTAGACCAGCAGGGTGGGCTGGACCTCAAGGAAGTCACGCCCGGATCCGACCATCGTGCCCAGGGACGGCAGCGGCGGCTGCGCCCCGAGACCGAGGAAGCTGAGACCGGCCTCCATCTGGATGGCGAAGCTCACCGAGAGGCTGAGCTGCACGATCACGGGGGCGGCCACATTCGGCAGGATGGTCCGCAGGATGATGCCGGTCGGTCGCGTGCCCATGATCTGTGAGGCCTCGACATACTCCACGTGCCTGATCGCGAGCACCTGGCTGTAGACGATCCTGGTGAACCGGGGGATGTAGAGCACGCCGATCACCAGGACCACGTTGACCAGTGCCGGGCCGAGCACCGCCACCACCGCGATCGCCAGCACGATCGGCGGGAAGCTGAGCAGGATGTCGATGCTGCGCATGATGACGACCGAGACCCGGCGGCCGGCGTATCCGGCCACCAGACCCAGCGCCACGCCCAGCACTCCGGCCACCAGGACGGCCGACAGGGCCACCCCCAGGGAGGTACGCAGACCGATGAGCAGCCGGGAGAGGACATCGCGGCCGAAGTCGTCGATCCCCAGGACCCCGCCAAAGGAGAGCGGCTTGCCGACGATGTCGCGGTAGTCGTGCGGGGCGATCAGCGGCGCGAAGACCGCGAGGAGGGCGACCAGCAGCAGGAAGGCGCCCGCCACGGAGGTCCTGCGGTTCGCCGACAGCCTTCTGAGAAACGACTTCCGGCCGATACCGCCGCTGGTTGGCGCATCCGGTGGGGCCTGCACCAGGGGGTGCGGAACACTGGTCATGGTCAGTTGTCCTCCGCCCGGGGGTCGAGGGCCCGGACCACCAGGTCTCCGACCAGGTTGACCAGGATGACGATGGTCGCGACGGCCAGCACCACGGCCTGTATGACCGGGTAGTCGCGCTGTCCCACGGCGGCCATCAGCAGCGAACTCATGCCGGGCCAGCCGAAGATGGTCTCCACCAGGACCGTGCTGCCGATGAGCGTGGTCAGTTCGACCGTGGTCGCGGAGACCACGGGCAGCATGGCGGTGCGCAGGGCGTGGCGGTTGATCACACGCCGTTCGGCCAGCCCCTTGGAGCGTGCGGTGCGGACGTAGTCGGCGGTGAGTGTTTCGAGCATGGCCGCCCTGGTCATTCTGGTGATCACGGCGCAGGACGCCGCGGCCAGCGTGATCACCGGCAGGACCAGCGTCTGCAGATGGGTGACGGGGTCCTCCAGCGGCGAGGTGAACCGGCGCGGCGGCAGGATCGGAAGGAAGAACGCGAACACGAGCAGCAGCAGAGTGCCGACGACGAAGACGGGGAGGGAGATCCCGAAGATCGACCCTGCGACCAGCGCATGGTCCGTCGGCCGGTCGGCACGGGTGGCGGCCAGTCGGCCAAGGGCGATACCGAGCACCAGCGAGACGGCCAGGGCGATGAGCACCAGTTCCAGGGAGTTGCCGATCCGGGACGGCAGATCCTGCATCACCTCCCGACCGCTGATCAGGGAGGTGCCCAGGTCGCCGTGGAGGAGTCGCCCCCAGAACCCGAGGTACTGCTTCAGGAAGGGCTCGTCGAGGTGCATCGCCCGCCGCGTCTGGGCGATCTGCTCCTCCGTGGCCAAGTCGCCGAGGGCGGCCCTGGCGGGATCGCCGGGTATGAGCCGGACCAGGAAGAAGACGATGCTGCCGACGACGAACAGTTGCACGGCCGCCTGGGCGAACCGTCTGAAGAGGAAACGCCTCACGCTGCCTTCTCCATCCAGGTCCGACGGAGGGCCACGCCGGTCCACGCGCCTTTCGGCGGGTGCTGGTAGCCCCTGACGTAGTGGTAGTGGGCCTCGCCCTGCTCACGGCGGACGGTGTAGGTCATCGGGACCAGTTCCAGCGCCCGCCGCTCCACCTCCAGGTAGATCTCGTCCCGCAGCCCGGGGTCGTCCGTCTGCCGTCCCTGGGCGAGGAGTTCGTCGATCCGGTCGTCCTGGAAGCCGAGGTTCATCGCGAAGGCGCCGGTGCCGCCGATGAAGTCGGCGAGGGCAGCGGGATCGCCGAACTTGGGTGCCGTCCCCCACGAGTGGACCGGGAACGTCTTGGCGGCCACGCTGGCCCGGAAGGTCAGCCACTCCTGCTGGGTGAGTTCCACCTGCACACCGGCCGCGCGCAGCCCGGGCAGCATGGCCTGCGCCGGCCGCGCGATCACCGAGTACGAGCTGGTGGTGACGACCGGCAGGGTGAGCCCCTCGTGCCCCGCCTGTTTGAGCAGGAACCTCGCCTGCTCCGGGTCGTACGGCATCGAGCCGTCGAGTTGCCGTGCGTAGCGGGCGAAGGAGCCGGGCATGAGCGCCCCGTCCATGGGTTGTCCGTGTCCCAGCAGCGCGGTGTCGAGGACCGACGGCCGGTTGATCGAGAGGGCTATCGCCTTGCGGACCCGTACGTCGTCGAAGGGCGGCTTGCCGGTCACGAACCCGACGAAGCCGAAGCCGAAGGTCCGGTCGGAGGCGAACCGCAATCGGGGGTTGCGGGTGATGACGCCGACGTGGGTGGCCGGGACGTAGTCGATCATGTCCACGGTGGCCGTGCGCAGCGCGGTCACCCGGGCGTAGTCGTCGCCCATGGGCTGGAAGACGATCCCGTTGAGATACGGCAGTTCTGGCTCGAAGTAGTGCTCGAAGCGGACGAAGGTGGTGCTGACACCCGGGATGCGCTCCACGAACCGGAACGGGCCGGTGCCCATCATCTGGGTCTTGGTGGTGGCCCCGGACTCGATCCACCGCTTCGAGACGATGGTGGACGTCGGTGCCGCCAGGGCGAAAGGGAAGGTCACGTCGGGCCGCGTCAGACGGAACACGACCGTGGTGGCGTCGACCGCCTCGACGGATTCGACCGCGTCGAGCAGCTGACCGGAAGTGGCCGTGGTCTCCTTGTCCATCATCCGGCGGAAGGAGAAGACCACATCCTCGGCGGTCATCGTGGATCCGTCGTGGAAGGCGACTTTCGGCCGCAGCCTGACCTTGTACGTGTGCCGGTCGGCCCAGCCGAACTCGGTCGCGAGGTCGGAGACGATCTCCCCGGCGCCGTCGTACTGGACCAGGCCGTTGTAGACGAGCTGCCGCAGATAGTCGGAGGCGGACCCGGTGGAAACATGCGGATCCAGGTTGGCCGGGTCGGTGGAGAGCCCGAAGTGGAGCACTCCGCCGCGGCTCGGACCGCCGGCCTCCGGCCGGACGGCCTCCATGGATTCGGGCAGAGTCGCCGGATTCCCGCAGGCTGCCAAGGTGGCGGTCCCCAACGCGGCGGCGCCTCCTGCGAGGAAGCTCCGCCTGTTCATCACTCCCATGACATCTCCGCCCGCCGGGCCCGAAGAGGGGCCGTTCCGAAGAGAATTCGTCGCGTATGGCGCATGTATACATGGGGTCCACGTGGGGGTCAACGGGTTGTGCTGCACATGTGCCCGCGTCAGGCACGCTTCGGTGCACGGTGCCGGCCCGTGGCGTTCAAGGGTGGGCCGAGTGGGTGTCACTCAACGGTCGCTCCCGCGGTCAGCCCCTGGACGAAGTGCCGTTGCAGGGCCAGGAAGGCGGCGATGGGCACGATCGCGACCACGACGGCGGCAGCGGCCAGTCCGTTGACGTCGACGCTCTCCTGCGACTGGAACAGGCCGAGGGCCAGCGGAGCCGTGCGCAGGTCGGCCGTGGTGGAGGCGAGCAGGACGAGGGCGAGCAGGAACTCGTTCCACGTCCATGTGATCACCAGGGCCACCAGAGCCAGCAGCGACGGCCGGGCCAGCGGCAGCAGCACCGTACGCAGCACGCGTAGGTGACTGGCGCCGTCCATGCGTGCGGCGTCGATGAGCGCGCTGGGCATGGACCGGAACGCGGCACGCATCCAGAATGTGCCGAACCCGACCATGAGGGCTGTCTGGGAGAGGATCACCGCCCAGACCGTGCCGTCGAGACGGACGCTGCGCAGGTCGTAGAAGATCGGGATGATCGTGCCCTCCACCGGCATGATCACTCCGAGCAGGAACGTCGTCGAGATGATCCGCGAGCCGGGAAATCGCATGGTGCCCAAGGCGTATCCGGCCAGCGTGGAGAGGACGACCGTGGCGGCGACGACGATCGCGGTGATGAAGGCGCTGATCGCGAGGTAACCCGCCATGCCGGTTCCGGCGTGCCAGGCGGCGCCGAAGTTGTCCAGCGTGAGCTTGCGGGGGACGGTGATCCCAGTGCCGCCCGCGTCGCTCGGGGTGAACGCGAGCAGCAGCAGGGCGAGCGTCGGCAGGGTGGCGCACGCAGCCAGGACAAGCATGATCGCGTGGCCGATCAGGCGTTCGCGGCCTTGGCTCATGGTTGTCGGTCTTCCAGTCGGGTGATCAGCGCGGTGATCACGAAGATGATCACCGTGAGCACGGTCGCCAGTGCGGCGCCGAGTCCCACGGCCTCGTTCTCGAAGGCGATTCGGTACAGCTCGAACCCGGGCATGGTGGTGGTGCCGGTTCCCGGGCCGCCGGCGGTGAGCAGGAAGATCAGCTCGAACATTTTCAGGACCCAGGTGACCAGCAGCACGGTGGCGGCGACGATCTCATTGCGCAGCCCCGGCAGCGTCACCGCCCGCAACTCGCGCCAGGCTCCCGCGCCGTCGACGCGCGCCGCGTCGTAGAGGCTGGCCGGGATCTTCTGCGCGCCGGCGATGAACAGCGCGACCGGCACGCCGATGACACTCCACGCCGCCACGAGGCCCAGGGTCGGCAGCGCGAAGGTGAAGTCGGCCAGCCAGGGGCGGGTGAGGCCGCCCAGGCCGACGGCGCTCAACAGCCGGTTGACCGGTCCCGGATCGCCCAGCAGCCAGTGCCAGATGATGGCGGTCACGACGCCGGGCAGGACGAAGGGCAGGAAGAGCAGTGTCCGATAGGCGGTCAACCCACGAAGGCGCACCCGGCGCAGTCCCCCGGCGACGAGCAGCGCGACGCCCAGGGGCACCAGCGCCGAGAAGCACAGCAGCATCCCAGCGTTGAGGAACGAGCGGCGGACCGTGGCGTCGTGCCACAGAGTGCGGTAGTTGTCCACGCCGACCCAGGTCCCCGGGCTGATGCCGTCCCACCGGTAGAACGACAGCCAGATGCCGTGGACGAAGGGTCCGAGGGAGAAGACGAGCAGCACCAGCAGCGCCGGGGCGACGAACAGATACGGTGTCAGACGGCGCATGACCCGGGCCCGCCGGGCCGCCGCCGGGGCGGCCTCGGCGGTCATCGGGCGCGGGCGCCTGGTGGAGAGGCTCATAGCTGGCTGAGGAACTTTTCGCGGTAGGAGTCGAAGGCCTGGGCGACCTGCTGCGGTGTCTTCTTTCCGGCCAGGAGGAGCGTCAGTTCGGCATCCTGGTCCGCGGCTCCGGTGGGCCACGCCCCCTGGAGGTTGCTGGCGGTGTTTCCGGAGGTGAAGGCCTTCTGGGCCAGTTGCGCTGACTGCTTCGTGGCCTCGTCGGGGGCGTCGGCCGAGTCGACGAACGTCGAGGGCAGGACGCCGTGGGAAAGGAAGATCGTGGCGGCCCGGGGGCTGATCAGGAAGTCGAGCCAGGCGCCTACGGCGTCGGGATGCTTGGTCTTGGCCGAGGCGAGCAGTTGCGCACTGGTGGCGATGGTGGGACCGGGCGCGCCGGCGCGGGTGCCCGGGGGAAGCGCCTGTCCGAAGTTGTCACCCATCGTCGGGACGATCTTGGGGTTGAGCCACATGCCGTTGTAGTGGAAGACACCTGTGCCCTTGGCGAAGGAGCCGACCACGTCGCTGGACGGGTCGAGGCCGGCGGGGTTGGCGGGGAAGTAGCCCTGCCGGCCCCACTTCTGGAAGGTCGTGAGCGCCTCGATCACGTCCGGGTTGTCCATGCTGACGCCGGACTGGCCGTAGACCCAGCGGCGCAGATTGCCGGCTCCCCACTTCTCCATGATCAGCAGGGCGGCCAGGTAGATGCCGCTGTGCGAGCCGTTCTGCGGCGCGCCGAGTCCGATCATGAACGGTGTGTAGCCCCGCTGCTTGGCCTTGGCGAGATAAGGCTCCAGGTCGGCGAAGGTCTTCGGCAGTCCGCCGAGCTTGCTGACGTCGGCCTTGTTGTACTGGAGCAGTTGGTAGGACAGGAACAGACCACTGCCGTACAGGTGTCCGTCCGGGTCGCCCCAGTGCCCGGTGGCCGTGTAACGGCCCTCGGCGTCCAGCGAGGCGGGGATGCGCTTTCTCCAGCCGTAGGCGGTGTAGTAGGGATCGAGGTTGAGCAGGAGGCCGGCCTTGACCAGCGGGGCCGCCGCGTAGCCGGTGTTGTTGAGGGCGAACACGTCGGGGCCGCCGCCGGAACCGGCGAGGCTGAGCTTGATGTTGGCCAGTTCGGACGTCGTCTTGGCGACGCGAGTGATCTTGATGTTGGGATACTTCCGCTGGAACTCCGAGCGAAGCTGTTCGAGGGCCGCGTAGCGGGTGGGGAACGCCTCCTTGGTGAAGCGATCCCATTGGGTCAGGGTCACCGCGCCGAGCCGGGCCGGGTCGGTGGTGATGCTGCCCGCCTTCGGCTGGGACGGGGCGTTGCCGCCCGGTGTGGCCGAGCAGGCGGCGAGGAACGAGGCGCCGGCCAGTCCCGTGCCCAGCGCGCCGCCGCGTCGCAGGAGTTGGCGACGGGTGATGGCGGATGGTCTCAACGTCATCAGAGATGTCCTTCGGATCTGGTGTCACGTTCGGGGAGCGGGTGTTGCCGCGGGCAACTGTTGAGGACCTCGGCCATGGCCAGCAGTCCGCGTTCGAGCAGGGCCTTGAACGTGTTGAACAGGGACTGCTTGGCGCCGTTGGTCACGAGCACATGCGAGCCGTCGACGGGTGCCGCGGCCCGAAGGGTGAGCCGGTCCGCGATCGCCTGGCGCAGGCGTTCATCGCCGGCGGTCGGCCCGTAGTGGTGGTTCTTTGGCCTGGCCGCCGCGTCGGCGGCCGCGGCGACGATGTGGGAGGGGGTTGCCAGGTCGAGTTCACCCACCGAGAAGTTGAAGACTTCGGACCCCTCACGGCGCACCTTCGCGGCGCGTTGGCGCAGTGCGGCGGTCGGCGACAGCGTGACCACAGATGTGTTCCTCGTTTCCGGAGTCGGCGGGCATCGCAACCGATGGGAGGTGATGAGGGATCGGTGGTGCCGTCCCGCGTGGGCCTCCACCTCGGGTCCGTTCACCCGCTGCCGCATCGTGCCGGCCGTGCCAGGCTCAGCGGCCGGGATGACGCGCCGACCAAGCCTGGACGACCGTAAGATGAACTATCCAGGCTTCTATGGACACTTGGATGGATTATCCATCCAGTGTTAGCCTCGCGACCGCACCGACAGCCGATCCGCGCTTGCACGGCGAAATGAGGTCACGTGGTTCCCGGTGAGCCATCGCTGGTCAGCGGCGAATCCGTCGGCATCGCAGTGCGCCCGCATTCTCCACAACGCACCGACCGAGCGAACGAGGAAGTTCCTCGCGTCAGAAAGGACCATGGGTGAAGCCGACAGTGCTGATAGTCGGGGCCGGCGTGATCGGTTGCAGCCTCGCATACCAGCTCACGCTGCGCGGAGCAGCCGTCACCGTCATCGACGCCGCCGAGCTGTCGTCAGGAACAAGCTCCGCGACCTTCGCTTGGGTCAATGCCAACGACAAGGCTCCCGCTGAGTACCAGCGTCTCAATGTCCTCGGACTGCGCGCTCACGAGCGGGCCCGTACGGCACGCGCCCTGGGTGCCGCGGACTGGTTCCACCAGACCGGAAACCTGCACGTCGCAGCGACCGACGCGGAAATGGACGCACTGGAGGAGAAGGTCGGCCGACTCACCTCGACCGGCTACGACGCCACTGTGCTGACGCGAGCCGAGATCGAGGAGTTGGAGCCCTCGATCGACTCCGCCGGCCTGAAGGGAGGCGCGCTGTACCCGAAGGAAGGGTGGATCGACACGATCGCCATGTGCGCCGGCCTCCTGCAGAAGGCCTGTGCGTCGGGTGCGGTGTTTCTCCCGTACCAGCGAGTCACCGAACTCAGGCCGACGGGTCAGGTCACGGTGACCTCGGCTGACGGGACCACCCGTCACTACGCGGCCGACGTGACCGTCTTGGCGGCCGGCAACGGAAACCGGCCCATTCTCCGGACCATGGACGTCGATTTCCCGACCCGTCCATCAACAGGTGATGAGGGAACAGGAGTTGGACCGTCCGCCGTTGGCCTCATCGCCACAACAGGCCCTGTCGAGACAGGCATCGGGCACGTCGTCCACGCGCCCGGAATCTCCCTCAGGCCCGCGCGCAACGGCGGTGTGACGTTCACCGACTCCCCGACAGGGGCGCTGTGGAAGCCGGACGACCCGCGGATCTGGACGGTACCCGGTCTGCTGCTGGACCGGGCCCGGATGCTCTACCCGGCGCTGAGGAATGCCACGACCGAGACGGTGACGCTCGGCACGCGTGTCCTGCCGAACGACGGTGTGACGATCTCCGGTTGGATCACGGAGAAGTCATCGGTCTACGCCATCGCCACCCACAGCGGTGTGACACTTGCAGCTCACCTCGCCGAGGTCGTCTCCGAAGAGGTGATCACGGGGGAGCGGCATGAGTCACTGCGCCCGTTCGGCCTCACTCGATTCGCGAGCTGACCCTTTTACCCAGACCCAGGGTCAAACCCATGGGCGGAACGACCACCGAAAGACCCACCCCTCTCCTCGGATCGTCCGGCACGTTCCTGCCGGTGAAGGGACTCACACCACCATGGCTACCGTCACGTTCGACAAGGCCTCGCGCGTCTACCCCGGCTCGGCGAGACCCGCCGTCGACCAGCTCGACATCGAGATGGCGGACGGCGAATTCCTCGTCCTGGTCGGCCCGTCCGGCTGCGGCAAGTCCACCTCCCTGCGGATGCTCGCCGGCCTCGAAGACGTCGACGGCGGCGCGATCCGCATCGGTGACCGCGATGTCACGCACCTGCCGCCGAAGGACCGGGACATCGCCATGGTGTTCCAGAACTACGCGCTCTACCCGCACATGACGGTCGCCGACAACATGGGCTTCGCACTCAAGATCGCCGGTGTGCCGAAGGCGGAGATCCGCAGGAAGGTCCAGGACGCGGCGAGGATCCTCGACCTCACGGAGTACCTGGACCGCAAGCCGGGGGCGCTCTCCGGCGGTCAGCGCCAGCGTGTCGCGATGGGCCGCGCCATCGTGCGTGAGCCGCAGGTCTTCCTCATGGACGAACCGCTGTCCAACCTGGACGCCAAGCTCCGCGTCTCCACCCGCACCCAGATCACCCGGCTGCAGCGCCGCCTCGGCATCACCACCGTCTACGTCACCCACGACCAGGTCGAGGCCATGACGATGGGCGACCGAGTCGCGGTCCTCAAGGACGGCCGCCTTCAACAGATCGACACCCCGCGCACCATGTACGACCGGCCCGCCAACCTGTTCGTCGCCGGGTTCATCGGCTCCCCGGCCATGAACCTCATCGAGGTGCCCCGCACCGACGGCGGTGTGAAACTCGGCGGCGCGGCCATCAAGATCTCCCGCGAGGCCCTGATCGGGGCCGGCGACGAAAGGACCGTGACGGTCGGCATTCGCCCGGAGCACTTCGACCTCGTTCCGGCCGGCAGCAGCGACAGCATCGCCGTCACCGGCGGCATCGTCGAGGAGATCGGCGCCGACAGCTTCGTCTACGGCACCGCCACGATCAGTGGCGAGGAGAGGGACATCGTCGTGCGCGTGCACCGCAGGAGCAGCCCGAAGAAGGGAGAGACCATCCACGTGATCCCCAACCCCGGCGAGGCCCACATCTTCGCCACCGGTACGGGCGTACGGCTGAGCGGCTGAGCGTCCGAGTTCTTTCGGAGCGGGGTTCATGGACGGCTTGCTCGACATGAACCCTTATGCGCGGACGGCCGGTCACAGCCATGGGCGCCGCAGGCCGACGGCGCGCACGGGCGACCGCGGGTGCCGCCCGGGGAGGCGCGATGGGGCGTTACCCGGCCACAGATCCCACCCGGCGTCACAGGCGTGGCAGCCGGGCTGGGCAATGTCCTGGTCGAGCCGGGCGAGGTCGCGGCGGGTGCCCACGCGGAGGGTGCCGCCCTCGGCGTCGTGGCTTCCGGGTGACCCGTACCGCGACGTGCGGTGGCGGTGCACCTCGCGCGAACGACTCAGGCGTCGGCGGCGGCGTGGACGCGTTCTCCTTCGACGTAGGTGAGCAGGGCGCGGGTGTGCGCGATGTCACGGGCCGGGCCGTCGAACGGGTTGCGGTCGAGGACGGTGAGGTCGGCGAGTTTGCCGACCGCGATGCTGCCGGTGTCATCGAGGTGGTTCACGTATGCCGAGCCCGCGGTGTAGGCGGCCAGCGCCGAGCCCAGGTCGAGCCGCTGGTGCGGGAGGAACACGGGGGTGGTGGGATCGGCGTCGGGGGCGATGCGGTTGACGGCGACATGGATGCCGTGCATCGGGTCCGGTGAGGAGACCATCCAGTCGCTGCCCGCGGCCAGGACCGCTCCCTCGCGCAGCAGGGCCCCGAAGGGGTACTGCCAGGCGGCGCGTTGCTCGCCGAGGTAGGGGATGCACATCTCGTCCATCTGCTGCTCGTGCGCGGCCCACAGCGGCTGCATGGTGGCGGCGACCCGCAGGGTGCGAAAGCGCGGCAGGTCGCGGGGGTGAACGACCTGCAGATGCGCGGCGTGGTGGCGGAGGTCGAGACGACCCCCGGCGGTGCGAGCGGCCTCGACGGCATCCAGCACCTCGGTGACCGCACGGTCGCCGATGGCGTGGAAGTGCACCTGGAAGCCCTCCGCGTGCAGTCGGACGACGGCCTCGCGCAGCAGCTCGGGGTCGACCATGGACAGGCCCCGGTTGCTCGTGACGCAGCCGCAGCCGTCCAGGTAGGGCTCGGAGAGGGCGGCGGTGAAGTTCTCCGGCACCCCGTCCTGCATGATCTTCACGCTGCCTGCGGTGAAACGGCCCACGGTGCCCCTCGCGTGCCGGGCGAGCAGGTCGTCGATCTGCTCCAGGCCGCGTTCCCGATCCCACCACAGGGCGCCGCGTACCCGGGCGGTGAGCACACCGGTGCGGGCCGCCTCCAGGTAGGTGTCGAGCTGATCCTGCCAGCCGCCGTAGGCGCCCACGATGGCGTCCTGCCAGGCGGTGATGCCGAGCGAATGCAGATGGGCCTGGGCGGCGAGCAGACCGCGCATCAGGTCGTCCTCGGTCGGGTGCGGGGCGAGGTCGCCGACCAGGACCATCGCCTGCTCGTGCAGCACACCGGTCGGATGGCCGTCGGCGTCCCGCTCGATCCGGCCGCCCACCGGGTCGTGCGTGGCCCGGGTGATGCCGGCGATCTCCAGGGCCCGGGAGTTGGCCCAGGCGCTGTGCCCGTCACGAACCGTCAGGTAGGCGGGTCGATCCGGAACGACCGTGTCCAGCTGTTGCCGGGTGGGGAGCCCGCCCGGGAACGCGGTGAACGACCAGCCGCCACCGGTGATCCAGGGCTTGTCCGGGTTGGCCGCCGCGTACTGGGCGATCGCCGCGGCGTACTCCTGCGCGGTGTTGTGGGGGGCCAGATCGCAGGTGAGCATGGTGAGGCCGGCGAAGACCGGGTGCACGTGGGCGTCCTGGAAGCCGGGGACCAGCAGACGGCCGTGCAGGTCGACCGGTTCGGTGCGCGGGCCGATGAGCCCGCGTACCTCGTCGTCGCCGACGGCGGTGATCCGCCCACCCCGCACCGCTACGGCGCTGGCCCAACTGCGGGCCGCATCGCCGGTCCAGACCGGGCCGTTGGTGAAGACGAGGTCGGCGTGTGTCATGAGGGGCCTTTCTGCGGTGGGGCGGGGCACGGGCCCGCGGGGTGAGGCGGGGTCACCGGCGCGGGACGGACGGTTCGGCGGTGGTCGGCACAGTCCTGGCGCCTCCAGGCTGACCGGACGCAGGGGAGGGGGCCGCTCTGGCGGGCGCCGCGAACGGGAGTGGGCGGCACTATGAAACGAGCGTGTCATCGCAGTTGTCAATGGCGTTGACTCAGGGACTGGTGATCCGGTCGCCGGGCTCTTTGGGCAGAATGGGCGCGGAGTGGAACGAAGGGACCAGGTGGAGATCGACATGGCGGCGGACGGCCGGAACGGACGGCGCGCGGTGGCGCTGTCGCCGCAGCGCATCATCGAAGCGAGCCTGGAGCTGCTGGAGAGCGACGGCCCGGACAAGTTCACCTTCCGCGCGCTCGGGGCCCGGCTGGGAGCCGACCCGACCGCGGTCTACCGGCACTTCCGCGACAAGGACGACCTGCTGCTCGCCATCGCCGACGAGCTGCTGGCCCGCACACTTGAATCCTTCGAGCCGACCGCGGACTGGCGGGAGACTCTGCGTACTCTTTGCCTGCGTATGCGGAAGGTGTATCTGGCGCACCCGCACACGGCGGTGCTCGCCACCATCCGGACCACCCGCCGACCCGCCGAGATGCGGGCCGTCGAACTGATCCTTTCGGCGTTGACCCAGGCCGGCTTTTCCCCGGACCGTGCCGTGTACTACTACCGTGCCCTGGCCGACTTCGCCCTCTCCTGGTCGTGCATGGCCGCCACCTACGCCGCGCTCGACGCGGGCGCCCGCTCCGGTGACGAGTCCGCCTGGGGACGCGAGTACGCGCTCGCCCCCGCGCAGCGCTACCCGCACCTGGCCGCGGCCGCCCCCTACCTTCCGGAGGTCGACGAGGAGGAGAACTTCGTCCTCGCCCTGGACCTGATGCTCGAAGCCATCGCCGCCCGCGCAGCGAACACCGGCACCGAGGAGGGCGGGGGGCGGACACCGGCCTCCTGACGACGTCGCCCGTGCAACGGGGAGCGCGCTCGGCCCTCGCGCCGGGCGCCCGGCGAACCGGGTCGGCTTGTCATGCGAGGCCCGGCCCGGTCACATGAAGCATGGCCAGACCTCTCGGTTGAGATCCGTCATATGGATGGAGAACAGGGGCCGTTGGCCTCGACTGCCGTCAGTGATCTGTCGCCTCGGCGGCGACGGCTTCCAGCACGAGCCTGGCGAACTCGTCCGGCCGTTGCTCGGGCAGTGGCACGCCGGCGCCGGGCACGATGTGTCCCTTGGCCGACAGCGCGTTCACCATGGGTTCGAAGCTGGGCATCGACGGGTGATCGTCCTGCCCGCAGACGACCGTCGCCGGGGCGGTGATCCGCGGCAGCCTCTCGTCCATCGGGAACAGCCGGACGGCGATGTGGCCGTCCTCCGCCCGCTCCAGCACGCGCAGGGCATCGGCCATGAAACGGTTGAGCGCGGCTTCCTGCCCCGGCTCGTAGAAGTGCCTGCGCCGGTTCCACAGCTCCAGGAGGTGGGAACCGTCCGGCTTCGGCTGTACCCAGTCGACGGGGCGCCGCCACGCCGCGCGGGCGCGCATGTCCGGGGTGATGAACGGGACCGCGGAGAGCACCAGGCTGCGCACCCGGGAGCCGAGTCGCGCCGCCACCTCCACGGCGACCACTCCGCCGGTGTGGTGGCCGACCAGATGGAACGCCCCGAGTCCCAGCCCGTCCACCAGGTCCTCGACCCCGTCGGCGAACATCTCGATGCTCTGGTCCTCGGCGGGTTTCGCCGAGGCCCCGTAGCCGACGGTGTCCATCGCGATGGCCCGGTGACCGGCGCCGATCAGCGGCAGCACATCCCGGTACTCGGTCCATGACCGTGGAGTCTGGTGGAGCAGCAGCACGGGCTCGCCCTCGCCGCATTCGACGTAGTGCAGTTGCCCGAACCGGCTGGAGACGTAGTGGGCGGTCAGCATGTGAACTCTCCTGACGTGGACAGGTTGGCGGGGGCCGAGGTGTTCGGGTCGGGGGCGATGTCCGGCTCGCTGGGCGATCACCACGGACGAATCCCCGGCTTGCAGGAGCCAGGCACGGACGTTGGGAGATGACGGCTCACCGCGCGGGCGGTCCGTCCGTCGCACATGCTCGGGGGTGTGCGGCAGTGCGTTCGTTCACTTTCTCGTCGTACTTTGTACGGGTGGCTGGATCCGCGTCAAGAGGTCAGGCCGTCCGGGGTGCGCGGTGCGGTCGCCGCTCTCGCCTGCCCCGCGCGGCCTTTGTAGGCTCATGACGCCTGTACGGTGTGCTGTACGAGGACGGCTGCCGCCGGGGTCCGGCGGTGCTAGGAAGAGGAGATCCCCTGTGGCGGGTCCGCGGTCGCGCACGAGAACGCTCACGTCCGAGCGGATCATCGAGGTGGCCACCCGGATCTGCGACGAGGAGGACATCGAGGTACTGACGATCCGGCGGCTCGCGTCGGATCTCGGTGTCGGTGCGATGACGCTCTACAGCTACTTCCGCAGCAAGGAGGAGATCCTCGACGCGATCGCCGACCACGTCATGGGTGCCTTCCGGCTTCCCGCCGCCGAGGAGACCTCGCCCGCGGCGGTCGTGCGGGACCTGGCGCTGGCCTTCCTGGAGATGATGCGTGAACACCCCAGCATCGTGCGGCTCTTCTCCACTCGGGTGAACACCACCCCGGAGTCCATGCGGGGCGCGTTCGAAGCGGTCATCGGGCGGCTGCGTGAGGCGGGCTTCACCGACGGGGACGCGGTGCGCGTCTACGGTCTGATCGTGCAGTACAGCCTGGGTTTCGCCAGCTACCAAGCCCCTCGGCCGTGGGGGCGGCCCGACCTGCCCGATGTCGAGGAACTGCGGCGTCGGCGCCGGCACTTCTACGCGGCCCTGCCGCAGGGTGGCTTCCCCAACATGGTCGAATTGGCGGGGGAGTTGACCGCGCTGCCGAGCGACGAACAATTCCTCTTCGGGCTTGAGTGCCTCGTCGAAGGTGTGCTGCGGCGGGTCCGGGTGGGTTCAGCCGGCGACGCGGCGTCGACGACGTCCTGACCCACGGCGCGCAGCCGTAGCGCTGCCTGTGACCGCCGGCATGTTCGGCGCCGCCCCGTCGGCGTGCCGTTATGGGCACCGTCGGGAGTATTGACGGCGTACGACCAACGGTACATAGTACGAGCACTTCGTGGCCTCTGGGTCGGGCGACTGCCCGGCGAGGCAGGCCTCACGGGTCATGGACCCACGCCTCGATCGGATCGCAGGCATTCCCCGTCTCTTCCTGCCGCCGCACGGGACGACGCAGCCCCGGCGTGGCGATGCACGCTCCGGCTGTCGCGGGAGCGTCGGCGCATCTCGTTCACAGGCTTCGCCGTCCCTATGGACAAAGGACCTTCATGACAGCTACCGATGTTCGTGTATCCCGCCGGGACCAGCGCAACAGGGCGCTGGTGGCCAGTTGGCTCGGCACCACCGTCGAGTACTACGACTTCTCCATCTACGGACTGGCGTCGTCGGTGGTGTTCGCGCAGCTCTTCTTCCCCCACTCGGACCCGCTCACGGGCACACTCCTGTCGCTGTCGACCTTCGCCATCGGTTTCATCGCCCGGCCGGTCGGCGCTGTCGTGTTCGGGCACTTCGGGGACCGGATGGGCCGCAAGTCCACTCTGGTCGCCACGTTGGGGCTGATGGGCCTCGCGACGTTCGCGGTGGGGCTGCTGCCGACCTATGGCCAGGCGGGGAGCCTGGCCCCCGTCCTGCTGATCATCGCCAGGCTCGCTCAGGGATTCTCCGTCGGCGGCGAATACGGCGGGGCGATCCTGATGACCGTCGAGCACGCCGACGGGCATGAACGCGGCTTCCGCGGATCACTGGTCAACACCGGGACCTCGGCCGGGCTCCTGCTGGCCAACCTCGTCTTCTTGGGGGTGCTCCAACTGCCGGACGACCAACTGCTGGCATGGGGATGGCGCCTGCCGTTCCTGCTGAGCGCGGTGCTCGTCGGCGTAGGTCTCTTCGTGCGTCTCAGGCTGGAGGAGAGCCCCGAGTTCGAGGCGGTCAAGGCGGAGAACACGGTCGGCCGGCTTCCGGTGGTCGATGTGTTCCGTGAGTGCGGCGGACGAGTCCTGCTGGTGGCCCTGGGCATTCTGAGCGCCGGGGTGGCCTTCACACTGGCGACGGTGTACAGCCTGGGATACGGCCAGACCGGTCTGGGGCTGAGCAAGGACACCATGATCTCCGTGCTCCTCCCGGCCACGCTGGTCATCATCGTCTGTGTGCCGCTCGCGGGGAAACTCGCGGACCGGTTCGGGAACCGGAACGTGTTCCTTGCCGGAGCGGCATCGCTGGTCGTCCTGCCGTTCCCATGGCTGGCGCTGCTGCAGACACGGCAGTACTGGCTGATGCTGCTCGGCTTCGCGCTCCTGTTCATCGGTTACTCCGCGAACTACGGAGTGGTGCCGGCGTATTTCTCGCAGGTGTTCCCGGCCCGGCTGAGGTTCACGGGTATGTCGATCGGGTTCACCGTCGGGCTGATCGCCGGCAACGCGTTCGCTCCCGACATCGCCGCGTATCTGCTGCATGTGACGGGCGGGTGGCTCGGAATCGCGGTGTACATGGCGGCCATGTCGGTCGTCTCGTTGATCGCGGCCCTGTTCCTGCGTGAGCCGGCCGGGGACACCACCGCGCCGCCCGCTCCGGCGTCGCTGGTGGCCGGCGGCAGCACGGCGCGGACGAGGGGCGAGCCGTGATCGGTCCGCGCACCTCGCAGGCGGCCGGTGCGCAGGTCCCCGTCCGGCCGGTGGTCGCGTGGCTCCCCACCGGAGGGACCGTCGAGGCATGGGGGCACGACCGGCTCGACCGTACGGCGTATGGCGAAAGCGGTCGGTGCAGGCACCCGCGCGACTTCCTGGCAGACCTGCCGGAACTCGCGTCCACGGCCGACGTCCGGCTGGTCACCCCCGCGGTGGAGCGCCCCCGGCCGCCCAGCCACGCCTGGACGGTGGGGGACCTGCTCGGCCTCGCCCGTTCGGTGGCGCGTACGGCGGCCGATCCCGAGGTGACGGGTGTGGTGGTCAGTTGTGGCACCAACGGCCTTGAGGAACTGGCGTTCTTCCTCTCCCAAGTCGTCGGCGGTGACACCCCGGTGGTCGTCACCGGGGCCATGCGCCCGGCGTCGGCGCTGGGCGGCGACGGTCCGCTGAACCTGCTGAACGCGGTCCGGGTGGCCGCGCATCCGCGTTCGGCCGGCCGCGGGGTGCTGGTGGTGTTCGACGACGCGATCCTGCCGGCCCGGGACGCGGCCAAGACGGCCATGTATCGGCTCGGTGCGTTCCGCTCCCCGGAACTCGGCCCGATCGGCTTCGCCGGCCCGGACGGCGAGGTGGCGTTCCACCGGAGCACCGAAGGGCCGCGGACCGGGCCGCCGTTCGACCTGGGCGCGCTCCCGTCCGTACTGCCACGTGTCGACGTCGTGGTGTCGTACCTCGGCGGCGACGGGGCACTGATCGACGCGGCGGTCGCCGCCGGGGCGTCCGGGATCGTCAGCGCGGGGCTGGGCGCGGGATACCCCACACCGGCCGAACAACAGGCCCTTGAGCGCGCGGCGCGCAAAGGGGTCGTGGTGTGCCAGGCGTCGCGCGTGGGCTCCGGAAGGGTCGTACCGCACGCCGGAACGAGGGCCGGCGGATTCCTCACGGCCGCGGATCTCAGCCCGTGGAAGGCCAGGCTGCTGCTGAGCCTCGCCCTGGCCGACCGGCGGCCACGCGCGGCGATCCAGCACCTCTTCGACGTCCCGGTGACGGACGTTCCCGGTTAAGCATCGAACCCCACGGCCTGCGGATACCGACGGCCGGGGCTCAAGGGCATTGACGTTCGTGCAACGTACCGTACATAGTACGAACCGAGTCGACCCCTTAGGAGGAGACCGTGAACGAACCACTGGACGACGACGGCGTCCTCGATCTACGGGTCGAGCAGATCCGCCGGGAATCGGAGGGAGTCGTCTCGGTGACCCTTGCCGACCCGCAGGGCGCGGCCCTGCCGGCCTGGACCCCGGGAGCCCATCTGGATCTCGTGCTCCCCGGCGTCACCCGGCAGTACTCGCTGTGCGGCGACCCGCACGACCGCTACGCGTACCGCTTCGCCGTGCTGCGCGAGGAGCGCTCGCGAGGCGGCTCCCGGTTTGTGCACGAGACCCTGCGGGTCGGGGACCTCGTCGAGGTGGGCGGGCCCCGCAACCGCTTCGCCCTGGTGCCCGCGGAGCGCTACCTGTTCCTCGCGGGCGGCATCGGCATCACCCCCGTGCTGCCGATGGTGGCGGCCGCCGAGGCGGGCGGCGCGCGGTGGTCGTTGGCGTACGGGGGCCGGCGGCGTTCGTCGATGGCCTTCCTGAACGACCTGGCCTCCTACGGCGACAAGGTCGACATCGTGGTGGAGGCCGAGCGCGGCCCGCTCGACCTGGACGCCCTGCTGGGCACACCCCGCGACGACACCGCGGTGTACTGCTGCGGCCCCGAGGGCCTGCTCTTCGCCGTCGAGCAGCGGTGCGCGTCCTGGCCCGAGGGCAGCCTGCACGTCGAGCGGTTCAGGGCGAAGGCTCTGCCGGCGGACGAGTCCGCGCCCGACCGGGAGTTCGAGGCGGTCTGCGAACGGACCGGAACAGCTGTGCGCATACCCGTGGGCCGGTCGGTCCTCGACTGCCTTGAGGAGGCGGGGGTCGCCGTCCCGAGCGCCTGCCGGGAGGGTGTCTGCGGAAGCTGCGAGACCAAGGTACTGGCGGGCGAGGTGGATCACCGCGACTCACTGCTCTCCGCGAGCGAGCGGGAGTCGGGGCACACCATGATGCTCTGCGTCTCCCGGGCCGCCTCCGACCGATTGGTGCTGGATCTGTGAAGCACCGCCGTCCCCGGCCACCCGCGGGGCTCCCCGCCGAACCGGTATCGCAGCTCGGAAATGGACTTGGAGATCAGCCATGGTGAACAGCCGGAACAACGCGGCAAGCGGCTCCGGACCCGTTGAGGAACCGGCCGTGGCCCGGCGCAGGCCGCGTACCCCGGCCACCGCGCGGCCGACCGTCGCCGCGGCGGCTGAACGACCGGCGTCGGACCCCGAGGGACAGGACTGGTCGGCCTGGCCCGTCTACAACAGCGCCACCCTCGGCTTCCGGAACTACTGGTACCCCGTGCAGTGGACCGGCCAGGTCGGCGAGAAGCCCGTCCCGATCACCCTGCTCGGCGAGAAGATCGTGCTGGTCAGGGACAAGGGTGTGGTCCGTGCGCTGCACGATCGCTGCCCGCACCGCGGGGTGCCGCTGTCCCTCGGCCGGCGCCAGTATCCCGGCACGCTCAGCTGCCCCTACCACGGCTGGACCTACGACCTGGCCGACGGCAAGCTGTGTGCGGTCCTCACCGACGGCCCCGATTCGCCGATCTGCGGCAAGCTGGCGGTCCGCACCTACCCGGTCGCGGAGCGGTTGGGCCTGATCTGGGTGTACGTGGGAGACGGCGAGGCCCCGCCGGTGGAACGGGACATCCCCGAAGAACTCCTCCGCGAGCCGTTCGTGATGGGCGGCAGGACCGACATCCGCCCGGGGAACTGGCGCTTCGCCGCCGAGAACGGATTCGACGAGGGCCACGCCAAGTACCTGCACAACACGGCCCTGTGGCGGCTGTTCAAGGTCATGCCGGCCTGGAACAAGACCCGCATCGTGGAGTCCGGGTCCTGGCTCATCCGCGTCCAGGACGAGGTGCACTGGGAGGCCGACTTCCCCGGTCTGGGCACCTGGACCAACAAGCGCTGGTGGAAGCGGGCCCCGCTGCCGGACCGCCCGGGAACGTCGGACAGCGTCAACCCGGTCATCGCCGGGATGGACCTCCCCGGTTTTGTCTCGGTACGCCTTCCCGGACTGCTCCGGGTGGCCTACCCCCACTTCATCCACTACGAGTGGTACGTCCCGGTGGACGCCGACCATGTCCGCTACGTGCAGATCATGGTCCGGTTCGAAACGGGCGCCAGGGCCGCCGTCTTCAAGGCCAAGTATCTGGCCGCCGTCCGATGGCTCTTCCACGGACAGTTCACCGGCCAGGACGCCTGGATGGTCGACGTCATGGACGCCCCGCCGGAGCGGCTCTACCGCCCGGACCTGTCCCTGACCGCCTGGCGCCGCCACATCGAACGCAGCGGCCCGGCCGTCCAGCCCTCACCCATGGCGCACACAGATGACCGCTGACCCTCCCTCCGGACGACGCATCGGCATCCGCGGAGTGGGACTGCGGGTGACCGGACTCGGCACGGGCGGCACACCCACCGTGCTGCTGCACGGCGGCGGGCCGGGCTGCTCGGCCTGGACGGACTTCGCGGCCGTCGCCGGACCACTCGCCGAGCGGCGCCGGCTGATCCTGGTCGACCTGCCCCAGTACGGCGACTCCGACAGCCCCGACATCACCGGACCGCTGTTCACCTTCCACGCCGCACACCTGGCGGGGCTGCTGGACGCCCTCGGGATCGCCCGCGCCGATTTCGTCTGCCAGTCACTCGGCGGCTCGGTCGCCCTGCGCCTGGCGGCCGACCGCCCGGACCGCGTCGGTCGCCTCGTGGTCACCGGAAGCCAGCCGATCCCGCTGCCGGAGCCGCACCGGTACGACGTCTCGCTCGCTGCGCGGGCCCGCGAGGAGTACTACGGCAACGGCGGGCCGAGCCCGGACAAGATGCGCGCCCTGATGACCGGGCTTGAGTGGTACGGCCCGGCCGGACCGGCCGCAAAGACGGTTGCCCTGCGGTACGCCCACAGCACCACCCGGCGCGCGCTGGAACTGGGCACGGACCCGGCACGGCGAGGCACACCCGAGGACCTTGCCGACGCGCTCGCCCAGGTGGCCGCGCCGGTCCTGCTGCTGTGGGGCGCGCACGACCCGTTCTGCGGCCCGGACTACGCCCTCACCCTGGCCCAACGGCTTTCGCGCGCCGACGTGTTCGTCCTCGGCCGGACCTCGCACCACCCGCAGGAAGAGCGGCCCGCGGACTACGCCCGTGCCGTCGACGCCTTTTTGCCGGACGGCCGCGACCACCCCCCGTCTTCCCACCCGTGATCGGCGCACCGCGCCCAGCACAAGAGGAGGTTCATCCCCATGCCACGTACCGCACTCCTGACAGGGCTCGTCGGCGCCCTCGTCGCCCTCGTCGCCGCCGCACCCCTTCGGCGTGCCGGAGCCGCGTTGATCCTCAGGACCACCGGCACCGTGGTCCGCGACGAGCGGCCCCGGGCCCACACGGCAGGTGTCACCCCCGATGGCCGCTGACACCGTCGGCCTCGACCCGCGGCGACGGGCCTGGCTGGAGGCCGCATGGCAGCAGATCGACGGCCGTCGGCTCACCGAACTGATCGTCGGCATGGTGGGCATTCCCAGCCCGACCGGGGAGGAGGGCCGACTGGCCGGCTGGCTGGCCGACCGGCTCGTCGAGTCCGGCGCCGAGGGCCGTTACCAGCCGATCGACGAGGCCCAGGGCAACGCGGTCGGCCGGCTGCACGGCGACGGCACCGGCGTGGATCTGCTGCTGTACGCCCCGATCGACACGCTGACCGCCGGCACCCAGGAGGAGGACCTGCCGTGGGTCGGCCCGGTGCTGCGCCCCGACATGCGCCCGGAACCCACCGTCGAGGGTGACCATGTCCTCGGCCTCGGCGCGAGCAACCCCAAGGGGCACGGCGCCTGTCTGATCGCCGCCGTCGAGGCGGTCCGGCGGGCGGGGGTGCCGCTGCGGGGTGATGTGCTGGTCGGCCTGGGCGCGGGCGGTATGCCGACCAACCGGCGACCCGTCCCGGGCGCCCGGTACAACGCCGGTCAGGGCAACGGCTGTTCGTTCATGCTTGAGCAGGGGATGTGGGCGGACTACGCGCTGATCGCCAAGCCCGGCTGGACGACGGCCTGGGAGGAGGTCGGCCTGTGCTGGTTCGAGGTCCGGCTCCATGGGACCTACGGCTACGTGGGCAGCCGGCACCGTATGACATACCGCAATCCCATCGTGGACGCGGGCCTCGTGATCGCCGCGCTGGAGCGGTGGCTTCCCGAGTACACCGCGCGGCACACCGACGGGCTGGTCGCCCCGCAGGGCAACGTCGGCTCCATCGAGGGCGGCTGGCCCCGGACGGCCTCACTGTCCCCCGCCCTGTGCCGGTTCACCGTCGACCTGCGGATCAGTCCCCGGACCAGCCCCGCACAGGCCCGGCGCGAGTTCGCCGCGGCGATGGACGCGATCCGCGCCGCCCACCCGGGAATCGACCTGGACTGGGAGATGACGCTCGCCGTCCCCGGCACGTCCACCCCCGAGGACAGCTGGATCGTCCGCGCAGGCAAGGCCGCCTGGGAGGAGATGGAGGGGCGGCCGCACGAGCCGATCCTTCTCAACAGCGGCGCCACCGACGCCAACATCCTGCGCAACCGGGGCATCCCCACGGCCCGGATAGGCATGGACCGCATCGACGGGGAAGCCCCGCTGGCGCTGGACTTTCCCGCCGGAATGAACGTCGTGGACCTCCGCGAGGCACATCGCCTGACCCGGTGCCTGGTGCACGCCGTGGTCAACACCTGCACCCGTACCAGGGCGGAAGTGACCGCCGCGGAAGGAAGTGCCCCGTCATGAGCTCTGTGGTCCTGGGCGTGGGTGCTTCCCACAGCACCCTGATGAACACGCACTGGAACGAGGTGGACCACCTGCCGGGGGCGCACCGGTTCAGGGACGGACTGCTTCAGGCCCGCCGCGTGCTGGCCGAGGCCCGCGCGGACACGGTCGTCATCATCGGCTCCAACCACTTCCGCGGCTTCTTCCTCGATCTGATGCCCGCGATCACCGTCGGCGTCGGCGAGGTCCTCGGCGCGGGCGAGGCCGGGACGCCGTCCGGACCGCTGAGCGTGGACACGGATCTGGCCCGCCATCTGGTGGACTCCCTGGTCGACGACGGGTTCGACCCCGCGTTCTCGCTCCGGCTGACGGTGGACCACGGCATCACCCACAGCCTTCAGCACCTGGTGCCGGAGCCGGGTGTGCCGATCGTTCCCGTAGTGATCAACATGTTCGCGCCGCCCCTGCCCGCGCTGGCCCGCTGCCACGCCCTCGGCCGGGCCATCGCCTCCGCCGTCGGCCGTGACGGCGCGGACAAGCGGGTCGCTGTGATCGCCTCCGGTGGGTTGTCCCACCAACTGCCGTGGCCCGCGTGGTTCGAAGCGCTCAGCGACGACGACCGCTTCCTGGTCGAGGCGTGGCTGAACGGCCGTCACTCGTGGGCCGAGTACGAGGTGCGGCGCCGGCAGATCATCCGGGCCGCCCGGCCGCAGATCAACGAGGAGTTCGACCGGCGCTTCCTCGCCATGATCGAGGCGGGCGACCTCGGCCCGCTGCTCGGCCTCAGCTCCGCTCAGGTGGCGGCCCGGGCGGGCAACGGCGCCCAGGAGATCCGCGCATGGATCGCGATGGTCGCCGCTCTCGGCCCGTGCACCGGACGCACGCTCGCCTACGCCGCGATGGACGAATGGCTCACCGGCATGGCCGTCGCCGTACTCGAACCACGTTCCTGACCTTGCAGACCTTGCAGACCTTGCTCGACCTTGCTCGACCTTGCCTGACCTTGTCACAGGAGATATCCCACATGAGCATCTGGACCGAACTGACCGGTGTCGACTTCCGCCTCGGACATGTGAACGCGGGAGGGATCCGCACCCGGGCCCTGCAGGCCGGGGCGGGCGAGGCCGTGGTGTTCCTGCACGGCACCAGCGGCCACCTGGAGGCCTTCATCCGCAACATTCCCGCCCATGCGGCCGCCGGATACGCCTGCCACGCGATCGACATGATCGGTCATGGCTACACCACCGGCCCCGACTACCCGTACCGGATCCCCCGCTACGTCGAGCATGTGCTCGCCTACCTGGATGCCTGCGGCATCGACCGCGCCCACTTCGTGGGGGAGTCCCTCGGCGGCTGGGTGGCCGGCAGGCTGGCCGCCGACCACCCCGACCGGGTGAGCCGTCTGACCCTGGTGGCCCCCGGAGGCACCGTCGCCAACCCCGAGGTGATGGAACGCATCAGGACCAGCACCCGCAGGGCGGTGGAGAGCGACGACATCGCCTTCACCCGGAAGCGGCTCGAACTGCTCATGTACGACCCCGCCGAGAGCGTCAGCGACGAACTGGTCGCGGTCCGCCATGCGATCTACCACCAGCCGGAGTTCGTCGAGGCGCTGCCGAACCTGCTGTGCCTGCAAGAGATGGACAACCGCCTGGAGGACCTGCTCAGCCCCGAGCAGATGGCCCGGATCAGTGCCCCGACCCTGATCGTCTGGGGCGCGGACAACCCCTTCGGTGACGTCCCCGAGGCCCGCGCCCTGCACCGCAGCATCCCCGGCTCGACCCTGGAGATCTTCCCCGAGTGCGGTCACTGGCCCCAGCACGAGCATGCCGACCGGTTCAACGCCCTGCACCTGGAGTTCCTGCGCGGAGGGCAGGCGTGAGCACGTCGGAGCAGAACGGACTTCGGGTCGGCGTTCGCATTCCGCCGTGCGACCGAGTGGACCGGCTGGTCGAAACCGTGCGGCGGGCGGAGGGACTCGGCTTCGACCAGGTGTGGTTCCCCGACTCGCAGTTGCTGTGGCGGGACGTGTTCACGGTGCTGACCGCTGCCGCCCTGTCCACCGAACGGATCGGTCTGGGCAGTGCCGTCACCAACCTGGTCACCCGGCACCCGGCCGTCGTCGCCTCGGCCGCACGCAGCGTGGCCGAGATCGCCCCGGGCAGGTTCACCCTCGGCCTCGGTGTGGGCAACAGCTCGGTCGGCCCCATCGGTATGCGACAGAGCACCGGTGCGCAGCTGCGCGAGGGTTTCGCGATGCTGCGAGCACTGTTCGAGGGGCGCGAGTGGGACTTCGGCGGCGTCCGGTCCCGTCTTCGGGACCCGGGCCCGAACGTGCCGATCCACCTGGCCGCGAGCGGCCCCCGGAACCTGCGGCTCGCCGGGGAGATCGCCGATGGCGTCATCCTCCTCAGCGGTGTCTCACGCAAGACGCTGGCCAGTGCCACCGCCCGGGTCCGGGAAGGGGCCGAGGCCGCGGGCCGAAGTGCTGCCTCCATCCCGCTGACCGTCTCGGCGTACTGCGCGGTGACCGACGACGTGGAGGCCGAAGCCCGGCTGCTCAAACCGATCTGCGTGTCGATCGCACAGAACGGCGGAGCCCCGTTCCTCGCGCTCGCCGGGATCGAACTGGACGTTCCCGCACAGGTGGAGGGTGTCTACCCGGATCTCGTCCACGCCGAGGACTGGGCCGCGGCCGTCAGGATCTGCTCGCAGTGGGTGAGCGACGAGGCGGCCCTCCGTTTCGCTCAGGCGTTCTGCCTGTTCGGTACGGCGCAGGAGATCACCGAACGGCTCAGGGCGTTGCACGCCGACGGCGTCACCCATGTCTTCCTGCAACACGTGGGCTCCTACGACCCGCCCACCGAGCTGGTCGAGACCGTCGGCTCCTCGGTGCTTGCGGCCTTGCGGAGCGGAGCCACCCGGTGAGCGTGCTGGAGGAACTGGCCGAGCGCGGCCGACGCGGCCTCCGTGCGGCCGGGGCGGCGACACGGTCGACGGCGGCTCTGCACGTCCTGGACACATGGGGCTGTGTGGTGGCCGGTTCTTCTCATCCCCTGGCGACGCAGCTGAAGCGCTTGGTGACGCAGACCGGCGACACCGGTGAGCTGTGCACGCCGGCCCTGACGGGGACGCATGCGCTGCGCACGACGGTGCTCATGGAGTCGGTGCTGGCCCACGTCGACGAGTACGACGCCCTGCATCCCGCCGCCGCGGTGGTGCCGTCGGCCGTGGTGGTCCCGGCCGCCCTGGCCGTCGCCGACCACGAGGGGCTGCCGGGCCGGGCCGTCACCGACGCGGTGATCGTCGGCTATGAGGTCGTCGTCGAGGCGGGGCTGCGATTCGGCGGGCCGAGCCTGTACGGCAGGGCCTGGTGGCCGACGTCGGTCTTCGGCGCGCTGGGATCGGCGGCGGCCGTGGCGAGCCTGCTGCGGCTGGACGACGAGGAGACACTCGCGGCTCTGGGGATGGCGGCGGCCGGGCTCGGCGGGCTGCTCAGCACCGACGAACTGGCCACGGGGCACTATCTGCTCGCCGGACGCGCGGCGGCCGACGGGATGGAGGCCGCCTACCTGGCGCGCGCCGGTGGCCGGGCCAGCCGCACCTTGCTGGACGCGCCCGGAGCCGCCGCACTGGGGGCGAGCGCCGCAGCCCCCACGTCCGTCAGGACGCCGCACCTGGACGACTGTGTGTTCAAGGCATACCCGTGCGCCCGGCCCCTGCACGCGGCACTGGAGGCGCTGGACGTGCTGGCGGGCAGCGGGGTGCCCGTACGAACGGCACGTCGTCTGACGATTCTCCTGCCTGCGGCACTGCTGCGTTTCGTCACGGCCGACCGTGCGCCCGCGGGACCGACGGAGGCCGCGGCCAGTGCGGCCTTCGCCGTCGCGGCCTGGCTCCACGGAGCCGCCGACGACGTCTCCTTCTTCCGGGGCTCCCTTCCCGAGGACACTCCGGAGGTGGTCCTGGGCGACGCCCCCGACCTGGACCGCGGCCTGCCGGACCACTGGGGTGCCCGGGTGATCGTCGATCTCGCGGATGGACGGCGGGCGGAGCAGAAGATCACCGGCGCAGGACGTGGCACCGCCCGGTCCGCGCCCGCGGACCCGGTCACGGCCAAGTTCCGCGGCCAGACCGGCGCCGGACGCGACGACCCGGACTGGCAGCGGTGGATCACCCGGTGTCTGTCACTGGACACCGTGACGGATGTCGCCGGCCTGCGGCAGGCGCTGTGCCGGCTCGCCGGGCGGTAGCACCCCTCGCACAGCAAGGAGTCACCATGCCCCGTACGAGATCGCCGTCATCGGGCGCTGGCCTGCGTCTACTTCTCACCGGCCGGCCAGGCTGCCCGATGCCGCCCGTGTGGCCCGTCGGGCGGTGCGGTCAGGTACCGGAGCGCAGCGCGCGGGAGAGACCGAGTGCCGCTGTCCGTACGGCCGGGGCGAGTTGGGCCGGCCTGAACCGGCCGCGGGGTACGGCCACCGACAGCGCGGCCACCGCGGCGGGCCCGTCGAAGACGGGCGCCGCGATACAGCTGACACCCGGGGCCGCTTCTTCCTCCTCGTAGGCGAGGCCCGCGACCTGAGCCTGCTCGATGGCGGTGCGCAGCCGCTCCGGATCGGTGATCGAGTGTGCGGTGAGGCGGGGCAGCGGCGCGGCAAGGACCTCCTCGGTCAGTTCGGCGCCGGAAAAGGCCAGGAGTGCCTTTCCGACGCCGGTGCAGGTCAGCGGCAGCCGCCCGCCGATGCGGGACGGCAACCGCAGCACCTCATGGCCGTGGATGCGCTCGACGTAGACCACCTCATGGCCCTCGCGGACCCCGAGATGCACCGTTTCGTGCGTGGCCTCGAACAGGTCCTGCAGAAAGGGCAGGGCCGCCTCGCGCAGATCACGTCGACGGGGCACCAGTGAGCCCAGCTCGAACAGGACTGCGCCGAGCCGGTAGTTCTCCGCGTCGCGTTCGAGGAGACCGAGGCGCACCAGATCGGCGCACAGACGGTGCACGGTGGTCTTGGCCAGGCC
The DNA here is from genome assembly GCF_042873595.1 of Streptomyces sp. NPDC004629. NCBI lineage: Bacteria > Bacillati > Actinomycetota > Actinomycetes > Kitasatosporales > Streptomycetaceae > Streptomyces > Streptomyces sp. NPDC004629. The sequence goes on along the minus strand of NZ_JBIALO010000011.1, from coordinate 172,855 downwards.
CGCGCGCGCCGCGAGTTCTGTGAGACGGAACGAACCGCCATCCGGGCGGAAGCAGTCAAGGACCGCTGCTGCCTTGTCGAGCATATTGCCCTGTGCGCTGTTCCGTGTCATGGAACATATTTTGCCTCGACTCAAGCCCTGCATCTATACGTTTGGTGCGCTGCCGTGACCATCGCCGTCCGGTGCCGCACACCCGCCCGTACGCCGCTCCCGGAGGTAACCAGCATGCCCGTACCGCACCGCCCCCGTAGCGCTCCGGCAAGGAGGGCGGCATGAGCGCCCACGACGCAGCCGACGCCGTGACGAAGGCGGCCGAGGCCCTGGACGCCGCCGCCCGGACCGGCCTGGCCTGCCCTCCGGTGCGCTCACTCCTCCCGGAGGGTGACGTCGAGGCCGCCTACGCCGTGCAGCGGCTGCACGTCGAACGGGCCGTCGCGGCCGGCCGACGACTCGTGGGCCGGAAGATCGGCCTGACATCGCCCGCCGTACAGGCCCAACTAGGCGTCGAACAGCCCGACTTCGGCGCCCTCTTCGCCGACATGGCGGTGCCCGAGGGTGCGCGCGTCGCCCCTGGCCGGCTGCTGCAGCCCAAGGTCGAGGCGGAGGTCGCCCTGGTGCTCGGCGCCGATCTGCCGCACCGCGCCCCGACCGTCGCCGACCTGCTGCTGTCCACGGCGTTCGCCCTGCCCGCTCTGGAGATCGTCGACAGCCGCATCGCCGACTGGGACATCACCATCGTCGACACCGTGGCCGACAACGCCTCCAGCGGTCTGTTCGTCCTCGGCGGTACCCCCGTGCCACTGGACCGGGTCGACGTGCGCGCCGCACGGATGACCCTGATGAGGAACGGCGAGACCGTCTCGCGGGGCGTCGGCGCCGACTGCCTGGGCAGCCCGCTCACCGCCGCGCTCTGGCTCGCCGCCACGCTCGCGCGGCTGGGCGACCCGCTGCGGGCCGGCGACATCGTCCTCACCGGCGCGCTCGGGCCCATGGCGGTGGCCGCCGAGGGCGACGAGTTCAGCGCACACATCGAAGGTCTCGGCACGGTCGGGGTCGCGTTCGCGGGCTCCGCCGAGGAAGGAACCGGAGCATGACCACCAAGGTCGCCGTCATCGGATCAGGCAATATCGGCACCGATCTCATGATCAAGATTCTGCGGCTGTCCGAAACACTGGAGATCGCCGCGATGGCCGGCATCGACCCGGATTCCGACGGACTCGCCCGCGCCCGCCGGCTGAAGGTCGCCACCACCCACGAGGGCGTGGACGGCCTGGTGCGGATGGCCGAGTTCGCCGACGTCCGCTACGTCTTCGACGCCACCTCCGCAGGCGCCCACCGCCGTCATGACGAGGTGCTGCGGTCGCTCGGGCGCACGGTCGTCGACCTGACTCCGGCCGCGCTCGGCCCCTACGTCGTGCCACCGGTCAACGGCGCCGCACACCTCGATGCGCCCAACGTCAACATGGTCACCTGCGGTGGCCAGGCCACCATCCCCGTGGTCGCCGCCGCCGCCGCGGTCACCCCCGTCCACTACGGAGAGATCGTCGCCTCGATCTCCTCGCGCTCGGCCGGCCCCGGCACCCGGGCCAACATCGACGAGTTCACCGAGACCACGTCCGCGGCCATCGAACGGGTCGGCGGCGCGACCCGCGGCAAGGCCGTCATCATCCTCAACCCGGCCGAACCACCGCTGATCATGCGGGACACCGTGCACTGCCTGGTGGGCGACTGCGACGACGCCGCGGTGACCGCATCGGTCGAGGACATGGTCGCCCGCGTCCAGACCTACGTCCCCGGCTACCGCCTCAAGCAGAAGGTCCAGTTCGACCCCGTCGCCACCGACGACCCGCTGCGTTCCCTGCTGCCGGCCGCCGCCCGGTCCGGCGCGGCCGCCAAGGTCTCGGTGTTCCTCGAAGTGGAGGGCGCCGCCCACTATCTGCCCGCCTACGCGGGCAACCTCGACATCATGACGTCGGCCGCCCTGCGCACCGCCGAACGCATGACCGCCCACCACACCACCAAGGCGGTGACCGCATGACTGCCACCCTGTACGTCCAGGACGTCACCCTGCGGGACGGCATGCACGCCGTCCGCCATCGCTACACCGTGGAACAGGCCCGCACCATCGCCGCCGCCCTGGACGCCGCTGGTGTCGCCGCGATCGAGATCGCCCACGGTGACGGCCTTTCCGGCTCCAGCGTCACCTATGGCGTCGGGGCCCACACCGACTGGGAATGGATCGAAGCCGTCACCGACGTCGTACGGCGCGCGGTGCCCACCACCCTGCTGCTGCCCGGCATCGGCACCGTGCACGACCTCAGGCAGGCACACGCCCTCGGCATCCGCTCGGTGCGCGTCGCCACCCACTGCACCGAGGCCGACATCGCCGCGCAGCACATCGCGGCCGCCCGCGAGTTGGGCATGGACGTCGCGGGCTTCCTGATGATGTCCCACATGGCCGAGCCCGCGGAACTCGCCCGCCAGGCCACACTGATGGAGTCGTACGGCGCCCACTGCGTGTACGTCACCGACTCCGGCGGCCGGCTCACCATGGACGGTGTCCGAGACCGACTGAGGGCCTACCGCGACGCCCTTGACCCGGCCACCGAACTCGGCATCCACGCCCACCACAATCTCGGGCTGGGCGTGGCCAATTCGGTGGTGGCGGTCGAGAACGGCGTCACCCGGGTGGACGCCTCGCTCGCCGGCCAGGGAGCGGGGGCGGGCAACTGCCCGCTCGAAGCGTTCGTCGCCGTCGCCGATCTCATGGGATGGAAGCACGGCTGCGCTCTGTTCCCGCTGATGGACGCGGCCGACGACGTCGTACGTCCCTTGCAGGACCGCGAGGTCCGCGTGGACCGGGAGACGCTCACCCTCGGCTACGCGGGTGTGTACTCCAGCTTCCTGCGCCACGCCGAGGCTGCCGCGCGCCGCCATGGCCTGGACACCCGGACCATCCTCGTGGAAGTCGGCCGCCGGGGCCTGGTCGGCGGCCAGGAGGACATGATCACCGACATCGCCCTCGACCTCGCGTCGGCGCCCACGACGGCCTGAACCCGCTCCGCCTATCGGCGGGATGTCCGTCTCGCGGCGCGGCTGTCGGTGATCCATAGGTGATGTGTCGGTGCCGGCTGGAACCGTGGGTTGACAAGCCGCTTGCCCGGCAGCGGCCGTGACCGTCTCGTCTCGTCCTTCCGGATCAAGGGAGCCTTCCGTCATGTCCTCCGCGTCCTCCGCCCCGCCCTGGGATGTTCACCGGCTACCGCGTGCCGAAGGCCGTGTCTTCCTGGTCACCGGCGGCAACGCGGGCATCGGGTACTTCATCTCGGAGCAGCTCTCCGCCACCGGAGCCACCGTCGTGCTGGGCAGCCGGGACCCGGCGAGAGCCGAAGCCGCCGTAGCCTCGATCCGCTCACGTGTGCCCGGCGCGCGGGTAGATGCCATCCAGTTGGACATCGCCGACCTGTCGTCGCTGAGCACAGCGATGGAATCCTTGACGGTGGATCGTCTCGATGCGGTGGTCCACAATGCCGGGGTCGCGCTCGATCACCCGCCGCGCCGCGAGACACGGGACGGCTATGAACTCATGTTCGTCACGAACCATTTGGGGCACTTCGCGCTGACCGGCCGGCTGCTGCCACTGCTGTCGGCCGCACCGGCGGCACGCATCGTGACCGTCGGCAGTTTCGCGGCGAAGTCCGAGCGGCTGGACCTGGACGACCTCCAGTCCCGGCGGGACTACCGCCCCAAGCGCAGCTACGGACGATCCAAGCTGGCACAGATGTACTTCGGACTCGAACTCGACCGCCGCCTGCGCGGCTTGGGCAGCACGGTGGCGAGCGTGGTGGTCCATCCCGGTGGCGCCCTGGACTCGCTCACCCCCTCGCGACCGCCGGTCCACCTGCGCACTCCCGGCGCACGGCTGTGTGCGGCGCCCGCCGCCCTCCTCGTCCAGGGCAAGCACGCCGGCGCATGGCCCGCGGTCCGAGCGGTGCTCGACCCGGCCGTGCGCGGAGGGCAGCTGTGGGGACCACGCCTCTTCAGCCTGCGCGGCACACCCCGACAAGAGGCGGTATGGAGTCATCTCGCCGACACCGCCGTCGCGGCACGGCTGTGGGACGCCAGCCGCGACCTGACCGGCGTCGACCCCGACACCCTGCGCGGATGGACCAGACGAGCGGGCCCGCGGCCAACTGGCGCGCTAGAATGGCCCATTGACGGACTCGGCAGGCGCCGACGGCGGGGCGGCGGGCCACTGACCCGCCGCCCCACCGGAGCCGGTCCGCCGACGCCCGGTCAGGCGTCGGCGATCGGGTCGGCGCCCAGACGGACGTTGTCGATCGCCCAGAACCAGTTGTTGCCCGCGTTGAAGATCCGGAAGCTGACCTTCGCCGACGTCGCCCCGGCGGGGACGGGACAGGAGAGCCGGACGAGCCGGTTCTGCTGGTCCTGGCCCAGGTTGGTGTTCCCGGACGTCGCGCTGCTGTAGTGGAGCAGCCGGACCGGTTCGCCGGTGTCGAACACGACGGTGACCTCGGCCTCCTGCGGGCTCTCCTGCCGGTAATGGGAGTCGAAGCCCAGGTGGAGGGCGGATGTGCCCGAGGGGATGGCCACTGCCGGGGTGGTCAGGGCCGAGTCGAACCGGCCCCGGCCTGACGGGCTGCCGGTGTCGTCCCAGTCGTCGGGATCGGCGACGGCCACCACGCCGAGAGCGCGGTTGAAGTTGGGGCGGTCCTGTCCGGCGGGGAACCAGAACTGCTTGGACAGGAAGGTCCAGCCCTGCAGCTCTCGCGTGCCCTGCGGCATGGCCGGTGCATTGGTGATCGTCCAGCCCTCGGGGGTGGTCCGGGTCCAGCCGAGCAGCCCGGGGCGGCTGAGGTCGGCCGCCGCGGTGAGCGCAGGGGCGACGGACTCGAAGTCCTCCGCGAGGAGGTAGCCGGTCATGACGGGCCCGGTCTTGGCGGACAGGGACGCGGACGCTTCCGCGTCGCTGCCGCTCAGCTTCGCCGTGACGGTTGCCTTGAGGCTGACGGAGACGCGTGCCGCGGCGGCGGGCGCGACGACGTCCCAGGCCACGGACGCGGAGGAGCGGGCCGGAACGGACGTGGGCGCGCCGCCCTTGGCGGTGGCGGTCCAGCCCTCGGGGAGGGACAGCACGGCGGTCAGGCCGGTGAGCGGTGTGCTGCCGGCGTTCGTCACGGCGGCCGTCACGGTGACCGGCTTGCCCGGTGAGAGCACGGTGCCGTCGGTCCCGGGGGAACTGGCCGGACCGGTCAGTGCGACGCTCATGGCCGGGGCGACCTTGGTCTGCACGCGCGCGTCAGCGAGTCTGAGCAGACCGTCGTCGTCGGCGTGCGCGGCGACGACCAGCCGCCCGGCGGTGGCGTTGCCGGCGGGCGTGACCACGAAGCGCACATCGGCCGAGTCGCCGGTCCGGAGCGTGGTCGGCGCCCCACCGGTCCGCTGGACCGTCCAGCCGGACGGGGCGAGCAGGGCGACGGAGAGCGCGTCGAGCCGGTGGGCGCCCTGGTTCCGCACGGTGACCACGACATCGGCCGGGTTGCCCTGCGCGAAAGGCGTACCGAGGGACGGCAGCGCCGCCGGCAGGCCGATCGTCGCGGCCAGCGCCGGGGACTTGCCGGTCGCCGGGTCGGTCACGCCGGGCTTGCCGTCGGCCAGGCGACCGGTCGCGCGCCGCAGGAAGGACGGGTCGTCACGGTCGACGACCACCACGTCGTACCAGCCGTGGTCCGGGACGCGGAGCTGCACCGTGCGGGACTGGCCGGGCCTGAGGGTGACGGTGTGCACGTGGTCACCGTGCTTGCGGGAGTAGACCGACTCACCGACGAGGAGCGTACGGCTGGTGGGGGAGGGGTTGGAGCACACCACTTTCACCCGGCCGGGGGCGGGGTGCTCGACGAGCCGGGCCTCGGCTCCCACACCGGTTCCGCGCAGCTCCCACACCGACCATCCGGGACCGTGGATCTGCACGTCGTAGCCGTCGGCGTCGTACTCCAGCGTTTCGGTGGCGCTCTTGCCGGCGGGCACGGTCCAGGCGCGCGGAGCGGTGCCGTCGCCGGGGTAGGCGGTGAACGTGGCGCCGGTGCCGCCCTCGTTGCCGAGCCTGAGGCGTACGGCGGAGCGGGAGACGTCCGCGCGCAGGGACAGCCGGTACGGGGAGCGGCGCGTGCGGCGGGTGCCGGCCTCCTGCTCCGGGAGCGCCTGGTCCTTGGGCGGTACGGGGGTCCACCGTCCGACCGGCGCCGGCACCCGGCCGGGCTGCTCCACCTCGGGCTGCCGATGGGTGCGGTCGAAGTCGAAGGCGGAGGTCAGGTCGCCGAAGACGCTGCGGCGCCAGGCGCTGATGTTGGGCTCGCGGACGCCGGTCCACTTCTCCAGGAACCGGATGATCGAGGTGTGGTCGAACGCCTCCGAGCTGACGAAACCGCCGACCGTCCAGGGCGACACGATCGTCATCGGTACGCGCGGGCCGGGACCGACCGGGCTGCCGTTGAACCAGTCGTCGCTGTTGCCGGTGGCCGGCTTCGGCGCGACCGGTGCCGGTACGTGGTCGAAGTAGCCGTCGTTCTCGTCGAAGTTGATGAACAGTGCCGTCTTCGACCAGGTCTTCGGGTCGCCGGCGATGGCGTCGAGGAGGTCGTAGACGAGGTTGGCGCTGCCGACGGGGGTGGAGCTGCTGGGGTGCTCGGACAGTGCCGCCGTCGGAACGATCCAACTGACCTGAGGCAGGGTGCCCTTCTTGATGTCCGAGGTGAGCCGCTTGACGAGGGTGTCCGGCTCGGAGCGGTAGGCACCCCGCAGGAACAGCCGTCTCTCGTCCTTGGTCAGGGCATCGACGCCCCGCTGGAACTCGGCCAGCGCGGCCTTGCGCTGATCCGCGCTCTTGCCCCACAGGCTGTCGTAGAACTGCTCGGTAGTGGAGTACTGACCGCTGACCTTGGCCAGGATCTTCCGGCCGATCTCCTTCCAGGGCCGGAAGTACTCCACCGCGTTGTCGGTGAAGTTGTCCCATTCCTGATAGATCTGCCAGGAGACGCCGGCGGCCTCCAGACGCTCCGGGTACGTCGTCCAGTCGTACCCCTGATGCGTGTAGGAGTACGCGGCGTTGGTGACGGCCCGGTTGACACCGCCCGGCTCGTAACCGGTCGTGCCGGTCCACAGATAGTTGCGGTTGGGGTTGGTCGAGCCGTAGACGGAGCAGAAGTACGCGTCGCAGATGGTGAAGCGGTCGGCCAGTTCGTACTGCAAGGGAATGTCGTGCCGGTCGTAGAAGGCCATGGTGCTCTGGCTCTTGGCGGCGATCCAGTTGTCCCACCAGCCGTTCCCCCGGGCCTGCGTGGCGTCGGAGAATCCGTGCGCGAGCGAACCCAGGTACTGGATGTCGCTTTCGGGGCGGCCCGCGTCGACCGCCGCCTGCCGGGCCGAGAACGGCAGAACCTCGGCGCCGCCGGCCCGCGGCTGCTCGAAGACGCTCCCTCCGGTGGGCAGACGCAGCGGGGTGCGGTCGCCGAAGCCGCGCACACCCTTGAGGGTTCCGAAGTAGTTGTCGAAGGAACGGTTCTCCTGCATCAGGATGATCACATGCTCGATCGCACGCATGCCACCGCGTGGCATGGGCGCGGCCATCGCCTGGTGCAGCGACGGAGGCAGGAAAGAGAGTGCGGTTCCACCGGCGAGGGTGCCGAGAACCTTGCGGCGGGAGATGTCAGACATGACGGGAGGCTAGGTCAGTTCCCTCGCATTTTGTAACCCTAAGTGACTGATCTTCGTTGACCGTTCATCCAGTGGCCCCGAACGTTCCCTTGCCGGTACGGCCTGCGCATTCCGACAGGAGTTGTCGGCGCTCCGGTGGACCTACCTCTCCGCCGCGCGACGGGGATGGGACCTACCTGCGAACGATGCCTGTGGGCACCTGTGTTGACGACGATCAGTGGGTATCCCGATGTCCTCCGATCGGAGCCGCACATGCTGAACAGGACCCTGCGCGCCACCGCCCTTCTCACCGTCGTGGTGGCCGTCGCCGCGCCCGTCGCCGCGGCGGCGCCCGCCTCGTCCCCGCCGCCCGCGCGGGAGAGCGCCGCCGTCTCCTCGCTCAAGGGCGACGCGCGCATGGACTACCCGGTCGCGGACCAGGAGGTACGGGTGTCCGTCGACGCACGCTCGGTGTACTCCGTGGGCAGTGTCCCGCAGCGCTCCTGGGGCACGTTCCGCATCTCGCACGCCCAGGACGGCACGCTCTACTGGGGCGAGTTCAAGGTCGACTGCCTCACCACCGGCGGTCCCACCGCCACCGTCACCGGCCGCCTGGTCCGCACCAGCCCCGGCCACCCCTGGCTCACCATGCTGGACCCGCACACCCGCATGGGTGTGAGCTTCTTCGTTCCGGAGAAGGGCCAGGCCCGTATCGGGCTCTCCGGAGCCACCGAGAAGGGCGAGCCGCTCCTCACGAAGTGCATGGCACCCGCCGCCGACGCGAAGGTCGTCGACGGCGGGTACGACCTGCACGACCGCAGCAGCCAGACGTCCCGGAGGCCTGGACCCGCAGGCACCGGTGAGCCGGACATTCTCGCCCTCATCAGACGGTGATCAGCTCGGGTTCGGTGGCCGCGCGGACCTCGGCCTCGGTGACCCCGGGCGCACACTCGACCAGACACAGTCCGCGGTCGGTGACGTCCAGTACGGCGAGGTCGGTGATGATCCGGTGGACCACGCGTTCGCCGGTCAGCGGCAGCGAACAGTCGTCGACGATCTTGAAGGTGCCGTCCCTGGCCACGTGCTCCATCAGGACGATCACCCTGCGCGCGCCGTGGACCAGGTCCATCGCACCGCCCATCCCCTTGATCATCTTCCCCGGGATCATCCAGTTGGCGATGTCGCCCCGGGCCGACACCTGCATCGCCCCCAGAACCGCCGTGTCGATCCTGCCCGAGCGGATCATCCCGAAGCTGGCGCCGGAGTCGAAGAAGCTGGCACCGGGGCGTACGGTGACGGTCTCCTTCCCGGCGTTGATCAGATCGGGGTCCTCGTCCCCGTCGTACGGGTACGGGCCGGTGCCGAGAATGCCGTTCTCGGATTGCAGTACCAGCTCCACGGAGGCGTCCACGTGGTTGGGTACCAGCGTCGGCAGTCCGATGCCCAGGTTGACGTAGTCGCCGTCCCGCAGTTCCCGTGCGGCACGGGCGGCCATCTGGTCTCTGGTCAGTGCCATGGTCACACTCCTCGTTCCGCGCCCCGGCGGGGCCTGACGGTCAGCCGTTCGATGCCCTTGACCGCGACCTGGTCGGGCGTCAACGGCAGGACGCGGTCGATGTAGACGCCGGGGAGGTGGACCGCGTCCGGGTCGATGTCGCCGGGCTCGACGAGGTGTTCGACCTCGGCGACGGAGATCCGGCCGGCCATGGCGCAGACGGGGTTGAAGTTGCGGGCGGCCTTGCGGAACACCAGGTTGCCGTGCCGGTCGCCCTTCCATGCGCGTACCAGTGCGAAGTCCGCCGGCAGGGCCCGCTCCAGGACGAAGGACGTGCCGCCGAACTCGGCGGTCGGTTTGGGCGGCGAGGCGACCGCCACCCCGCCGTCGGGAGCGTAACGCCAGGGCAGGCCGCCGGCGGCGACCGCCGTGCCGGTGCCGGTCCTGGTGTAGAACGCGGGGATGCCGACGCCGGCCGCGCGCAGCCGCTCGGCGAGGGTGCCCTGCGGGGTGAGTTCCACCTCCAGTTCGCCGCCGAGGTACTGCCGGGCGAACTCCTTGTTCTCGCCGACGTAGGAGGCGACGATCCTGCGGATCCGGCCGCGGTCGAGCAGCTTGCCGAGGCCCACGCCGTCGGTTCCGCAGTTGTTGGAGAAGATCTCCAGCCGCTCCACGCCGGCCCTGACGACCGCGTCGATGAGCACGGCGGGGATGCCGCAGATCCCGAAGCCGCCCGAGGCGATCGACGCCCCGTCCCGGATGCCGGCCACGGCCTCGGCCGCGGTGGCGACCACTTTGTCCACCGTTGGTTCCTTCCTGGTCAGTTGAGCTTGGCGAGCTGGGTGAGGACGGTCTCCGGCGCGGCGTCGGCGGGGATGTCGGCGAGGAGGAAGTCACCGGACGGCAGTGCCACGCCGTCACCGTGCCAGAACTCCTGCGGGATCCGCGGTCCGCTCAGCCCGGACCCGCCGATCTGCACGCCCTGCGCGGTCCGGCGGCCCAGCGCCCAGCGGAAGTGGTCGGTCACGTTGCCGAGCGGTGCGTCGACGTCGTCGTCGACCTGCGGCAACCGGCCGGAGCGCGGGTCGCGTTCGTCGAGCAGCAGCATCGCGACCGGCGGCGCCGCGAGCCGCCGCAACCAGTCCGCGATGTACATCGCGGCGGTCTCGGCGTGATCGGCGGTCAGGTCCGTGACCGGACCGGCACCGCTCAGCTCGTGGGTCCGCGCCAGCCACAGCATCGGGGAGGGGATCTGCACCACGAGCGGCGCGGTCGAGGCCCGCGCCACGACCTCGGCCAACTCGGCGGCGGCGACGGCGGTGGGTTCGTGGGCCAGCAGCGTCCGCAGGGCGTACCCGGTCCGCGGCCGGGCGGACAGGCCGGCCCGCAACAGGTCCTGGCGGGCGAGGGCGTCGTCGTAGTAGGCACCCAGATCCAGCAGGGTGGTGTCGGGTCGGAGCAGGCCCTGGACCTGCCCGGTGTACTGGGCGAAGGCGACCGGGTCGGTCCACGGGACGGGACGGCCCTGCAGGACGACTGCCCGCGCGTACTGCTGGTGGTCGACGACCAGCGCGGTCCGGCGGCCGGAGGGCGGGGCGGAGAGGAGGGTGGCGAAGTCCATGGCCATGGGTGTTCCCGGGGTCGAGGTGCGGCACGGAAGAGGGGGCGGGGAGCCGGGGTGCGGCTCCCCACCGGGCGGGTGCGACCGGCTCAGCCGTCCAGGACGACCTTGAGGGCGTTCGTCTTCGCCGCGTCCGCGAACGTGTCGTACGCGTCGAGGATCCGGTCGAGCGGGAAGTGGTGGCTGGCGAACCGGTCCACGGGGAGCTGCCCGTCGCGCACCAGCCGGAGCAGCATCGGCAGGGTGTCGGTGTTCACCAGGCCCATGGAGATCGCGATGTTCTTGATCCACAGGTCCTGGAGCGCCAGCTCCACCGGTCGGCCGTGGACTCCGACGTTGGCGACGTTCCCGCCCGGACGGACGAGGTCGAGCGCCATGGTGAACGTCTGCGGGATCCCGACCGCCTCCACCGCGACGTCCACCCCGTCCCCGTCGGTGAGCGCGAGGACCTCGTCCCGCCAGTTGTCGCCCGCGGAGTTCACGGCGTGGGTGGCGCCGAAGGAGAGTGCCTGGCGGGCGCGGTGGTCGTCGATGTCGATCGCGATGATCCGGGCGGCGCCCTGGAGCCCCGCCGTGGCCGACACCGCAAGGCCCACCGGCCCGGCGCCGATGACCGCCACGGTGTCGCCCGGCTTGACCCGTCCGTAGCGAACGCCCATCTCGAAGCCGGTGGGGAGGATGTCCGAGAGCATCACTCCCTGCGCGGGGGTGACCCCCTCGGGCAGTTTGTGCAGCGACGTCTCCGCGTACGGCACGCGGACGAACTCGGCCTGGGTGCCGTGGACGAGGTGTCCGAAGATCCACCCCATGCCCGGCGCCCCTTCGGCACCGGCACAGTGGGAGTGCAGTCCGCGCCGGCAGTAGGCACACCGCCCGCAGTTCTTGATGCAGGCGATGATCACCTGGTCCCCCTCGGTCAGGGTGGTGACGGCGCTCCCGGTCGCCACGACCGTGCCGACGCCCTCGTGCCCGAGGACCCGGCCCTCGGCGACCGAGGGCACGTCGCCCTTGAGGATATGCAGGTCACTGCCGCAGATGGTGGTGGCGTCGATCTTGACGATCACATCGGTCGGCGCCTCGATCGCCGGGTCCTGGACGGTGTCCCAGGACTTCCGGCCGGCGCCGTGATAGACGAGAGCCTTCATGGCTGTCTCCTTGTGCGATACGAAGCGTGCGGGGTTCGGGACGGGTCAGGACTTGCGGCGCACCTCTTCGCCGTGCTTCTCCTCCAGCTCGCGGACCCGTTCCTCAAGTCGGGCGATCTTGACCTCGCGGCGGTCCGGGACCATGACGATCGGCAGTTCCTTCAGCGGCGCGGTCACCCGCTGCGGGCCGTCGATGGTGAAGACGGTCGCCGTGATGTCGTCGGTGTCCGAGCCCCAGGAGCCGTAGTAGGCAAGGTCCTTCGGAGGTTCGGGCTTGACGAACTCGGCGCAGAACTCGGCGTACGGCTTGCCGCGCTCCAGCCGGGCCCTGCGGGCCGCGGTGCGCGCCGCCTTCGTGCCGTCGACGTCGAGGCGGAACGTCTCCGGGTCGTAGCGCACCCCGAAGATCTCCTCCGCGACCTGCCGGCTGATCCGGCCGAGTTCGGCGTCCTGGACCACCGACTCGGGCAGCCGCTCCAGCGGGTCGCCGTAGCCACCGCCGGCGCCCTGGCTGATCATGTAGAGTTCGCCGTCCTTGGCGATGTCGAACTGCAGGCCCATGTGGTACGTCGAGTAGCGGCCGTCCTCGAAGGGACGCTCGTTCATGACCTTCTCGATCGACAGGTCGAACTTCTTGCTGTCCCGGCGGATGTGCTCGTAGACGTTGGTCCCCTTGACCATGGCGAGGGGGTAGGTGCCGCAGCCGTAACCGCCGTACATGCCGTAGACGGAGGAGAACTTCGCGCCCGACGTCACCGTCATGAAGCCCCACTGCGGGGTGCCCTCGGCGGCGACGATCATCTCGTAGCCCATCCCGCCGGTGAACTTCCCGAAGCCCATGTTGTCGCGCACGAGCCGCTTGGACACGAGCTGCATGAAGGGGACTTCCTCCTCCATGACCTCCTGCTCGGCCGTGTCGGCCATCGCGCAGAAGAGGGGCGACACCGCGTCCTCGCCGTCACGGAAGGGCTTGGCGCCGCCCGGCATTCCGTTGAGGTCCGCGCAGAGGTTGCCGACCATGTCGCCGTGCTGGGTGATCCCGCCCCACAGGAACGTGTTGATCTGGTTGAACCAGTTCGCGACGACGTTGCTGTACTTCTTCGGGGTGGAGAAGGACATCCGGCTGTAGAGCGCCTGCATCGCCGAGAACCCGCGGAACGAGGCCTGGAGCGACTGCCCCATCGGCGCGTCGTAGGAGGCGTCGGCCCAGGTGCCCTCGTCGGAGATGATCTCGATGCAGCTCATGGCCGAGGTGCAGCGCGGCAGGTCGGGCCACCAGAACGCGAGGATCGCCTGCATGAACATCGACTTGACCGAGCAGAGCGGGCTGTTGATGGCGCGGTTGAGGATCTCCGGGCCGGTGCCGCGCAGGTCGACCGTCATGCTGTCGCCCTTGACGGTGACCTTGCAGGCGAACTTGATGAGGATGTTCTCCTTCAGGGTCGAGTCCATGAACTGGTCGAACCGGTAGGTGCCGTCGGGCAGTTCGCTGATCCGGCGGCGTACCTCCGCGTCGACGTCCTCGACCGTGGTGCGCAGGGCCCCGACGAAGGCGTCCACCCCGACCTCGTCGATGATCGTGTCGACCCGTTCCATGATCTTGCGCACCGCGGTGATCTTCACCTTGAGGTCGGCGAGCTGGAGCTTGGGGTCACGCACCGAGTGCTGGAGGAAGGTCAGCAGGTCGCGGCGGAGCCGCCCCCGCTCGACGATCTTGAACGGGCTCATCCGCAGCCCGTCGTCGAAGGGTGTCTCCGAACCGGACGGCATGCCGCCCGGTTCGCAGGCGCCGTTCTCTCCCTCGTGGATCGTCGCGGCGACCCAGGCGATGATCTCGCCGTCCCTGATGACCGGCATGATCATCGACTGGTCGGTGTTGTGGATGTTCCCGAACCGCGCGTCGTTGTGGATGAACCCGTCGCCCTCGTGGATCTGGACGGTCGGCTCGTCCTTCCAGTACTTCATGATGTACCGGATCGGGTGGTGCAGGATGGCGCTGAACGCGATGACGCCGTGGCAGGAGAGGTAGGAGACGTCCCCGGCCGCGGTGTAGATGGCGGTCGTCAGGTCGCCCCACTTCGCGCCGGGCGCCGCTCCCTGGGCCTCACACATCTCGTAGCCCTCGTCGAGCGCGCCGGCGATGCGCTTGCGGATGCGCTCGACCTGGAGGCGGTCGACGCCGGCCGCGATGGCCCGCTCCTCGTGTGTGGTCCTCCGCGCGATGCTGTGGTCGCGCATGATCTCCGGGTCGGGGCCGAGGAAGAGGGTCGTCTCGTCCATGAACTTGTCGACCCACTCCTGCTCCTGGGGCGTGAGAGCCCCCTGGGGGATGCGGGCCGGGGTCGGCCTGTCGTCGATGGTGGTCATGTCAGTGGCTCCTTCTGCTGCGCGTGGACGGGTCGGGGTCAGTCCTGGAGGAACCAGACCGCGCCCTGCCGCGTCGGTTCGAGCCGCCAGCCGGGCTCTACGAGATAGGTCGTGTTCTCCGTGGTGACGATCGCCGGGCCATGGACGACGTGCTCGTGGGTGAGCGCGCCCTCGTCGTAGACAGGTGTGTCGAGCGGGATGTCGTGGCCGATGAACACCACGTCCCGGCGGGCGACCTCCACCGGCACCGTCCGGTCTCCGCCGGCCTGCAGATACTCGAAGCCGACGACGTCTCCGTCGACGTAGGAGGCCACCCGCACGGTGTTGCACCGGATACCGGCCTCCGGGGCTGCGCTCGACGCACCGAAGCGATGGCTGTAGACGTCGCCGAAGATCTTGATCATGGTGAGGACGTCGCCGACGCCGTTCATGCGGGTGATGTCCTCAAGCGCCACCGCCTGGGTGAGCAGCTGGTTGCCGTAGCGCATGTCCAGTTCGAGCCGGTACTTCACGTCCTCGGCGGCGAAGCCCTGCCGGACCAGATCCTCCCGGCCGCGCTCCTCCAGCTCCTCGACGACGGTGTTGAACTCGTCGTAGCCGTCGTAGAGCTGACGCGTCGTCGGGTTGTACATCGTGACGTGGACGCCCCGCTCGTGGAAGTGGAGCTGCTTCATGTTCCCCGCCCCGCAGGCGGAGAACACCGAGGAGAACGGCGGTGCCAGCACCCGCCTGATCCCCGCGTGCCGCGCGATACCGCATGCGTGCAGCGGGCCGTTGCCCCCGTAGGCGAGCATCGTGAAGTCCTCCGGCAGATAGCCGCGGACCCGCAGTTCCTTGCCGATGCCGATCGCCATCTGCTCGTCCACGCCGTCCTTGATCGCCCGCGCGATGTCGAGGACGTCCATGCCGAGCAGGTCGCAGAGGGTCTCCTCGACGGCGAACCGGGAGCGCTTCGGGTTGAGCTTGATGTAGCCGTTGGCGTAGTTGTCCGGGTCGAGATAGCCGAGGAGCAGGTCGGCGTCGGTCACGGTCGGACGCAGACCACCGCGGTCGTAGCACGCCGGACCCGGGTTCGAGCCCGCCGACTCCGGGCCGATCCTGATCGAGTCGTGGATGCGGTCGTAGGAGGCGATCGAACCACCCCCGGCGCCGAGCGTGTCGAGGTGGACCATCGGTACCGAGACGAGCCAGCGGTCGATCGTCGGCAGGAAGTCGTAGTGCTTGACGCCGCCCTCGGGCACGAGCCCGATGTCGAACGACGTGCCGCCCATGTCGGTCGAGATGACGTGCCCGAGCCCGGTCTCGTTCGAGAGGTGCTCGGCGGCTCCGACGCCGGCGATCGGGCCGGAGTGGATCGTCTGGAGCGCGTCGGTGGAGTTCATCTGGGCCATGCCACCGGAGTTGTGGATGACGAGCATCGGCTTGTCGTAGCCGGAGTCGCGCAGGTTGTTCGACAGCTGCGAGAGCGCGTGGAACATGATCTCGTGGAGGAAGCCGTCGATGATCGTCGACGTCGCCCGGACGTACTCGCCCTTGCGGCCGGAGACCTGGTGGCCGAGGAGGACGGGGATGGCTCCCAGCTCGTGGGCGGGGAACTCGTTGAGGATGATCTCCTGGATCGCGAGTTCGTGAACGGGGTTCTCGGTCGCGTTGACGAGGGAGACCACGATGGCCTCCGCGCCGGCGTCGACGAGTTCGCGGACGACCGCGCGGACGTCGTCGGGGTCGAGGTGGGCGACGATCCTGCCGGCCGAGTTGATGCGTTCCTTGACCGAACGGATCATCCGGCGGGGCACGACGGGCTCCGGCCGCTCGGCCGCGGGGAGGTTCTGCTGCATCGAGTAGTCGAGGCCCTCGCCGTAACCACGGCCCCGGGACAGCGGGATGGTGTCCTCGAACCCGTGGGTGACGATCGCGGCGACCTGCGGGCCCTTGCGCTCGATGAGCGCGTTGGTGCCCAGGGTGGTCGCGTAGCGGACCGAGTCGACCTTCTTCAGGACGGTGCCCCGGTCGAGTCCGGCCCGCTTGCACGCCAGGTCGAGGGCCTCGTTGAAGCCGAGGGCGAGGTTGTGATGGGTGGTCAGCGCCTTCGCCTCGACGTACTGGTCGTCCCAGACGAAGAAGCAGTCGGTGAACGTGCCGCCGATGTCGACGGAGATGCGTCTCATGGGTACTCCGGGTGTGTCGTCGCGAGTGGGCAGGTCAGCGGACGTGGCCGATCGCCTTGAGGGCGGCGGTGTACTTCTGGGCGTCCTCACCGGGCCCGTAGACGTGGACCTCCTCCGGATCCACGCCGCGCTCCTCCCACTGCCTGCGGAGCGCCGCGACGTCGATGAGCATGTCGACCGTCGGCGGGTGGCCGGGCGGAAGGTATTCGGCCTCGATCTGGGTGCCGCAGCCGGGGCAGTAGTACTCAAGGATTCGGCAGTAGTCCGGGTCCGGGGAGAACGTGAACTCGTACCGCTCGGGGTCGATGATCGGCTGGTGGATCTCGCGGGGGTCCCGGTCGTGGACGAGGGTGCCCTCCTTGTAGGTGCCGTGCGCGCTGCCCATGTCCTGGTCGCAGACCCGGCAGACCCATCGCTCCGTGTCGAGGTCGATGACGAGGTACTCGGTCATGGGGACTCGCATGGGAGGCCTCCTTCAGGCGTTCGGGGACGAAACGGTCAGAGGGTGTCGTGGAGGAGGAGATCGCCGGCCGAGGTGACCCGGAAGGTCCAGCCGGGCAGGACCCGGGCGGTGAAGAAGGGGCCCTCGACGATCGCCGGACCGGCGCCGGTGTCCCCCGGGCCGAGGTCGGTGAGGACATGCACCGGCACCTCGTCGACGCGGTCGACGGCCGACCGGACCGAGCGGGTCCCGGTGGACGGCGCCGGCCGCGTCGCGACCTCCTGGTCCGCGGGCAGTTCGGGGTGGGGCAGCGGCGCGGTGATGGTGAGCTGGAGGGAGACGCGCCGTTCCGGGTGATCGGCCGGGTCGCCCGGCCGGTACGGGGCGCGCGACACCGGCGTCCCGTCGTCCTCCTCGACGCTCACCTGCCACGAGGTCGCGCAGCCGGTGAGCGCATAGCCCTCCTGGAACATGTCGCGTCCGGCCCGGACGAGAAGTTCGTCGTACGTCGTCCTCGTGGCCGCGGTGGTGGGCTCGGGCACACCGGCCTCGTAGGTCTTTCCGATGTCGGAGAAGGAGATGCCGAGCGCGGAGAAGACCGCCGCGGTGCGCGGGATCAGGACCCGCCGCACTCCGGCGGGCCGGGCGGCACCGGCCGCACTCATCGGTCCGGCACCGCCGAAGGCGGCGAGGGTCGTGTTCTCCTCCACGAGGTGGGCGAAAGCCGAGGACAGCGCCTCGAAGTACGCCTCCTCCATTCGGACCAGCGCCTCCTCAAGGCTGATCCCGAGCGGGTCCGCGACGGTCTCGGCGATGACGGTCCGCGAGCGCTCCGGGTCGAGCCTGAACGTGCCGTCGAGATAGGTGTCCGGGTCGAGGACGCCCAGCAGCAGGTTGACGTCGGTGATCGTGGCCTGTCTGCCGCCGAAACCGAAGCACGCCGGCCCGGGCGCCGCCCCGACGGACGTCGGTCCGACCGTGATACGTCCGTCCTCGACGGCGATGACGGAGGACCCGCCGACGCCCTTGGAGTGAACGTTGCTCATCGGGTAGGAGATCGGGACGCCCTTGATCGTGCCCCGCTCGTCCACCGAGACCCGGTGACCGACGACGACGCCGACGTCGGTCGTCGTGCCGCCGATGTCCACCATGAGGGCGTGCCCGAACCCGTAGGTGCGGGCCAGGGCCGCCGTACCCTCCAGGCCGCCGCGGGGGCCGGAAGAGTACGTCTTGAGCGCGACCGACTTCGCGACCCGTGAGGACGCGCCGTCGTTCCGGTAGACGAGGAGCGGGTTGAGGACCTTGTAGGACTTCAGACGCCGCTCGGCGCCGTACAGGAATCGCTCCATCGTCGGATGGAGGAAGGAGTTGATGACACACGACCAGACCCGGCGGGGAGCGTTACGGTCGCCGGCGAGGTCCCAGCTGTAGATCAGCGGGATGGACCCGAGCAGATGGCGGGGGAACTTGCGTAGGAGGACGGCCCGCAGCCGGCGCTCCTGCTCCGGATCGTCGCCGGCGACCACGACGCGGGCGGCGCCGAGCGTCGTCAGCCGGTTGACCTTCTGGACGACCTCGAAGTCGATCGTCTCGTCGTCGGCGTCCATGTCGATCGTGCCGACGCGGTCGCCGACCAGAGCATCGAAGAGTTCCCGCTCGGGGTCTGTCGTCCGCATCGCCGGCGCGAGGTCGGGCAGGGTCGTGAGGATGCCGATCACCGGGCCGCGACGCTCGACGAGCGCGTTCGTCCCCTGAGTGGTCGAATAGCGGATGTGCTGGGTTGCGTGGAGCAGCCGTTCGATGTCGGGCGTGCCGTAGAGGGCCGCCGAGGCCTTTTCCACGCCGGTGAAGAGGCACTCGGAGAGGTCGTGGGGCGTGGTGAGCGTCTTGGTGAAGGTGAAACCGGTGCCGTCCCAGACGCATATGTCGGTGAGGGTCCCACCGTTGTCGATGTTGATCAGGGTGTCCATGCCACTCCTTGGGGCGCAACGGATCCGTGGGAGCGATCGGCCGTTGCGCGGAAGGGACCTGGATGCCCTGGCCTGGCCGTCGCCCTCGACGGTGAGGTCCACCGTGATGCCGTCTCACGCCGCCCGGCCGTCCCAAGTTGGGACATGCACACCCGTTGGATCCCGCCACCTCGCCAGGCATCATGAGGGCCGCACGCGTGAGGGCCGCACGCGTCGCTGGCCGCGATGAGGAGGCCGTATGCCCCACGGACACAGCAGGCTGCTGCGCATGGCGGCGGCTCGGGCCGACTTCCTGGAATACGGACGGCAGGGCGCCGCCGGCGTGCCCGACGTCCTCGCCGCTTCATGGGTCCGCAGTCAGCAGGCCGGTGTCGACATCACCCGCCCGCTCACCGACTTCAGCGACGACATCGACACGAGTTCCCGCCTCATGCGGTGCGCAGAACCCGTCCTCGACCAACTCGGCGACGACACCGCCGATCTGCCGCTCGTCATCGCCGTCACCGACAACCAGGCCCGTGTGGTCCAGCGCCGCGACGCCTCCCAGGCGGTGGGACGGCTGCTCGACCGGGTCGCCTTCGCCCCGGGCTTCAACTATGCCGAAGGGCAGATGGGCACCAACGGCGTAGGGACCGTTCTGGAGTCGGGACAGGCCGTGTCCGTCGTCGGGCCTGAACATTTCACGGAGCAGTTGCATGCCTTCGCCTGCACCGGCGCGCCGATCATCGACCCGCTGACCGGACGCGTCGAGGGCATCCTCGACATCTCCACCCTGGCCGAGGCGTGGAGCCCGCTCGTACACACCCTCGTCAAGTCCGCGGCCAAGGACATCGGGCGCAACCTCCTCCTCGACCGGAACCAGGCCCAACAGGCACTCTTCGAGACGTATGTGAGGGCCGACGCCCGCTCGACCCGGCAGGCGGTCTTCGCCTTCGCGGACTCGGTGTTCATGGCCAACGCCGCGGCGCAGGCCCTGTTCGATCCGGTCGAGCAACTGGCCGTGAGGCAGCACGCGACCTTCCTCATGGCACGCCGCGACCGCGTGAGCGAGACGATGCACCTTGAGTCCGGCCGGATCGTCCAGATTCGTGGGACCCGTATCGTCTCGGGTTCCGAGACGGCCGGTATCGTCGTCGTCGCGGAGGTCGTCACCGAACGGGTGGGCCGTGCGGAGAGTGCAGTCGCCGACACCGGCTTCGACGATCGCGTACTCCCGCGAGTGGCCCTGGCGGGCGCAGGGACCAGGGATCTGGTCGGTGACCTGCGCCGACCTCATGTGCCGATCGCGTCCGGCTCGTCCCCGGCGTGGATCCGCGCCTGTGCGGAACTGCGTGACGCCCTCGCCGCGAACGAGCCGACGATCGTCCTCGGCGAGACCGGTACGGGCAAGTTCACCCTCGTCGCCGAGCTGTTCCACGCCGACCACCC
Source organism: Streptomyces sp. NPDC004629 (assembly GCF_042873595.1). NCBI lineage: Bacteria > Bacillati > Actinomycetota > Actinomycetes > Kitasatosporales > Streptomycetaceae > Streptomyces > Streptomyces sp. NPDC004629. The sequence goes on along the minus strand of NZ_JBIALO010000011.1, from coordinate 152,506 downwards.
CGGCGGGCGCAGCGTCAGCGTCGACGCGGCCCAACTGCGGTCCGGTGCGGAGAGCGACATCGACGCCCTGCTGGGCAGTACCCGTGAGCAGACCCTGTGCATCGTCCGCAACCTCGACCAGGCGAGCACCGAGGGGGTCGAACGCATCGACGAACTCTTCACCGTCCTCGGTTCGACGACCGCTCCCGTCACGTTCGCCGCGACGGTGTCGGACTCAAGTCTCGACTCGGATCTGCCGTTCCACGCGCTGCTCGGGCACTTCGAGGTCGCCGTGACCGTTCCACCGCTTCGGTGTCGCACCGAGGATCTGACGTTCATCGTCAACCGGGTTCTGGAGGAGATGGTTCCGGGGCGGCGAGTCCGGCTCTCGCCCGCAGCCATGCGAACCGTCGCCCGGTACACGTGGCCGCGCAATGTCGCGCAGCTGCGCGAGGCGCTGATCCATGCGCTCCGGGCGCGGCCGGTGGGGGAGATCCAGGACCAGGATCTGCCGAGCTACTGCCAGACCCGGTCCCACAAGAACCTCACGCGCATCGAGGCCGCCGAACGCGACGCGATCATCGTGGCGCTGCGGGACAAGGGCGGGAACCGGGTCGCCGCCGCGGCACACCTCGGTATGTCGCGGAGCAGCCTGTACCGCAAGTTGCGGTCGTACGGAATCACGGCTTGAGGGGCGGCTGAGGCTGTCCCTCACATGATCCTGCGTCGTGGCCGACCGTCATAAGAAAAAGCCCCTTACCGATTTCCATCAGCTGCATGCGGTTGCCTGCTGCATCCAGTTTCAGTTGTGTCGCTGCGACTTTCGCGGACAGGCCCTCAGAGGAAATGGTGACGGTAATAGACAGCACGAGGGACAAGGCTAGGGCGAGACGTCGTTGTCCCTGGTTGACCAGCGGCCGTGCGCCGGCGCCGCGAGGAAGACGCCCATGTCGCACCGCACGCCGTCGGTTCGTATTGATTATCAGTCGGGCAGCGGGTGGCACAAGGTCATGCGCCCGGTTTTGAGGTTTATCTGAGGTACTGAAAAAGCCGCTGGATTTCGGCCGTCGCCTGGGGTGTCCTAAACCCGGTCGGCGCCCTTACAGTCTCCCGGAGCTTTGATCTTCGGGAGGTACAGAAGTTGAGCATCACTCGCAGAACCTTCGTCAAGCGCGGTGGGCAAGTCGCGGCCGGAGCCATGTGGGTGGCGGGCGGCGCCGCCACGCTGGATACGCAGGCATGGGCGGCCCCGCGCCGAGCCGTGGGGGAGAAGGTCACCGTCACCGAGGCGACCAACGCCTCCGCCGCGCTCTCGCCGGACGGAAAGACCATCGCCTTCGACCTGCTCAACCTCCTGTGGACCGTTCCCGCATCCGGCGGTGAGGCCGCCCGGCTCACCGGCATCGAACAAGAGGCGACCGAGCCCGACTTCTCGCCGGACGGCCGCAGCATCGTCTTCGTCTCCTACACCGACGGCACCTTCCATCTGTGGCTCATGAACACGGACGGGACCGGACTGCGGCAGCTCACCACCGGCTCCGCCGACCACCGCGAGCCGCGGTTCTCCCCGGACGGCACCCGGATCGCCTGCGCTGTAGAGACCGGCAGCCGCTACGCCATCCACGTCGTGTCCCCGGACAGCGGCAAGAGCGAGGTCTGGACGCAGGGGACGGCCCAGGAGGGCCAGCCGGTCTGGACCCCGGACGGCTCCGCGATCGCCTTCACCTCCGGCACCGGCAGCGCGCCCAGGGCCATCGACCTGGTCGACGCCTCCGGCAGGCGAAGCACTCTGGTCACCGTCTCCGAGGGGTTCGTGGCCGGGCCGTCCTTCTCCCCGGACGGCAGCCGCCTCGCCTACGTCCATCTCACCTCGACCGGCACCTCACTCGTGGTCGACGGCAAGACCCTCACCGATGAGGGCGAGGACGTCTTCCCCTTCCCCGCCCGCTGGATCTCGGACGACGAACTGCTGCACACCGCCGACGGAAAGCTGCGCCGCCGCAGGATCGGCGGCAAAGCCGAGAACGTCGAGTTCACCGCCCGCGTCACCGTGCCCCGGGTCGAAGAGCGGCCCGCCTCCCGGGACTTCGACAGCACCACCGCCCGGCAGGTCAAGGGCATCGTCAGCCCGGCGCTCTCACCGGACGGCAAGCGGGTCGCCTTCGCCGCCCTCGGCAACATCTGGGTCATGCGCCGTGGCGCCGCACCCAAGGCCGTGGTCAGCGACGGCCACTACAACACCTCGCCCGCCTGGTCCCCGGACGGCAGGACCCTGGTCTACGCCAGCGACCGCAGCGGCTCCCAGGAACTGTGGCTGTACGAGACGGCCGGCGGCAGGCGACGGCAGCTGACAGCCCTCGGCGGCGCCGACGCCCCGGCGTTCAGCCCCGACGGCTCGACCGTCGCCTTCGTCGCCGACGGCGCCACCCTGCAGACCATCGACGTGGCCACCGGGAACGTGCGCAAGGCCGCCGGCCCCCTCAACTCCCCCGGCAGACCCGGCTTCTCGGCCGACGGCAAGCGGATATCCGCCGCCGTCCTGGTGCCGGTCACCCCGCGCTACCGCGAGGGCCGCAACCAGATTCTCACCGTCGACCTGGACACCGGCAGCGCCCACTACAGCGAGCCGGTCCCCGGAGCATCGCTCGGCAACCGCATCGACAGCGGTCCCGTCTACTCGCCCGACGGCCGGAAGGTCGCCTACGTCGTCGGCGGCACCCTGCGGATCAGCGCGGTCGACGCCGCGGGCCTGCCGACCGGCACCGCCCGGACGATCAACGACGAGACCGCCGACGCACCCAGCTGGAGCGGCGACTCCGGCTCGCTGCTCTACCTGTCCGACGGCAGGCTGCGCATCGCCGACGCGGGCAGCGGCCGGGCCCACGCCGTCCCGGTGCAGCTGACATGGCGTCAGGCCAAGCCGTCCGGCCGCACCGTGATCCAAGCAGGCGCCCTGTGGGACGGCACGAGGTCCACACTGCGCCATGACGTCGACATCACCCTTGAGGGCAACCGCATCGCCGCCATCGCCCCGCGCGGCAGCGGCCGCAGGCGGCCCGGCGACCGGATCGTCGACGCCCGCCACCTCACCGCGATCCCCGGCCTGATCGCCGTCCACGAACACGGGCCCGCCGCGCGCAACGACACCGGTCGGCTCTGGCTGTCCTTCGGCGTCACCGCCGTACGCTCCCCGGGCACGGCGCACTACCACGCGGTCGAGGCCAAGGAGACCATCGGCTCCGGACGCCGCATCGGCCCCCGGGTGTTCGCCGCCGGCGACCTGATAGACGGATCGAGGGTCTACTACTCCTCCGGCCGCCCGGTGACCAGCGACGACGAACTGCGCCGCGAGCTGGACAAGGCCCAGGCGCTCGGCCACGATCTGGTCAAGACATACGTCCGGCTGCCGTACGCGTTGCAGCGCAAGGCCATCGAGGGCGCCCACCGCCGCGGCCTGCGCGCCACCTCCCACTACCTGTTCGGCCCGCTCGCCCTCGGCGGGGACGGCTCCGAACACATCGGCGGCACCAGCCGCTACGGGCGCCGCCAGAAGGAGACCCACCTCGGTCACAGCTACCAGGACATGACCGGCCCGCTGGCCCGCTCCGGTATGTCCTTCGCGCCGACCCTCGGGCTGTCCGGACTCGGCCTGTCCACCGTGCGGGCCGGGCTGTACCGCTACGCCGAATGGGCGGTGGACGACCCGCGCCTGACCGGGCTCATGTCGGCCGCCGAGTACGAGGAGTTCCGGGCCGGCGTCGAAGCCGCACTCGCCAAGGAGCCCGTGTCGGAGATCGGCTTCGTCAAGCGCCACGTGGAAACGATCCGCCGCCTGATCGACGACGGCGGCCACGTCGCCGTCGGTACGGACAGCCCCCTGGTACCCCCGGCCGTCTACTACCACCTCAACCTGCAGGCCATGGTGCGCTACGGGGTCAGCCCGTACGACGCGTTGCGTTCCGCCACCGCCGAAGGCGCGCGGACCCTCGGACTCAGCAGCGACCTCGGCACCCTCGAATCGGGCAAGCTCGCGGACCTGGCGCTGGTCGAGGGCGATCCGCTGAAGGATGTCGCGGCGGCAGCGGCGGTCCGGCAGGTCGTCACCGGCGGCACCGTGCACAGCGTGGACGATCTCGCGGCGCCCTCGGCGGAATCCTCGGCCGTGGACCGCGGCGGGGCCGCTGCCGTCCGCAATGCGGTGCTCCCCGGCGTCCCCCAGAAGCCGGCCCGCGACCGGTACTGGTGGCACCACGAGGAGCACGCGTCGCACTCCTGCTGCTGACCACCGCGGCGGTGCGGTCCCGTTGACACACCGGGGCCGTACCGCCGATACGAAGCACGAGACCGCCGGTTGGCAGAACGTTCCGCTACCGCTGCTGCTCACCCCGGCCGGTGCCGCTGACCTGGTGGAGCGGGGTGCTTGAGGGGTCGCGCGGATGCGAGGGGGTGCGGCCGCCCCGCGCGTCGAGATACCCCTGCTTGGCGGCCAGTACCTTGCGCCGGAAAACGCAGACGAGCGTGCCGTCCTGGTTGTAGCCGCGTGTTTCGACGGTGACGATTCCGCGGTCGGGCTTGCTCGCGCTTTCCCGCTTGTCCACCACCGTGGTCTCGCCGTAAAGGGTGTCACCGTGGAAGGTGGGCGCGATGTGCCTGAGGTTCTTGGTCTCCAGATTCGCGATGGCCATCGCTGAGACATCCGCGACGCTCATGCCGAGCAGCAACGCGTAGACGTACGGGCCGACGACCAGGTTCCTGCCGAAGTCGGTCGCCTCGGCGGCGTAGTGGGCGTCGAGGTGCAGTGGGTGATGATTCATCGTCAGCAACGAGAACAGATGGTCGTCGTACTCGGTGACGGTCTTGCCGGGCCAATGCCGGTAGACCGCCCCGATCACGAATTCTTCGTAGGTGCGTCCGAACTGCATGGGTTTCCCTCGCAAAGTCGGTGGGGCTGGAGGTGTCAGGACCCGGGAGGTGTCCAGACCTCGGTGCGCGCCATCCCGGCCGCACGCCCCTTGGCGGAGATCACGAGCGCCATCTTTCGGGAGGCCTCGTCGATCATCTCGTCGCCGAGCATGACCGCGCCCACGGCGCCGCCGGCCCCCGACGTGAAGTGGTCATAGGCGTCGAGGATGTTCTCGGCATGGTCGTAGTCGTCCTGCCTGGGGGAGTACACCTCGTTCGCTGCGTCGATCTGGCCGGGATGGAGCACCCACTTGCCGTCGAAGCCCAGCGCGGCCGAGCGTGCGGCCACGCGCTGGTAGCCGTCGACATCGCGGATCTGCACGTAGGGGCCGTCGATGGCCTGTTTGCCGTAGGCTCGGGCGGCCATGAGGATGCTCATCAGGGCGTGGTGGTAAGCGTCTCCGACGTCGTATCCCTGGGGTTGCTCCCCGACCACGAGCGACTTCATGTTGATGCTGGCCATGAAGTCCGCGGGCCCGAAGATGACGGTCTCCACCCGGGGTGACGCCGCCGCGATGGCGTTCACGTTGATCAGGCCCAGAGCGTTCTCGATCTGAGTCTCGATGCCGATCCTCCCGACGTCGAGTCCGTTCTCGGTCTCGATCTGGGTCAGCAGCAGGTCGAGCGCGACCACCTGCTCGGGAGTCTGGACCTTGGGGAGCATGATGCAGTCGAGGTTCGCGCCGGCGCCCTCGACCACTTCGATCACATCGCGGTAGGTCCACTGTGTCGTCCAGTCGTTGACCCGGACGACTCGAAGGCGGTCGCCCCAGCCTCCCTCATTGAGTGTGGCGACGATGTTCTTCCGGGCCCCGGGTTTCGCCAGCGGCGCACACGCGTCCTCCAGGTCGAGGAACACCTGGTCGCTGTTCAGGCTCTTGGCCTTTTCGAGGAACCGCGGGTTCGAGCCCGGCACGGCGAGGCACGAGCGGCGCGGCCGCGGGTGGGGTCGTGTGGTCTGAGTCATCGGGTTCATCCCTGCACTCTTTCGAAAATGACGGCGAGTCCCTGACCTCCGCCGATGCACATGGTCTCCAGGCCGTAGCGCACCTGACGGCGGTGCATCTCGTGGGCCAGAGTGGTCAGGATGCGGGCCCCGGTGGCCCCGGCGGGGTGGCCCAGCGAGATGCCGGAACCGTGGACGTTGAACTTCTCCTCAAGCTCTGCGTCCTTGAGACCCCACTCGGTGATGCAGGCGAGCACTTGCGAGGCGAAGGCCTCGTTGAGTTCGATCAGGTCGATGTCGGCGAGCGTCAGATGGGAACGCTCCAGGGCCTTGGCCACTGCGGGGACCGGACCGATGCCCATCACCCCCGGTGGCACGCCCGCCACAGCCGAGGTGACGATGCGCAGCATCGGCCGCAGGCCGAGGTGTTCGGCTCGCTCACGTGTGGTGACGACGCACACGGAAGCACCGTCGCTCTGCCCGCACGCGTTTCCGGGCGTGACGGTCGCTTCCGGGTCGATGCCGAGCCGGAGCGGCTTCAGCCGCTGCAGGTCGGCCATGGTGAGTCCGCGCCGGGGGTGTTCGTCGGTGGTGATGGTTCGTTCGGGTGTCCTGCGGGTCGCGGGAGTGGACACGGGAACGATCTCGGCCTCGAAGACGCCGGTGTCCTGGGCGGCCACGGCCTTGCGCTGGCTCCACAGGGCGAACTCGTCCTGGGCCTGACGGCTCACCCCGTACTGGGCTCGCACGTTCTCGGCGGTCTCCAGCATGCCGCCCGGTACCGGGAAGTTGTGGCCGCCGGCGGTCACACGGCCGCGAGCGATCCGGCTGACCAGCTCGATCGTCTCTTTTCTGGTTCCCTCTCGGGCGCCGAGCATGTAGTACTCAGCCTGGCTCATGGACTCCGCACCCCCGGCCACCATGGTGTCGGCCCAGCCTGCACCGACGGTGAGTGCGGCGTAGAGGATCGACTGCAGGCCGGAACCGCAGCGACGGTCCAGTTGGAGCCCGCCCGTGGTGACCCCGAGTCCGGCGTTGAGTGCCGCGACCCGTCCGATGGCAGGTGACTCCCCGTTGGGGTAGCACTGGCCCAGGACGACGTCGTCGACGTCTCCCTCGGCGAGCCCGGTGCGTTCCATCAGGCCGGCGATCGCGGCAGTCGCCAGGTCCGCCGCATCCAGGCTCTTGAACTGTCCCCCGTCCACCCCGACCGGGGTCCGGACCGGATTGCAGATGACGACGTCGTCCCTCATTTCTTCCCTTTCGTCGGAGCCTTGTCGAGTTCGGCTGCGAGTTCCCGAAGTGCTGCGGCCCTGATCTTCGTGCCGTTGGCGCCCCTGGTCGTCGGCATCTCGTCGATCACGTGGACGACCTCGGGCACTTTGTACCGAGCCAGCTGCTCGACGCAGTACCGACGGACGGCATCTGCGTCGACGGTGCTCCCGGCACGCGCGACGACGAAGCAGATCGGGCGCATCTCCCCCTCGCCCCCGAGCCCGACCACTTTCACCATCTCGACCTCGGGCAGCTGGGCGATGACGGACTCGATCTCGACGGGCTCGACCAGGAACCCCTTGAGCCGCAGTGAGTCACCCATCCGGCACTGGTAGACGACAGAGCCGTCCTCACACATGTGGCAGAGGTCTCCGGTGCGGAACCAGCCGTCGGTGCTCCGGTTGCCGGCCATCACCGAGCCGTCGCTGTCGCCGAGGTAGGCATCGACCACCGCGTAGCCGCGGACCTGGAGCTCACCGGACTGCCCGGTGGGCAGCGGCTGCCCGCTCACCGGATCGACGATGCGCAGCTCCGCCTCAGGGGAGGGGGGACGACCGCCGCCCGCCCAGCGCCCCGGGGCGTCGTCGGCGGGGCGCCAGAACGTGAGCAGTCCGAACACCTCACTGGAGCCGTAGATGCCCATCGCGGTGCAGTCCGTGCGCTGTTCGAACCACCTGGCGATGTCGGCGGACTGCCCGTAGAAGTCGCCGAACAAGAAACGCCGGAAGGCGCTGAGATTGCGAGGTTCCCGCTCCCAAGCGGCCTTGATGCGTCCGCCGATGTCGTCCGCCGATGTCAAGTGCGTGACCCCGTGGCGCTCCATCAGCGCCAGTGCGTGCGGACCGTCGAAGGAGGGTTGCATGACGAGGGCGCCCCCGCCGGCCAAGCATGCGTAGGCCGGTGAGAAGGCGAGGACCCCTGACAGCGGGAGCGGCATGAGCGACCGTGACTCGGGGCCCAGCCCGGCGGCCGCGGCCACCGCTCGTGCGTGGTGGACCACGTTGCTGCTGAGGTGTGCCGCGAGCTTGGGCCTGCCCGTGGAACCGGACGTGGCGAAGGCCACCGCAAGCGCATCCGGGGCTCCGTCGAGCGCATGCGGGTCGAGCGGCGCCGACAGGTCGGCCTCGCGCGGGGGCCATGCTCCGGCGCCGAGGTCGTAGCCGGCCACCGCATCGGATGAGGCGGGCGGCTGGTCGGGTGCGGTGATGACCGCTGTCGACGGCGCCGGCACACCGGCTTGGCGTACTCCCTCGCGCAGGCGATCTCTGAAGGGAAGGCCGCGGAAGGCGTGGGCGACGGCCACGACGACGGGTCGGGCCTGTTCGACGATGTGGGCGATGTCGCCGATCGCATAGCGGGTGTTGATGCCGACGACGTGGGCGCCCAGCGCGGCCACGGCGAACTGCCAGACGATGGCATCGCCCCAGTTGGGCAGGTACACCGCCACGCAGTCGCCCTCGCCGACGCCACGCTCCCGAAGGTCGTCACGCAGGGACACCACGCGCCGCCACAGTTGCCCGTAGGTGGTGGTCAACGCGTCGGGCGTATCGTCGATGACCGCCGGTGCGCCGGGGGTGCGGGCGACCACTTCGGCCAGGAGCTGAGGCAAAGTGGAACGGTGGTCCGTGCTGCTAGCGGTCATGCGGTTCCTCCCAGGTCCCGCAGCCAGGCGTCGATCTGTCCGGCGCCGTCCCGCAACTCTTCCATGGGGTAGTGGCCGATCCCGGGGAGGAGCGTGAAGCGGGCCCGGCTGATCTCGGCTGCGGTCCTGCGACCGTCGTCCGGGCTGAGCCAGAGGTCTGCCTCGCCGATCACAATGTGCACGGGACAGCTGATGCTGCTCAGGCCGGCGAAGATGTCGTGGGAGACCCATCCGATGAGGTCACTGTTCGAGATCTCGGGGTCCTCCCGCCGATGCATCAGCGCAATGGTCTCCCGCTTCGCTTCGGGGACGGCGGGACCGAGTACGGCATGAGTGCCGAGGTAGGTGCGGTCCGACCGGCTCGGTGCGGCGGCATCGATGAGTTCTCGTTCCAGGCTGTGCACGTCGAGACCGGCGTCGACGGTGTCGCTGCCACCGTGGGCCGCCATGGCGACGACACCCGAGAGGCGCTGACCACGCCGCACGGCAAGGTCGATCGCGATGCGTCCGCCGATCGAGCAGCCGACGACGTACGGGGCCTGCAGAGCCAGGGAGTCGATGAGGCGTTCGCACCATGCTGCATAGTCGCCGAGGTCGCGTACCGGGCCCTCGGGGTGTGGCTCGGACTTCCCGTGACCCGGCAGGTCGGGTACGACGACGTACCAGCCTCGGGCGGCAAGCTCGGACTGGACGTGGCGCCATTGGACGCCGTTCTGGCCGGCGGTGTGCAGGCAGAGGACCGCTGGTGCCGACGGATCGCCTTCGGTCAGGACGAACGACAGGACGCCGTCGACCTTGAGGTACTGCGCGTGGATCATTTCTCCTCCCGGGCCAGGGCACGCATCACATCGATGACGGCGACGAGGGTGCGGTTCAGTCTGAGGTACTCGTAGGCGTCGCCGGTCGTCCGGAACTGGTCGCACATGGCGCGCCGGGTGAAGTCGTTCTCAGGGCCGGTGACCAGCTCGACCCATGTCTTCTCGCTCGCGTGGACGGTGAAGGTCGGGCCGTGCGGCATGCGACGGCCCACGTCGAGGATGCGACCCTTGTAGACACGCAGAAGCATCGTCTCGCCGCCGATGCCGAACCCGATCGTTCCGTCCCAGGTGGACGTCAAGCGGGTGAACTGACCGTCCTTTTCCAGGGCGTCGGCCAGAAGACGCGCCCACTCGGCGGTCCCGATCGCGGTGCGGACCCGTTCCTGTGTGTCGTCCACTGCCATGCGCGCTTCCACGAGGATCCGCGATGTCGCATGCTGGAGCACATCGCCGTCGGCTCCCAGCACTTCGATCGTCCGGTGCACGACTCCCTTGGTCCGGCTCCGGGAGCGCTGGATCCGGGTGAAGGTGATGCGGAAGGTCACCGACTCTCCGATGTGGACCGGCTTGGTGTAATGCCAGGTGTGATCGAGTTCGGCCAGTACCCGGGCGGCCACCCCCGTGTCCACCATCCACGAGATCAGCATGGCCTGGATCAGGGGACCGTGGACGGTTGATCCCGGGATGTTCGGGTCGTGCAGGGAACTGGAGTCGCCGACCGCGTCGGCGTACCGAGCCACCCTCTCCCGCGAGAAGGTGATCGGATCGCTGGTCACGACCTGCCCGACGACATGGTCCTCCAGGTAAAGGCCGCCGGAAACACCCGGCCTGACGGCAAGGGTCATGCTCGGTCCCCCAGAATGTCGTCGGAAATGACCCGGAGCTGGATCTCGTTGGTCCCCTCGAAGATTCGCGTCAGCCGGGCGTCACGCCAGTGCCTCTCGACGGCGAAGTCAGTGGTGTAGCCGGCACCGCCGTGGATCTGCATCGCCTCGCTCGTGACCCGCTCGGCCATCTCGGATGCGACGTACTTGGCCATCGCCGCCTCACGGTGACACCGACGTCCGGAGTCGATCTCGGTGGCGACGTGGTAGTAGAGCTGGCGAGCCGCCTCGATGTCGGCCGCCATGCGGGCGAGCTTGAAGCGGACATCCTGGAACTGGGTGAGGGGTCCGCCGAACTGGCTGCGGGTCCGCGCGTAGGCCACGGCGTCCTCAAGCGCCGCGCGGGCCAGGCCGACGGCGCGGGCAGCCGTGTGGGCCCGCCCCACCTCAAGGCCGGACAGGGCGAGGTAGAAGCCGCGCCCCTCCTCGCCGATCATGGACGAGGCCGGCAACCGGAGCCCGTCGAAGGACAACTCCCAGGTCCGCCAGCCGTGGTAGCCGATCTTGCGGATGGGGTTACCCGTCACGCCCGCAGGGAACGAGTCGCGTTCCTTGTCGACCAGGAACGCGCTGATGCCGCGGTGCGGCTTGGCAGCATCCTTGTCCTGAGTGCGTGCGAAGAGGACGAGGTAGTCGGCCTGGTCCGCGAAGGTGCACCACATCTTGGTGCCGTGCACCACCCATTCGTCGCCCTCCCTCCTGGCGCGCGTCGAGATGTTCGCGACATCCGAACCGGCTTCGGCCTCGCTGAGGGCGAACGCCCCGAGGTAGTCCCCGGTCGCCATCCGCGGCAGCAGTCCGGCCTTCTGCTCGTCCGTGAAGTCCCCGCCCATTCCGTTTCCCCGAGCGAGCAGGCTCCCCACGCTGAGCCATCCACGGGACAGCTCCTCGGCCACCAGGCAGTACTCGAACACGCCCAGTCCGAGCCCGCCGTACTCCTCGGGGATCATCAACCCGAAGAAACCCATGTCGGCCATCTGCTGACGCAGGCGGTCGGGTATCTGCCCGCCGACCGGGTCGAGCTCTTGGGCCGCCGGAAGCACCTCGTTCATGGTGAACTCACGTGCCAGACGCTGGATCTCCTTGCGCTCCGGTGTGAGATACCGGGGTGTGTCCGGGCGCGGCTCGGGCCGGTGGGTCATGTGTAACCTCCACACGTACGAACGATCGTTCACCATTGGACCCGGGGATGCGCTTCTCGTCAACCCCACGGTGCGGAACGGCTCGCCCGACGGGTTAGGCTGCCCGCTGTGAGCTCCTCAGAGTCCAGTCCGGCGTCCACGGTCCGGCGCACGGGCGGTGTCAACCTCGAACCGATCATGTCCGCGGCTGAACAGGCGTTTGCGGAGCAGGGCTTCTACGGTGCGTCCATGCGCACGATCGCCCGGACCGCCGGCACGAGCCTCTCGAACCTGTACAACTACTTCCCCTCCAAGGACGACCTCCTGCTCGGCGTGCTGGAACGCGCGAACGGCATGCTTGAGGCTCGGATCGCGGACGCGCTCGCCGGTGCCGGTCCGACCGCCACGGAACGGCTCAGGGCCGCGGTCACCGCCTATGTCGGCTTCAGCGTGGACCACCGCCAGGCGGCCGTGGTGGCGCTCAGCGAGTTCCGTTACCTGCACGGCGACCGGCGGGCGCAGCTCGTGGAGGCTCGTGACCGTACCCAGGCGATCTTCCAGGAGATCACACGGGACGGGATGGCGTCGGGAGAGTTCGGCACTCGGCTCGAACGCGATGCCACGCGAGCTGTGCTGCTGCTGTGCGCCACGGTTCCCAACTGGTACCGGGCCTCAGGCGAACTGACCCGCGAGAAAGTGGCGGACATGCAGGCCGACTTCGCTCTCTCGATCGTCGGCGCCCGACAGGGCTGACCTTCGCGCGCCCCTGGGTTCCTCAAGGGTGCACGCACACGTGTGAGGTGCCGACACCGGATGGCGCGGCGTGGGGCGCGCCCGCAACGGTCGACACGCGACCCGATCCGCCACGAGGACTGCCCACCGTGAGAAATCCGGTACCAGGCATATCGGGTCGGACATAACTCTTGCCTGCGGTGCGTGGCACACCTAGCATCTGCGCACGAACGATCGTTCGTCCTTTCGGTCGAAGAGTTCAGGAGGACCCCCGTGAGCACATTCCGGTCCTACGTGGCCACCGCCCCCCGGCCGGACGGTCGAGCCGCCGATCCTGCGCGCGAACGAGATATGCGCAAGCTGGTGACCGCGTCGCTCGTCTCGTCGGTCCTTGAATGGTTCGACTTCATGATCTACGCGACCGCCGCGGCTCTGGTGTTCGGTCCTCTGTTCTTCCCCGCTCTCGGCGGGACCGAGGGAACACTGGCGTCGTTCGGAACGCTTGCCGTCGGCTTCGTGGCGCGGCCGTTCGGCGGCATCATCGCCGGCGCGGTCGGTGACCGGTACGGACGAAAGGTCCCGCTGGTCGGCGCCATGGTGATCATGGGGTTCGTCACGTTCCTCATGGGCATCCTGCCCACGCACGCGTCGATCGGAAACGCGGCGCCCGTGCTGCTGGTCATCGCTCGACTGGTGCAGGGCATCGGCGTAGGGGCGCAGTGGGGTGGTGCGGCCATGCTGCTCGTCGAGCACGCCCCCGAGTCCAGGCGCGGCTTCTACGGTTCCTTCGTCAATATGGGCAGCATCATCGGTGCCGCGCTCGGGTCGCTCATGTTCCTGGTGCTCACCACAAGCATGTCCCGCGACACCTTCGAATCCTGGGGCTGGCGCATCCCGTTCCTGACCGGCCTCCTGCTGATCGCCTTCGGCATCTACATCCAGAACAGGATCGAGGAGACCCCCGTCTTCAGGGAGCTGAGTGCCAAGGCCGAGGCCGCGCGGTCCGAACACCACGTCGCCAAGGCGCCGTTGCGGATCGCTCTCACGCAGTACTGGCCGCAAGTGCTCCAGGCGCTGTGTGCGTTCTTCGTCGTCAACGGAACGTTCTACATCTTCGTGTCCGGGGTCCTCAGCTACGGAACCACCGTCGTGGGCTACAGCAACAGGCAGATCCTGCTGGTCGTCCTGGCGGCCGGCCTGACGCAGGTGGTGAGCATCCCGTTCTTCGGCGGTCTGACCGACCGGGTCGGGACGCGCAAGAAGGTCTACCTCGCGGGCGCCGCGGCGATGGCACTGGCAGCGTTCCCCATCTTCTGGCTGGTGGACAGCGGCAACCTGTTCCTCACGTTCCTGGGTCTGGTCCTGGGCTTCACCATTCACGCCTCGATGTTCGGGCCCCAGACGGCGATGTACGGCGAGATGTTCCCCGCAGACGTGCGGCTCTCCGGAGCAAGCCTGGGCTTCCAGCTGGCATCCGTGCTCGCCGGCGGCCTGGCACCGCTCACCATGACCGCGCTCGTCGACCGGTTCGGCGGCTCCTGGCCGGTGTCGATCTATATCGTCGCGATGGCAGTCGTCACGTTCGTGGGCGTCTGGACGGTGAAGGAGCACTACCGTCGCGATCTCTACCTGACCACCGCGGAGATCGACCAGGCGCAAGGGGCGAGCCCGACGGCCGAGGCCCGGCTCGCCCACCTTGAGGACGTGCAGGCGATACAGCAGCTGAGGGCTCGTTACTGTCACGCGCTGGACGACCGGCAGTGGGACGACCTGATCGACACCTTCACCGAGGAAGGCACCTTCGTCGGGCTCTCCACGGCGCAGGGACGGGAAAACCTCAAACAGTTCTTCTCGGCGCTTCCCGACGGCCCTATCGACGCCTGGTGGCACTTCTCGGCCAATGAGACCGTCGAGATCGACGGCGACCGTGCCGCCGGCATGACGTGGTTGTGGCAACCGTGCGTCGTGGAGGGACGAGCCCAGGTGGCGGCCGGCAGATACGTCGATCGCATGGTGAAGTGCACGGACGGACGGTGGCGCTTCGAAGAGCGCAGGGTGTCCTTCTTCTGGTGGGTCGACCAGGAACGCGGGTGGGCTCCGCACCGCTACGACTTCGAGCCGGCCCAGGTCGCGGCTGACTGAAGCGGCCACCTTCCCTGAATATCCCGGCAAATGCGGGTGCCCGCGGAGCCGGCCGACGAGTGAACCCGGCCAGGCACTACTAGGTACGCGGGTAGCCCAGCATCGAGTGGGTGACCGCGCCCTCCTCGGCGGTCGTGTAGTAGTGCTCGGTGGTGCCGGAGAAGCGGGCCGCGTCGCCGGGGCCGAGCGGGTACGGCACCTCGTCGGCCATGAGCGTCACCCGGCCGGAGACCACCATGACGTACTCGACCGAACCGGCGCCGTGGGTGCTGGCCTGGCTGCGGCTGCGGGGCGGCAGGACCGTGCGGTACAGCTCGGTCCTGCCGTGCTCGTGGCTGGAGAAGAGCAGATGCACGGCGATCTCGCCGGGTGGGACCGGCAGCGCGGAGGTGCGCACGATCTCGGGGCGGGGCAGCGGGCGGCGCAGCAGCTCGGAGGTGCTGGTGTCGAGGGCGTCGGCGACGCGGACCAGCACCTCGACGGTCGGGTTGGCCTCGGCGCGTTCGATCTGGGAGAGGAGTGCCTTGCTGACGCCGGTGGTGGCGGACAGCTCACGCAGGCTCAGACCCCGGGCGAGGCGCAGCCGCCCGAGGTTCCCGGCGAGAGCCGAGCGCACCCCGGCGGCCGCGCCGGTGGCGCCCGGAGCTTCCGACACCCTCCGGGTATGCGGCGGTTGGGGGGTCTCGGCTGCCGTGGGTCCGCTCACCTTTTCCTCCTCGCAGGCAGGCGGGCCCCACTCTAGCGGCCCCGTGCCGGGGCGTCAGCCTGCGGCTTCCTGCGCCGGGGCCTCGCCCGGCAGGGCGTCGAGCATGCGCCGTGTCCAGTCGTGCGTGGGCGTGTCGAGCACGTGTGGCGCGGTCCCCTCCTCGACCAGGCGGCCCTGGTGAAGGACGGCCACCCGGTCGGCGATCTGCCGTACGACGCCGAGGTCGTGAGTGATGAAGAGGATCGCGAAGCGCTCGGCGCGTTGGAGGTCGCGCAGCAGGTTGAGGAGCTGGGCCTGCACGGAGACGTCGAGGGCGGCGACGGCCTCGTCGCACACGAGGAGCCGGGGCCGGGTGGCGAGCGCGCGGGCGATGGCGACGCGCTGGCGTTCGCCGCCGGAGAGTGCGGCGGGGCGGCGGCGCGCGTAGGCGGCGGGCAGGCCGACCTGGGCGAGCAGGCGTTCCACCTCCGCCGCACGGGCGGCACGCTCGCGTGGGCCCCTGCCCCGGGCCGCCGGGGAGGCCAGCGCTTCGGCGAGGGTGGCGCCGAGGGTGCGCAGCGGGTCGAGGGAGGCGTAGGGGTCTTGGAAGACGATCTGCGCCTCGGCGGCGAGGGCGCGGCGCTGGGCGGTGCCGGGCTTGGCACCGGGGCCGAGGCGGACCTCGCCGACCCGGACGGAGCCGGAGTCGGCGCTCTCCAGGCCGAGGGCGATACGGGCGAGGGTGGTCTTGCCGGAGCCGGACTCGCCGACGAGGGCGAGTACTTCGCCGGGCGCGACGCTGAGCGAGACGCCGTCAAGGGCGGGCCGCGTGGCGGCGGGGAAGACACGGCGTACCGCTTCGATCTGCAGGACGGCGTCGGATACCGCCTCGGCGCGCGCGGGCCGCGCCGGGAGGTTCGCCCCGGTCGGCCGCTCGGGGGCTTGGAGCACAGGGGCGAGGTCCGCGACCCGTACGCAGGCACTGAGCCGGCCCGGCCCGGCGTCCGGGACGGGAGCGAGAGGGACGGGCCGGTCGGTGCAGGTCTCGGTGACGTGGGCGCAGCGGGGCGCGAAGGAGCAACCGGGGCCGCGGTGACCGGGCGCGGGCACGAAGCCGGGCAGGGCGGGCAGGGGTTCCCTGCGCTCGCGCAGGGACGGCTCGGCGGCGAGCAGGGCCGCGGTGTAGGGGTGGCGGGGCAGGGCGCGCAGATCGGCAGGGCGGCCGTGTTCGAGGACGGTGCCGGCGTAGAAGACGTAGACGCGGTCACACACCTCGAAGGCGACGCGCAGGTCGTGGGTGATGAGGACGAGGC
Organism: Streptomyces sp. NPDC004629; assembly: GCF_042873595.1. Lineage (NCBI taxonomy): Bacteria > Bacillati > Actinomycetota > Actinomycetes > Kitasatosporales > Streptomycetaceae > Streptomyces > Streptomyces sp. NPDC004629. Next base: position 136,007 of record NZ_JBIALO010000011.1, on the reverse strand, counting down.
CCATGCCGCGGTCCTTGCCCAGGCGGCGCAAGAGGGCGAGGACGGCGCGCTGACTTGTGGCGTCGAGGGCGGTGGTGGGCTCGTCGGCGATGAGCAGGCCGGGGTCACCGGCGAGGGCGGCGGCGATGGCGACGCGCTGGCGCATGCCGCCGGAGAGTTCGTGCGGGTGGCGCTCGGCGACGGTGGCGTCGAGGCCCACCTCGGCGAGCCGGCGGGCCACCTCGGCGTGGCGGGCCGTGCGGGCCGCGCGTCCCCGGCCGCGGTGCTCACGCAGGCCGTCGGCGATCTGGCGGCCGCAGGTGAGCTGCGGGTGCAGCATGGTGAAGGGGTCCTGGAGCAGCAGCGTGAGACGGCGCCCGCGCAGGGCGTGCCGGGCGCGCGGGCCGAGGGCGAGGATGTCCTCGCCGTCGAGGGTGACGGTGCCGTCGGTGACCGCGGTGCCCTCGGGGAGCAGGCCGGTGACGGCGCGGGTGGCGAGGGACTTGCCGCTGCCGGATTCGCCGACGACGGCGACGGCCTCGCCGCGCGCGACGTCGAGGCTGACGGCTTCGAGCAGGGGGACGGGGCCGCCACCGGTGTGGTGGGCGGCGACGCCGAGGTCTTTGACGTGCAGGCGGGAGGCGGCGGGGCTCGGGGGCATCAGGACCTGCCTCGGTCGGTGAAGGATTCCAGCAGCCGGTCGCCGAGCAGGTTGAGCACGAGGGCGGCGAGGACGACGAGGACGGCGGGGGCGAGGGCGGCGGAGGGGTTGTCGTACAGGAGGGTGCGGTTCTCGGCGAGCATGCGGCCCCAGTCGGGGGCGCCGGGCGGGACGCCGAGGCCGAGGAAGGAGAGGGCGCTCAGTGAGACGATCGCGCCGGCGAAGTTGAGCAGGGCGTTGGCGACGACGACGGGCAGGACGTTGGGCCAGATGTGCCGGACCATGACGGCGGTGGGGGAGAGGCCGAGGGTCTCGGCGGCCTCGACATAGGCGAGGTGGCGCTGGCCGAGGACGGCGGAGCGCACCAGACGGATGTCGCCGGGTGAGGTGAGGACGACGAGGGCGCAGACGGCGAGCGCGTAGCCACCGCCGCCGATGCCCGCGACGACGAGGGTGACGAGGAGAGCGGGCAGGGCGAGCAAAAGGTCTGCCCAGCGGCGTACGAAGGCGTCGGTCCAGCCGCCGAGGTAGCCGGCGAGGAGGCCGAGGACGTTGCCGAGGGCCATGGAGCCGAGGGCGACGAGGGCGGCGCCGACGAGGGTGGAGCGGGCTCCGGCGACGCACATCTGAAGGATGTCGCGGCCGAGTTCGTCGGTGCCGAGCCAGTGCTCGCCGCTCGGCATGCTGACGCCGGTGACAAGATCCTGCTCGTCCCAGTGCGGCAGCACCCACTGGCCGAGGGCGGCCATCGCGACGAAGAGGGCCAGCAGGGCGCCGAGGACGAGGCCGAAGGGGCGCGGTCGGCGTCGACGCGGCTTCGCGGCCGCGGGGGCGGCGGCCGGGGCGGTGGTGGTGGTCATGCGGCGGTCTCGTTCCCGAGCGGGCCGGTACGGCGGCGGGGTGCGACGGTGGTGCGCAGACGGGGGTCAGCGAAGGGCAGCAGGAGGTCGGTGACGAGGGTGACGAGGCAGACGAGCCCGGCCACCAGCAGCGCCTCGGCCTGGACGAGGGGCAGATCGCGAAAGGTGATGGAGGAGACCAGCAGCGAGCCGAGGCCCGGCAGCGCGAAGACCTCTTCGACCATGACGGTGCCGGCGAGCAGATAGGCGAGGACGAGGGCGGCGGAGGTGAGCACGGGTACGAGGGTGCCGCGCAGCACGTACCGCAGCACGGTGGAGCGCGGGACACCCCGGGCGCGGGCGAAGACCACGTGGTCCCGGCCGAGTTCGGCGACGACGGTGGTCCGCGTGAGCTTGAGCAGGACGGCGGTGACGGCGAGGCCGAGGGCGAGTGCGGGCAGCACGAGATGCTGGAGCCGGTCGCTCGCGCCACCGTCGCCGGGCCCGTAGGCGGGGAACCAGCCGAGCATCAGCGCGAAGACGTAGATGAGGACGAGGGCGCCGGCGAAGACGGGCGTGGAGAGCGCGACGACGCCGAGGCCCTGGAGGACCCGGTCGGTGGCGCGGCGGGCACGCAGCCCGGAGACGATGCCGCCGGGGATGCCGAGGACGAGGGCGACGGCGAAGCCGAGGCCGACGAGTTGCGCGGTGAGGCCGAGCCGGGCGCCGATCGCGGCGGAGACGTCCTCGCCGGTGCGCAGCGAGGTGCCGAGGTCGAAGCGCAGGGCATCGCCGATCCAGCGCAGGTACTGGCTGACGAAGGGGTCGTCGAGGTGGTGCTCGGCGCGGACGGCGGCGAGTGCCTCGGGGGTCGCGCTGCGGGGGCCGAGGAGGGTGCGGGCGGGGTCTCCGGGCGCGAGTTGCAGGAGCGTGAAGACGGCGCACGAGAGGACGAACAGCAGCACGAGGGTGCCGCAGATCCTGCGCAGCAGATAGCGCAGGGGCAGGACGGGAGCGCGGCGGGGCGCGGCGGGTGTCGTCATCGTTCCTGCTCCCGGGCGGGGTGGGCGGCCGTGCCGGAGGGCGTTCGGGGGGTGCCGTCCTCCGGCACGGTGCCGAGGGCCCGGTCCTCGGGCCGGGCGGATGCCGTCTCGGCAGATGCACGGGGGAGGGTACGCCCCGGTGCGGAGGTCCGGGGGGCGGGCTCGGGGTGTCGGCCGGGGTGCGTGCGAAGCCAGTCCTCGACGCGGGCCGCGGCGTCGAGGAGCCGCTGCGGGTCGGTGAACTCGTGGCCCTCGTACGGGTAGACGAGCAGTTCGGCGGGTGCGTTCCCGGCGGCGGTCAGGGCCCGGTACAACTCGTGCGCCTGTCCCACGGGGGTGACGCGGTCGCCGAGGCCGTGGACGATCAGGGTGGGGGTGCCGTGGCCTCCGTGGGCGGCGACGGCGGAGGCGGCGTGGAGAGCTGCCGGGTCCTCTCCGATGCGGTAGGTGCGGTCGTAACCGCCGCCGATGACGCTGCTGTGCCGGAAGCTGTACCAGTCGGTGGGCGCGGAGACGACGACGGCGGCGGCGAAGAGGTCGGTGCGGGCGGCGGCGAGGGCGGCGAGGTAGCCGCCGTAGCTGTGGCCGAGGACGGTGGTGCGCACGGGGTCGGCGAGGCCGCGCGCGTGCAGGTCGCGGACGCCGCAGAGCACGTCGTCGAGGTCGGCGCCGCCGGTGTCACCGATGACGGCGCGGGCGCGGCCGAGGCCGTAGCCGCTGCTGCCGCGCGGGTTGGGCAGGAGAACCAGGTGTCCGGCCGCGGCGAGGGCGGGGCCGAGGCCGAGCACGTCGGCGGGGGCGTAGCCGCTGGTCCACTGCCAGGAGGGGCCGCCGTGAAGGAGGACGGCGAGCGGGCGGGGACCGGGCGCGGCGTCGTCCTGGGGCGGGTGGTCGAGGAGGAGGCCGTGGACCGTGGTGCCGTCGGGGGCCCGCCAGTGGTGGGGACGGCTGCGCAGGGCGGTGAGCGCGGGGTCCTGCTCGGTGGCGGGGTTGAGGCGGGTGACGGGACGCCACCGCCAGGCGCCGGGGCCTTCGGTGGGGGCGAGGACGGCCTCGGGGGGTGTGCCGGGCGCGTCGCGGACGGCGGTGACGAGGCGGCCGTCGCCGCTGTGGGAGAGGAAGGGCTGGTAGCCGGGGCCGGTGAGGCCGGCTTCCTCGGTCCGGTGGACGGTGAGGGTGCCGTCGGGGGCGCGGACGCCGGTGCGGGTCCCGGTGCCGGCGAGGCCGGCGAAGCGCAGGGTGCCGTCGTCGGCGAGGTCGAGCCAGGTGGCGTCCTCGATCTCCGTGAGAGTCCGGCGCGTACCGGTCTCCAGGTCCACGAGGACGGGCTGCCCGGCGACGATCGAGATGCCCTCGACGACGGCGGCGAGCCGGCCACCGGGGGCGAGCGTGGGGGCGGCGAGCTGGCCGTCGGGGATGTGGAGGGTACGGGCGGTGCCCTCCGCGAGATCGAGGGCGGCGAAACGGGCCGTGTAGTAGCCGGCCGGGAGAGGGTCCTCGCAGACGGTGGCGACGGCGAGGTCGCCGCCGCGCCAGGCGACGTTCCACACCGTGAGGCCGTCAGGGCCCGTTGCGCACAGTGCGCCGGTCGCGAGGTCGAGGCGGTACAGAGTGCGGCGGCCCGCCCCGGGCAGGTACTGCTCCGGGTCGGGCGCGGGCCCGAGCCGTACGGGCAGGCCGACATGCATGCCGTCGCGTTCGGCGCCCTCGGGGGCGACGAGGAGCAGGGCTTCGGTGCCGTCGGCGGAGACGAGCAGGTCCTCCGCCTCGCCGGGTACGACGGCGAGCGTGCGGCTTGTGCCGCCGGGTGCGCAGTCGTGCACACGTATCTCGGCGGGGCCGCCGGAGTCGGGTGCGGCGAGGTGGAGCAGGGCGCGGGTGCCGGGGATCCAGCGCGGGGAGTGGCCGGGTATGCCGTCCTCGGCGCGGGTCGGGTCCTCGGGTTCGCCGCTCGCCGGTACGAGGTGGAGGCGGGCGCCCTCGGGGTGGAAGGCGGCGACGGCGACGGTGGTGCCGTCGGGGCTCAGCCGTGCCTCGCCCGGCTGCACGAGCCGCGACATGGCCGCCCGGACCCGGCGCACGAGGCGTTGTGCGGGGTGCTGCGGGGCGGCGGAGGGCGTGGGACCGGGCATGGTCGTCCGTTCGGGTCGAGGGGGCCGGCGGCAGGGCTACGGGTACGCGGATCAGGCGGCGGCGCGGACGCGGGTGGCCCAGGGGCCGATGAAGGCGAAGGGGCCCGGGTCCAGCAGGACGTGCGCGGCGGAGAGGGCGGTCGCCGTCTGGGCCCACCACAGCGGGAGGTAGGGAAGGTCGGGTCCGGCCGTGGTGAGGGCCTTCATGAGGTCATGGCCGCGCTGCCCGGGAGCGGTCTCGGTCTTCGCGCGGTCGAGGGCGCGGTTGACCTTCGGATTGTCGTAGTGGGCGATGTCGGTGGCGGTCGCGGCGGCGTTGAGGTAGGCGTCGGCGAGTTCAGCCGGGTCACCGGTGACCGGGAAGTACCAGAGGAATTGCAGGGCCTGCTTGCCGGAGCCGAGTTCGTTGACCCACTGCTCCAGGGTGATCTCCTTGACCTTGAGGGTCACGCCGATCTTCTTGAGCGCCCCGGAGAGGGCGAGGGCCGCCTTGCCGACCTGGGGGCCGCTCGCCGGATAGTGGATCTCGGCGGTGAAGCCGTGCGGCACGGAGGACTTGGCGAGTTCGGCGCGGGCCGCGTCGAGGTCGTAGGCGGGCAGCTCGATGCCTGCATAGGCGGTTCGCACCTCGCGGGGGCTCAGCAGGGAGCCCCACATGTCGCGGGAGGGCAGAGCGGAGGCGACCTCGGCCTTGCCGTGCAGCAAGCCGGTGACCATGCCCTCACGGTCGGTGGCATGGGCGATCGCGCGGCGTACGTGCGGGTCGTCGAAGGGGGCTTTCTCGGTGTCGAAGGCGAGCGCGACGACGGAGCGGTCGCCGGTGTAAGTGATCTCGGCAGCCGACTCCCAGGTCCGGGCCTCGTCGGCGGCGAGGCCCAGGGCGCCGTCGATCGCGCCGGACTTCATGGCGACGAGGCGGGTACCCGCGTCGGGCACGAAGGCGAGTTCAAGATTCTCCAGCGGTGGGCGCCGGCCCCACCAGTACGGATTGCGCTCCAGGCTGACATGGTCATCGGGGGCGAACTCGATGACGCGGTACGGGCCGGTGCCGAGCAGCAGGGTCCTGGCGGTGCCGATCCGGCCCCGGTTGCGGCGCAGGAAGGCGCGGCTGCTGACGAGGAGTCCGCCGGGGCTGGTGTTCCAGGCGAAGGCGCCGTCGGGGGCCTTGAGCCGCAGGGTGACCTCGTGCGCCCCGGTGGCCCGGACGTCGCGGACGCCGGCGAAGGCGTAGGCGAGCGCGTTGCCGTTGCCGGGGTCCCGGATCTCGTCGATGGAGGCGACCACATCGTCGGGGGTGAGGGGGCTGCCGTCGGCGAAGCGGACGCCCTCGCGGAGCGTGTAGACGTACGTCGTGGGGTCGGGCTGGTGCCAGGCGGTCGCGAGGCCGGGGCCGAGTTCCCCGCTGGGGCTCACGGAGAGCAGGGACTCCTGTGCCAGGCACGCGACCATGTAGTTGAGGACGCCGGACTCACGGCCCACGTCGAGGCTGGACAGCGAGGACGGCAGGGCGAGGCGGAGCCGCTTGACGGCGACGTCGGCGCCCCGGGCCACCGGCCCGGGTGCGGTGGCACCCTCGCGGCGGGGTGGGGCGCAGGCGGCGAGGAGCGGTGCCACGCCGAGCAGGGCGGCACCGGTCCCGGCGAACCCGAGCACCCGGCGGCGGCTCAGCGCGCCCGCGCTTGTCGACTCCATGGCCCCGCCCTCCGCTCGGTGGACGAACGACGCATCCCCCCACCGGGGTGTCCACTGAAATGATCCAAGTGGGCATGGACAGTAGCCGAGCCCGGAAGGAGCGTCAATGTGTTCGGAGCGGAGAACGGGGCGGGCCCGTCGTTGGCGCCGTGCCCGTCGGCCGGCCGGGAGGCGGGACCGACCGAGGAGCTACCGAGGCGGCCCCGGAGGAGACACTCGGTCGCCTCCGGTTCGTCCTCGCGGCTCACAACAGGGACTGACTCCACGGCTGTCGGCTCAGGGCGGCGCGGACCAGGGAGAGCATTCTGGACTGCTCGCTCAGCGCCTTGGCCCGCCCGCTGGTCTCGTGACCGCCGCTGTACCAGTCGACCACCACCGTTCCGCCGGCCGCGCGCAGCGCTTCCTCGTAACGGCGCACCTGCTCGGGCGGGGTGCGGGTGTCGTGCGTGCCCTGGTTGATCCACACCGGCGCCACGACATCGGCCACGTATGTGATGGGCGATGCGCGCACGAAGCGCTCCAGGTTGTCCCCTGGCTGCGCGCCGAAGAACGACGACCGGGCCGCGCGCAGCGCCGGGTTCATGTCTTCGTACCCCGCCAGCCAGTCGGCCATCGGTACGTGTGCCAGCGCTCCGGCGAACAGTCCTGGCAGGCGTCCCACGGCCAGCAGCGACAGGAAACCGCCGTACGAGGCACCCGTGACGAAGACATTGCCGGGATCGGCGACGCCCTCGGCGACCAGCCACCGGACCGCCGCCTCGATGTCCTCCAGCTCCCGGTCGCCGATCGCCGGCATGAAGCCCTCACGGAAGCGGCGCCCGAAGGTGACCGAGCCGCGGTAGTTCAGGGAGGCGTACGCCACACCCTCGTCCAGCCAGGCCTGGGCCGAGGGGTCGTAGCGGTCGACCGTCACCAGGTTGGGCCCGCCGTGCAGATGCAGCACGAGCGGGAGGGGCCCCTTGACCTCGCGCGGCCGGGCCCACCACAGCTGCAGGGACGTCCCGTCCGCCGAGCGGATCGTGCTCGACCTGCACCGCACGCCGTCCAGATCCTGCCGCGGAAGGATCCCAGGGCCGGGGACGTTGTCCGGGCCGTCGACGCCCAGGATGCGCAAGGGGGAGTCGAAGCGCTGGTGCAGCAGGCGCACGGTGTGTCCGGGACCGTAGTGCGAGGCCCATAGGTGGCAGTGCGTGTCCGCCACGTCCGGCTCGAAGTACGCCCCCGGCGGGTGGTCGAGCGACCGGAGTTCGCCCGACTCCAGGTCGGCCTCCATGACCCGGTGGATCCCGCCGTCCACATGGACGGCCAGGACGCGGGTGGCGTCCTCGGACCAGTCGAGCGGGACCAGGTCACCCCGCAGCTGCGGTGCCTCGATGTCGATGCGGGTGCCGTGCGTGGGATGCCAGACGCAGGGACGGGCGAACCCGGTGCGTTCGGTGCAGACCAGTATCCGGTCGTCGCCCGGGACGGGGGAGAACCGCACACCGCGCACGGGCGCCTCGGGCCCGTCGCTCAGACAGGCGAGCACGGCACCCGTGGCGGTGTCGACGACGGTGACCGCGAACCTGCGGACCCCCGGATTGTGGTCGGTGGTGTCGATGCAGGCGAGACGGGCGTCGGTCGAGACCAGGCCGTTCCACGCCTCGTTCCTCGACCTCAGCAACAGCTCGGGACCGGCCGAGCCGTCCGTGCCGAGCAGCCACAGACTGAAACCGTCCTCGGCGACACAGGTGATCACGGCGCGGTCGGCCCGCCCCGCCACATCCATCCCGCGCAGGGTGTAGGGCGGCAGGTCCGGCGTCAGATCACGGCTGCCGCCGCCGTCGAGGCGTGTCGTGTGCACATGTCCGACCTCGGACCCGTTGTCGTCATGCAGGCTGAGCAGCTGCCCGCCGTCGGAGGTGAGCACCGCCTGCGCGAGGTCGCCCGAGGTCACTTCGCTGAGCGGCCGTACCGTGCCGTGCTCGGCGTCCCACAGCGTCAGCCGGGGACCCTCGTCGCTCTCCACGACGATCAGCGACCTGTCGCCCGGTCCGCGCCCGCGCCGGACCGTGAGGGTCCGTTCGGCGGTGAAGAACCGCTGCCAGTTCTGGGTCATGGTGCGGTGACCTCCTTGGGTTCGCCCTGTGTCGCCGGGGGCGGGGCATCGGGAAAGTGGCAGGCGGCGAGTTGTCCGGGGCCCTGCTCGGCGAGGGCGGGCGCGGTCTCGGCGCACAGGTCGCGCGCCTTCCAGCACCGGGTGCGGAAACGGCAGCCGGACGGCGGAGCCAGCGGACTGGGCAGATCGCCGCCCAGGACGATGCGCCGTCGCGCCCGCTGGATGCGCGGATCGGGGATGGGCACGGCCGACAGCAGGGCCTGGGTGTAGGGATGGCGCGGCTGGGTGAACAGCGTGTCCACGGGCCCCTGTTCGACGATCTGCCCGAGGTACATGACGGCGACCTCGTCGCTGATCTGCCGCACCACCGACAGGTCGTGCGCGACGAACAGGTAGGTGAGTCCCAGTTCCTGCTGGAGGTCTTCCAGCAGATTGATCACCCCGGCCTGGACACTGACGTCGAGGGCGCTGACCGGTTCGTCCAGGACCAGCACCTCCGGTTCGACCGCGAGCGCGCGGGCGATGCCGATGCGCTGTCGCTGGCCGCCGGAGAACTGGTGTGGATGGCGGTGGGCGTGCCCGGGGTCCAGGCCGACCAGCTCCAGCAGTTCGCTCACCCTTGCGTTCTCCCGGCCCCGGTGCAGAGCGTGGATGCGCAGCGGCTCGGCGAGCGCCGCGTGCACGGTGAGCTTCGGGTTGAGGGAGGCGTAGGGGTCTTGGAACACGAACTGGATACGACGGCGTACGGCCGCCAGCTCCCGTCGGTCGGCCGCCGTCACGTCCGTGTCGAACAGCATGATCCGCCCGGCGGCCGGGTCGGTCAGCCGGACCAGGCAGCGGCCCAGGGTGGTCTTGCCGCAGCCGGTCTCGCCGACCAGGCCGAGGGTGGTGCCGCGCGGGATGACGAGGTCCACCCCGGAGACGGCCCGCACGGTCTGCGCGCGCCGGCCGCGCCGGCCGGTGGTGTACTCGGCCACCAGCCCCTCGACCGTCAGTGCCGGTGCTGTCATGGCGTCACGCTCGCGATCTCGGGCACCCGCACGCAGGCCGCGGTGTGGCCCGCGCCGACCGTGACCGGCCGGGGGCTCTCGGCGCACCGGTCCTCGGCGTGCGGGCAGCGGTTCTGGAAGGGGCAGCCCGGGGGCCGCTCGGTGGGGGAGGGCGGCTGGCCGGCGATCTGCGCGAGGCGCCGGGTGCTGCGGTCGATCCGCGGCAGCGCGGCGAGCAGGCCGCGCGTGTAGGGGTGGGCCGGCCGGTAGAAGAGGGGCTCCACGGGGGCTTCTTCCATCTTGCGCCCGCAGTACAGGACGAGAACCCGGTCGGCGAGGCCGGCCACCACACCCAGGTCGTGGGTGATCAGCAGGATGGCGGACTCGGTGCGGTCCTGGACGCGTTCCAGGACGTCGAGGACCTGGGCCTGGACGGTCACGTCGAGCGCGGTGGTCGGCTCGTCGGCGATGAGGACGTCCGGTTCGTTGGCGATGCCAGTGGCGATCATGACGCGCTGGCGCATGCCGCCCGACAGCTCGTGCGGGTACTGGTCGGCCCGGGTCCGGGGGGCGGGGATGCCGACCAGGTCGAGCAGTTCGACGGTCCGTTCCCGCAGGGCGGCGCGGGAGATGTCCGGGTCGTGCACGCTCACCGCCTCGGCGAGCTGGGCGCCCACGGTCATCATCGGGTTCAGCGCGGCCAGCGCGTCCTGGAAGACCATGGCGATGCGCCGGCCGCGCACGGTCCGCATCTCCCGGTCGGACAGGCCCAGCAGCTCCTGGCCGCGGAACCGCACCGAGCCGGAGGCCACGGCGTTGCGCGGCAGCAGCCCCATCACCGCAAGGGAGGCGGCGCTCTTCCCGGAGCCCGACTCGCCGACGATGCTCAGGGTCTCCCCGCCTCTCAGGTCGAAGGAGAGCCGGTCGAGGGCGACCACGGGCCCGGCGTCGGTGCGATAGGTGACGCACAGGTCGCGGACCGACAGCAGCGGAGCCGTCGCCTCGCCGGTCGCTTCGGTGAAGGTCTTCATCACTGCCTGCCTTGGGGGTCGAGCGCGTCGCGCAGCCCGTCACCGAGGAAGTTCACGGCGAGCACGGTGACGAGGATCGCCAGGCCGGGGACGTACAGGAGATAGGACTGCGAGGTGCCGATCAGCCCGGCCGCCTGGGTGAGCATGTTGCCCCAGCTCGACCGGGGCGGCTGGACGCCGTAGCCGAGGAAGCTGACGGTGGATTCGAGGATGATCGCCATGGCCACCGACAGGGACACATTGACCACGATCAGGCCCGTCAGATTGGGCAGCAGATGCCGTACGACGATCCTGGGGCCGGAGGCGCCGATGACCCGGGCCGCCTCCACGAACTCCTGGTGGCGCAGCTGGATCACCCGGGCCCGAACGACACGGGCGATGACGGTCCAGCCCAGACTGCTGAGCACCACCACGATGGTCACGGGCGAGGGACCGAGGCCCTGCAGGGACACCGCCAGCACGGCGACCGGGGGCACGATCAGGAAGAGGTCGGCCACACGCATGATCACCTCGTCGGGCCAGCCGCCGAGATACCCGGCCACCGCACCGGCCGCCGTCCCCACCAGGGTGGCCAGCAGGGCGACGCCCAGTCCGATGGCCAGCGAGAGCTGGCCGGCGTAGAGCATCTCGCTGAGGTAGTCGCGGCCGAGGGAGTCCGTGCCCAGCCAGTGGGCGCCGGACGGCGGCTGGGAGGCCTCAAGGAGGTTTTGGGCATTGCGCGGGCTGGGCGCGATCCAGGTGGCGCCGAAACAGCAGATCGCCAGCAGGACCAGCACGGTCAGCGAGGCCACCGCGAGCCGGTGGCGCAGGAAGCGGGACAGGACGACGCGGGAGGTCCGCGGGTCGGCGGGTGCGGCGGGCTGCCCGGAGCGTGGAGGCGCCGGCGAGGGAAGGGCGGTGGGCTGGGTCATCGCAGGGCCACCCGGGGATCGAGGAGGGCGTAGGACAGGTCGGCCAGAAGGTTGAAGAGGATGACGAGGACGGCCACGACGAACATCCAGGGCAGCAGGACGAAGACGTCTCCGGTCTCCAGGGAGGCGAGGAACAGCTTGCCCATGCCGGGGATCGAGTAGATCTGCTCGGTCACCACGAGCCCGCCGACCAGCGCGGCGGCATCCATCGCGACCACGGTGACGAACGGCGCGAGCGCGTTGCGCAGGGCGTGGCTCAGCAGGATGCGCCTGCGGGGGACACCCTTGGCCCGTGCCGTACGCACGTAGTCGCTGGAGAGCGCCTCCAGGAGGGTGGCGCGGCCGAACCGGGACCAGGAGGCGACGAGGCCGACGGTGAGTGTGGCCACGGGCAGCACCAGGTGACGCAGATAGTCCAGATCGAGTCCGCTGTGTCCTACGGAGTGGAGTCCCACGAAGTACAGCGGCGGATCCGCCAGCCCGAACTGCTGCTTGGGCCACACGGCGAGCACCTGGATGAGGACCAGACCGAACCAGAATGCCGGCATGGCGACGCCCAGATAGGACAGGCCGGTCAGGAGGTGGTCGCCCGCGGAGTACTGGCGCGCTGCCGAGTACAGCCCGATCGCCAGTGCCAGGACGACGGCGAGGGCCACGCCCCACAGGATCAGCTGCAAGGTGGTCCCGAGGGCGTCGCCGACCATGGGCAGCACGGCCCCGCCGGTCCGGGTGCTGGTGCCCCAGTCGCCCTGCACCAGGCCCTTGATCCACAGCAGGTACTGCTCGGGCAGGCTCCGGTCGAGCCCGAGGCGGACGGTCTCACGGCGCAGGGCCATGGGATCGACCGTCTGACGCAGTTTCGCCAGCGGGTCGAAGGTCGCCCGCACCGCCCAGAAGAGGATGAACGAGGCGATGCAGACCACGGGCACGGAGGCGAGCAGGCGACGCAGGACGTATCTCGTCATGACAGGCCCCTGCGCGGTGAGCGGACCGGTGTCATCTCGCCAGGCCCCATTCCTCAAGGTTCCACCAGGGGCCTTCCACCGGGTTGATGGAGAGCGGTCCGCCGACCCGCTTGCCGGTGACGAGGATGTTCGGGACGGCGGCCAGCGGGAGTGAGGGGACGTCGTCGGCTATGAGCTTCTCCGCCTTGTGCGACTCCTCGATCCGGGCGGTGTCGTCCAGCTCGGTGTCGACCCGCTCCAGGACCGGGTCGAGGCCCGCGACGCGGATGCGCATGAAGTTGATGCCCGACTGGTTGTTGGCGGCGCTCGGGATGGCCGTGCTGCTGAAGGTGGCGGACAGGGTCGGGTTGGGGAAGGAGTCGGTGATGTTCCACAGACCCAGTTGGAAGTCACCGGCGGGGGCGAGCTTGCCGAAGATGTTCGCAGGTGTGGAGTTCTTGATCGTCACCTTGAACCCGGCCTTGGCGAGCTGGGACTGGAGGATCTGCTCGGTCAGTTCACGGCTCTGGTTGCCGGCGAGGGAGGTGACGGCGAACGCGGCCTCCTTGCCGTTCTTCGACCAGAATCCGCTCGCGTTCTTGGCCCACCCGTCCGCCGTCATGAGCTGTTCCGCCTTGGCGGCGTCGGGCTTGTAGCCGGAGAAGTCGGTGGACGCGTAGCGGGAGACCAGCGGCGACTGGAAGCTCTGCGCGGGAGCGGTGACGCCGTACGAGCCGAACAGCCGCTTGACGATGGCCTCGCGGTCGACCGAGTAGGCGAAGGCCTTGCGCACGGCGGCGGAGTCGAAGGGGAACTTCGCGTTGTTCAGCCACAGCGCCTGGAGGTTGCCGGTTTGCGCCTGTACCTGCATGCGGGCCGCGCTGCCCAGCGCCTTGATCTGGTCGATGGTGGTCAGCTGCGGGGTGGGGTAGAGGGCGTCGAACTGCCCGCTGGCGAAGGCCTGGGTGGCCGCCGAGGTGTCCGAGGCGAACTGGAAGGTGACCTTGTCCAGGTGCGGTTTGGGGCCCCAGTAGCGGTCGTTGGGTACGAGGGTGACGGAGACCCCCTTCTTCCAGGACGCGATCTTCCAGGGGCCGCCGCTGAAGGTGTAGCCGTCCTTCATGACGGCGTTGCGGTCCTTGCCCCGCAGGAGGTGGGAGGGCAGTACGCCGTAGCCGGCGCTGAAGAGCTGTTTCCAGTTGCCGTACGGGGACTTGAGTGTGACGACGGCGGTGGTGCTGTCGGGGGTGTCGAACGACGTGATGCGGTCGTAGCCGCTCTTGTCGAAGATCGCCTTGCCGTCGCGGACTTGGAGGGCTGTGTACTTCAGGTCCGCGGAGGTGATCGGTTTCCCGTCGGACCAGACGGCCTTCGGGTTGAGCCGGTAGGTGATCTGCTGCTGCTTCCCGACCCGCTTCGTCGTCGGCTCCGACGCCATCAGGTTCGAGGGGACCGGTGTCCAGTTCTCACCCTTGAGGCGGACGTCGAAGACCTGTGGGATGGTCTCGGTCTGCATCAGGTAGGTGCCCCAGAGGGAGGCGCCGCAGGTGCCGAGCCAGTCGGCGCAGTCGGGCTCCTGCTCGGCCCCGATCACGAGGCTGCCACCCTGCCTGACCGGCAGGTTCGTTGTGGTGTCCGACTGCGGGGAGGAGGTCCCCGAGGTGCATGCGGTGGCGGTCAGCGTCAGGGCTGTGAGAAGCGTGCCGGCCGCCGGGATTCTGGCCGGGAATCGGCCCTTAACGGTCGCTGTGAGCAGTTGAGGCATGGCTGGAAACCTTCCGTGGCGAAGCCGTTGGCTCATCGTAGGGAGCCGCGCAAGTCTTAGCAATGGAGATAGGCTAGTAACTATGCGTTTGCATTGCCTAGGTGTGTGAATAACGTTTCGTAGCGAGCGATAGGGTCGCGACCGCGTCCCGGAAGCCGAGGGAAGGGAAGATCATGAGTGGTGCGCGCGCGGGCGACGGCAAGAGCGCCGCGGCGGGCGGGGCCGGGGGCCGGCGGCGGTTGGCACGGGACACGCTCAGCCGCCGGGTGATCCTGGACGCGGCGGAGAAGGTCGCCTCCCGGGACGGCCTGGAGGCGTTCACCTTCCAGGCGCTGGCCAAGGAGCTCAACGCCCATCCGACCTCGCTCTACCGGCACTTCCGGGACAAGGACGAGTTGATCCTGGAACTCATCGACGACCTCCGGGCGCGCTCCTACGGCGGACAGTTGCGGGCCACCGACTCCTGGCGCGACGACCTGCGTACGCAGGCCCGGCACATCCACGAGCACTACCTGTGCTATCCCGTGTTCGCCTGGCAGATGGCGGCGCGTACGACACGTCGGCCGACCGAGTTCGCCAATGTGGAGTTCGCCCTCGACTGCCTGCACCGGGCCGGGCTGGACGACGAGGAGGCGGTGATGTACGTACGTGTCTTCGGGAACGTGATCCGCTCGCTGTCCGCCATGGAGGCCGGGCTCCAGGCGCTCGACCCCGAGACCCGCGACCGGGACAGCCTGGCCTGGGAACTGGAGTACCGCCGCCTTCCGGCGGACACCTACCCGCATATCGCCGCCCTGACGGCGCCGCTGGCCGCCATCGGCGACCCCACGGTCTTCGACCACGCGCTCGACATGCTGCTGGACTCGGTGGAGGCGCGGGTGCGGGAGAAGGCGGCGGGGTGAGCCGATCGATGGGGCCGCGCGAGGTCAGGGTGCGCGGTCGGCGAGGAGGCCGGCGATCAGGGACGTACGGTCCCTGACGGAGGCCAGCTCCACCCACTCGTGACGGGCGTGCGCGCCTCCGCCGTCCGGGCCGAGGCCGTCCAACGTGGGCACGCCCAGACTCGCGGTGATGTTGCCGTCCGAGCCGCCGCCGACGCCGGTCTCGGTGACCGGGGTCAGGCCCAGCCGCTCGGCGACCGCTCGGGCGGAGCCCAGCAGGCCGACGGACATACCCCGCTCCAGCGGACCACGGTTGACGCTGCCCTCGAAGGCGAGTTCGGCGCCGGGGTCCCGCGGGCGCAGCGCCCGCAGCGCCCGTTCCACCCGCTCCAGTTCGGCGTGCTCCCAGGCCCGCACGTCGACATCCACGAACGCCTGCTCCGGCACGGTGTTGGTGGTGGTGCCTGCGCTGCCGACGGTGGGAGTGACGGTGGTTCCCCTGCCGCGGTCGGCGAGATCGCTGATCGTCAGCACCTGATGAGCCAGTTCGACCAGCGCGTTGACGCCCTTGTGCGGTTCGAGCCCGGCGTGCGCGGCCCGGCCGCTGACGCCGAGCCGGTACAGTGCCACGCCCTTGCGTGCGGTCTTGAGCGCGCCGCCCTCACTGGGCTCCAGCACCAGGGTCGCCCCGCACGCCGCCGCGGCCTCCTCGACCAGAGCGCGGGACGTGATCGATCCCCGCTCCTCGTCCCCGGAGACGACCATGCTCACGTGGGAGACGTCCCCGGCCAGCCCCAGTGCCTCGAAGGCGAGGACGAGGCCCGCCTTCATGTCGAAGACGCCGGGGCCGGTCGCCCGTGTTCCCTCCACCCTGAACGGATTCTCCGCCAGGGTGCCCAGCGGCCACACCGTGTCGGCGTGCCCGAGCAGCAGAACCCGGCTGCTTTTCGGCGCGGCGGGATCGCTGCCGCGCCAGTACAGATGCGGCACCCCGTCACAGACGATCCGTTCGGGGTGGCCCAGGGCGTTGCCCGCCCAGGCTTCGAGCAGGTCGTAGGCGTCGTTCAGCCCCCGGGTCCAACCCGACGGTGTCTCGATACCCACCAATTGCCCGAGGCGCCGGGTGAAACGTTCGGGCGCCGTGGGGCCGGAGCTGAAGGACAAGGGGGCTCCTTCTGGTCGATGACTGTCCCGTCGGCCGTGGGCCGCCGGGATTCCGGGAGCATCACCATGCCCCTAGTCTAGAAGATAGTCAACAAGCATTGCTATCTCGGCCGGCGAAGCCCTTCATCGGCTTCGGTGCGTCCTGTTCGGCCTGCCGGATCCACTCCCGTAGGAGGTGTCCGCGCTGGTGGCGGACCAGTTGGGCAGACCGCTCGGACAGATCCGGCACCTGCTCCACGAAGGCTGTGCGGGACCAGCTCATGCGGTCACAGAAGTACCGGCGCACCTGCCGCCGGACGATGACCCGGGGAGCGGTCGCCGGTGTCCGGTCAGGTCCGCGGGAGCATCTCCCGTAGCGCGGTGACCGCGTTCGCACGGTGCTCGTCGAGCAGCCGTACCGCGTCCTCGGCATCGCCACGCAGGGCCGCCAGGATCGCGTGGTGCTCTCGTACCACGTGGTCGCGATGGGCCGGTTCGGCATAGTAGAGCGCCCGATAGGCGTCCGTCGCGTCCCAGAGCGTGCTGATGAGCCGGACCAGCCGCGGCATGCCGGCCATCTCGAACAAAGAGAAGTGGAAGCGGCGGTTGGCCGCCGCCATCTCGGTCACGTCCTCCGCGTCCGCGGCCTCCTCCACCTCGCGCTGGGCGGCTTCCAGTGCCGCGAAGGCCGGTCCGTCGATCCGCCCGGACGCCTGTCGTACGGCCTCGGCCTCCAGGATCTCGCGAATGCGGTAGACCTCGCGCAGATCGGAGAGGGACAACTCCGCGACGAAGTAGCCGCGGTGTGCCTCATGGACGACCAGGCCCTCCGCCTCGACGGTCTTCAGCGCCTCGCGCAGCGGCACACGGCTGACGCCGAACTGCTCCGCGAGCGCGTCCTGACGGATGGGAGTGCCCGGCTTCAGCTGCCCGCTCGTGATGGCCCGCCGCAGTTCACCCAGCACGAACTGTTGCGTCGTCGGCGGGCGCCGCCTGGGTGCGGGGCTGGTCATGGCGGGGTGTCTCCATCGCTGATGGGGCAGCTCGAACCGGGCGCGTTCATCCTATGGGGTCGACTTCCGCGGCAGCGGATGGCCCAGCTCGGTCAGGATCTCGTGGGTGTG
The DNA here is from genome assembly GCF_042873595.1 of Streptomyces sp. NPDC004629. Classification (NCBI taxonomy): domain Bacteria; kingdom Bacillati; phylum Actinomycetota; class Actinomycetes; order Kitasatosporales; family Streptomycetaceae; genus Streptomyces; species Streptomyces sp. NPDC004629. The sequence continues at coordinate 118,775 of NZ_JBIALO010000011.1, read as the reverse complement.
CTCGCCGAGCCGCGGTGGCGCACGGTGGTAGACGGCGGGCGTGCGGGTGAGCCGTATAGGGCCGGCCACGTGTGCGACGGGCGCGTCGCGACGCGGATCGTCGATCGTGACGCGGGCGTCCAGTCCCAGGGAGTCGGCGAAGGCGAACGCCGCCTCAAGGTCGTTGATGGGTCCGCAGGGCACGCCCACGGCGGTGAGCGTCTCGAACCACGAGTCGGCGGTTCGGGTCCGCAGCGGGCCCGCGAGGAGATCGAGCAGTTCGCCACGGTGGGTCACCCTGGCCGGGTTCGTGGCGAACCGCGGGTCGTCCGCCAGCTCAGAAAGCCCCAGTTCGGTGCAGAGAGCCGTGAACTGGCGGTCGTTCCCCACCGCGAGCGCCAAAGGGCGGTCTTTCGCGTCCACCACCTCGTACGGCGCGATCGAGGGGTGTCGGTTGCCCATGGCCCGCGGCACCACGCCGCCCGACACATAGGCAGAGGCCTGGTTGGTCAGCGCCGACAGGAGGGAGGTGAGCAGCGAGACCTCCACCCGCTGCCCTTCGCCCGTACGTTCGCGATGGCGCAGGGCGGCGAGAACCCCCATCCCGGCGTGCAGACCGGTGATGACGTCCACCAGGGCGACACCCGCTTTCGTGCCCTGCCCGTCCGGTTCGCCGGTCACGCTCATCAGGCCGCCCATGGCCTGCACCAGAAGGTCGTAGCCGGGAAGGCCCGCGCCTTTTCCGGTTCCGAAGCCGGTGACCGAGCAGTACACCAACCCCGGGTTGCGGACGCGGAGTTCGTCGTAGCCGAGGCCGAGTCGGTCCATGGTGCCGGGCCGGAAGTTCTCCACGAGCACATCCGCGCGAGCGGCGATCTCCTGCGCGGCACGGCGGTGCCGCTCGTCAAAGAGGTCCAGGGCGACGGAGCGCTTGTTGCGGTTCACACCGAGGAAGTAGGTGGCCTCACCGTCCGCGTACGGCGGGCCCCAAGCGCGGGTTTCGTCCCCGCCACCAGGTCGTTCGACCTTGATGACCTCGGCGCCGAGGTCGGCGAGCAACATCGTCAGATACGGGGCGGCGAGCACGCGGCCGAAGTCGGCCACGACGATTCCCGACAAGGCGCCTTCGGACGCCGACTGATCACTCGGCATGTGACTGTTCCTCTCGTCTCTTGGCAAGCGTGGGGCATCCCGCTACGATCACGGCCATATTGGATCCAAAATCAGATATCCGAACTCTACTCACGCTCTCACGTCGCTGTCAGCCGTCAGGAGGCACTTGTGACAGGCCATCCGGTCCACCCCTTCGACCTGTTCGGGATCGACACCCTGCTCAGCGACGAGGAGCGGGACATCCGCGACACCGTCCGCGCCATGGGCGAACGCCGTCTCCGCCCGCACATAGCCGACTGGTTCGAGCAAGGAGCCATCCCCGCACGTGAACTCGCCCGGCAGCTAGGCGAGTTGGGCGTCCTCGGCATGCATCTGCAGGGTTACGGCTGCGCCGGGACCAGCGCCGTCTCCTACGGACTCGCCTGCCTCGAACTCGAAGCCGTCGACTCGGGACTGCGCAGTCTCGTCTCCGTCCAGGGCTCTCTCGCGATGTACGCGATATGGAAGTACGGCTCCGAGGAACAGAAGCAGCAGTGGCTGCCGGGCATGGCCGCCGGCCGCTTCATCGGCTGCTTCGGGCTCACCGAGCCGGATGCCGGCTCCGACCCGGGAGCCATGCGCGCCCGGGCCGAGCGGGACGGTACGGACTGGGTCCTCAACGGCACCAAGATGTGGATCACCAACGGTTCGGTCGCCGACATAGCCGTCGTCTGGGCCCGCACCGACGACGGCGTCCGGGGATTCCTCGTCCCCGCCGGCACTCCCGGCTTCACCAGGAACGACATCAAGCACAAGGTGTCACTGCGGGCCTCGGTGACGAGCGAACTCGTCCTTGAGAACGTCCGACTGCCCGCCGACGCCATGCTCCCGGGTGCCCGCGGTCTGTCCGGTCCGCTCGGCTGCCTCAACGAGGCTCGATTCGGCATCGTCTTCGGCGCCCTGGGGGCCGCTCGTGACTGCCTGGAGACGGCCCTCGCCTACGCCGCGGACCGCACCGTCTTCAGCCGTCCGCTCGCCGGCTTCCAGCTCACCCAGCACAAACTCGCCGACATGGCGCTCGAACTCGGCAAGGGCATGCTGCTCGCGCTCCAGCTGGGACGGCTCAAGGACCAGGGTCGGATCGGCCCGGAGCAGATCAGTACGGGCAAACTCAACAACGTCCGCGAGGCCCTGGAGATCGCCCGCCAGTGCCGCACCCTCCTCGGCGCCAACGGCATCACCCTGGAGTACCCGGTGATCCGGCACGCCAACAACCTTGAGTCTGTCCTGACCTACGAGGGCACGAGCGAGGTCCACGCACTCGTCCTGGGCAGCGCCCTCACCGGCATCCCGGCCTTCCGCTGACCCCGCCCCGGCCGAGAACATCAACCGACACCTCACGCACGCTGGTCACGGACGCAGTCGACGGCGCCGGGCGCGGTCACCGGCCCTGTCCGTCGCACCCGTTGCCCGTGCCGCTACCGCGCACCAGCGATCACCGTGCCGCGGCGCGGACGCTCATGGCTGGGTCGTGGCGACCTCCAGCCCCAATCCGATCAGTACGGCGCCGGTGACACGGTCCATGCCCCGGCGCACGGCCGGCCTTTCGAAGAACGCGCGGGCCTTGGACAGCAGCATGACGTATCCGCTGAGCCGGACCGCGAAGGCACCGTGTGCGCGACAGCGGACGCGGCCAGGACCGCGGCGAGGACGCCTACGGGGACGGCCGACGGCCGCCCGTGTGGGCCATACAGGGTGGTGATGGGGGTATTCGGCTCTGTCCCCTACCGGCATCCGGACCGGCTCTCTACATTGGCGGCGGTGCGCCGCCGCCGCACCACTTCGGACGTTCGGGAGCAGGACATCGCGATGGCACATCGGCAGGGCCGCCCTGCGGCCGGCCCCGGCCGGCAGGCGAGACGTAACCCGTCAGCAGCGTTCCGTCGCAGCATGGCTGCGTTCGCATCCTCATGGCCTCATCCCCGCAGCGGTCGTCTCAAGGAGGAGTCATGCACGAACTGGGAGCGCTGTTGCGTGAGTACGACCGTGCCCGCGCCTACACCGACGAGCTGTGGAAGGACCTGACCCCGGACGAGGTGGTCTGGCGCCCGGCGGAGAATTTCAGCGCCATCGGATGGCACCTCGGCCACCAGGCCCATGTCGCCCACTTCATGATCCGCAATCTCACCGCGGCCGAGCCCAGCCCCGATCCGGCCCTCGACGCCCTGATGGACTCGGCGTTGCCGGAGCAGTTCCGGGGCGCCCTTCCGACGGTGCGACGGCTCACCGCCTTCCGGGAAACCGTCGCCGAGCGGGTGCACGCCCGCACCGGTGACATCGCCGCCGGAAAGGTGAGTGCCCCCACTCAGATGACCATCGTCGCGACGCATCTGCTGACCGCTCTGATCAACCACGAGTACCAGCACGACCAGTGGATCGGAGAGGTCCGTGCCGGGCACCTCGGACACGCCCTGCCCGCCGATCCGGACTCCGACCATGTCCGCCGTATCGACGGCTACCTTGTTCTGCACCCCTGTGCATGACGTGCGAGTGCGGCCGGCCCGGCCCGGCCGGGACGTGATGTGAGGTGAGGTGAGGTGAGGTCGGCTCCCTGCAGGACAATCCTCATCGCTCAGCCGCACACGCGTCTCTCGCAGACGACGGACGTCGTGCCGCAGACGGCCACCCGGACGTGACCGGTCGCCGGCCGCTCGTACGGCCGTCCTGCCGTGCGCCGACCACGGCGGTGCAGCCCGCCCGCCGAGCCGACCGCTGTCCACCACTCGTACTCCCAGCACAAGGTTGCCCTCCATGCCGCCCTCTTCGTCCCCCGCTCCCCGTGTCCGCCGACGCAGCCGCACGCTCGCCGCGGCGGCGGCAGGGCTGGCCGCCGTCGTCGCGGTGGTCCTGGCCTTCACCCTCGATGACAACTCTTCTGACGGAGCGTCGCAGAACTCAGCCGTCGCCGAGACCGATACGCCCGACGCCCGGGCCGACGCCCTGCTCGCGCTGGCCCGCCGGGACGCGGGCGATCCCCTGGCCGCCGGGAGCGCGCAAGCCCCCGTCGTCTTGATCGAGTACTCGGACTTCCAGTGCCCCTACTGCGGGAAGTTCGCCCGCGACACCGAACCGGAGTTGGTGCGCTCCTACGTCGACAAGGGGCTGCTGCGCATCGAGTGGCGCAACTTTCCCATCTTCGGCGAGGAATCCGAACGGGCCGCCCGCGCGGCCTGGGCCGCCGGCCGGCAGGGCAAGTTCTGGGAGTTCCACGACCAGGCGTACCGCACGACGCACAAGAAGAACACGGGCGCCTTCTCCACCGACAAGCTGACCGACATGGCCCGGGCCGCCGGCGTGAAGGACCTCGACCGGTTCCGGGGGGACATGACGTCCGACGAGGCGTCAGCGGCGGTCCAGCGGGACATGGAAGAGGGCTATGCCCTCGGCGTCACCAGCACACCCGCCTTCCTGGTCAACGACGTCCCCGTGCTCGGCGCCCAGCCGGCCGACACCTTCAAGCAGACCATCGAGGCCGCCGCGAAGGAGGCACGGTGACGGGCGACGCGAGTGTCCTGGCCGCCTTCCTCGGCGGCCTCCTGGCCCTGCTGAGCCCGTGCAGCGCGCTGCTGCTGCCGGCCTTCTTCGCCTACTCCTTCACCAGCGCGACGAAACTGCTGCTGCGAACCGTGCTGTTCTACCTCGGCCTGTGCACCACTCTCGTGCCGCTCGGCGTCGCCGGATCGTTCGCCAGCCGCCTCTTCTACGGCCACCGGGACCTCCTGGTCACCATCGGCGGCTGGACCGTCATTGCGTTGGGAGCAGCGCAGGTCCTCGGAATCGGCTTCGGCGTGCGGCGGCTGCAGGAAGCCGCCGGCGCACGCCGGTCCGCATCGGCGGTCTCCGTCTTCGCCCTGGGTACGGTCTACGGCCTGGCGGGCTTTTGCGCCGGCCCCATCCTGGGTTCCATCCTCACCATCGCGGCCCTGGGCGGCCGGCCTGCACACGGCGGCCTGCTGCTGGCGGTGTACGCACTCGGCATGGCCCTGCCCCTGTTCGCTCTGGCCCTGCTGTGGGACCGTTTCGACCTCGGACGCAGGCGCTGGCTGCGGGGCCGCACCATGCGCCTTGGGTGTTTGTCCTGGCACACCACGTCCCTCGTCGGCGGCACCCTGTTCATCCTGCTCGGGGTGGTGTTCCTGCTCTTCGACGGCACCGCCGCCCTGCCCTCCCCGATCAGTGTGGAGACAGAAGCGGGACTGGAGGAACGCCTGGCGCACATCGGCAGCGCTGTGCCCGACCGGATTCTGCTGCTCGTCCTGGCCGCGGCAGCGGCGCTCACCGCCGTAGTCCTGCTGGTACGCCGCGACGGGCTCCGGACAGAATCCCACCCCGAGAAACCGTCCCGGCGCGGCTCCTGAACACAGCCGGGCAGTTCCGCACCGCATGCTCGGGTCGCTGTTCTTCGGTTACGCGTCCGCTCCCGGCCTCGCGTGACCGTCCTCGGCGTCCCCTCTTCCCCTTGCTCAGCCGATATCCCAGAAGGAGTGCCGGCAGGTGACCGCAGCGCAGGACACAGGTGCGAAGCCATGGCAGACAGAAGCGCCGGTGCGCGCCGTACAGAAGCGCACGGTCCGGGCCCTCGCCGCTGCGCAGATCCTCGGCGGTGTCGGAGTGGGTGTCTCGGTGTCGATCGGCTCCTTGCTCGCCGAGTCGGTCGCCGAAAGCGAGACCTATGCCGGACTGGCACGCACGGCCACGACGGCGGGTGCCGCCGCAGTCGGCGTGCCGCTTGCCCTCCTCGCGCAACGGCGTGGACGCCGGGCCTCCTTGAGTACCGGATGGCTGGCGGCCGCCGTCGGCGGCGTCATACTCATAGGCTCGGCGGTGAGCCGGTCGATACCCCTGCTCATCGTGGGCATGCTGCTGTTCGGGATCGGCAGCGCGACGAATCAGCAAAGCCGCTACGCGGCGGCCGACCTGGCCGCGCCGCACCGCCGGGCCCAGGCGCTGTCCATCGTGGTGTGGTCCACGACCGTCGGCTCGGTGATCGGGCCGAACCTCGCCGATCCCGGTGCCGCCGTGGCGACGGTCCTGCACCTTCCTCGGCTGGCCGGCGCGTTCGTCCTGGCCACCGTCTGCATGGTGCTGGCCTCGATACTGCTGTGGGGCCTGCTGCGCCCCGACCCCCTCATGCTGTCCCGCCGGCACCAGGACGCCGAAGACCGACCGGAAAGCGGCACGGGCGCCGCGGCGGCACGAACCGCCGAGGCCACCTCACAGGACAAGGAAGCGCGGAACGGCACGCTGCGCGCCGGTCTGCGCCATCTCCGCCACGCCCCCAGGGCGGCTTTCGCGTTCGTGACCATCGTCGTCGCCCACACGGTCATGGGCGCGGTCATGACGATGACTCCCGTCAGCATGTCCGAGCACGGCATGGGTCTCACCGTCGTCGGCGTCACCATCAGCGGCCATCTGCTGGGCATGTACGCGTTCTCCCCGGTCGTCGGCTGGCTGGCCGACCGGATCGGTCACATGTCGACCGTGGTGGCCGGGCAGGCCGTCTTCCTCGTGTCCGCTGTGCTGTCGGGTATGGGACACGATTCGGTCGGCGTGGTGACGGCGGGGCTGTTCCTGCTGGGGCTGGGCTGGTCGTTCAGCCTGGTGGCCGGCTCGGCCATGCTCAGCGAGGCCACTCCTGCGGCGCTGCGGCCCGGAGTGCAAGGGACCGCGGACACCGCGATGAACGTCGTCGCGGCTGTGGGTGCCGGCATGGCCGGGCCCCTGATGAGCTGGATCGGTTTCGGCGGGCTGAACGCCGTCGCCGGGGCCCTGGTCCTGCCCGTGCTCGCCTTCTGGGCGTTCCTCGTCCGCGCACGCTGAGGGCCGCCCGAACGGTCGCGCGCCGTCGGCCGTGACCGTGTCAGCCGTGGAAGAGGTGGGCCCTGAGCGCCGTCCCCGGCCCGTTACGGCCCCCGGGCACAAGGGCACTCGCCGCCCATGGCACTCACACACAGCACGCATCGCTCGCTCCGGCCGGGGGCCGGCCAGCACCATGGGCATCGGTGCCGCAGCAGGCGTGATGGCTGCGGCGAGTCTCCTGTTCGTCCGCAAGGCGGCTGCGATCACCAAGATCGGCAAGGGGCATACCCTCAAGCACCGCGCACTCGACCTCGCGGCCGGTGCCATGCAGCCGAAACACCCGCTCGACGCGATGAGCACCTACCTCAACGGCTTCCACATGTACGCCGACGACATGGGCCGACAGGTGGACTTGATGCCGGGCACGCCTATCTTGCGATCGCACGCGGCGTTCTCGCGGCGGCAGAGCGTGGGCACAGACAGTGGGACGGATATCTGGCCGGCGAGAACGGCGAGGTCACCATCGCCGCGCTTCCCTCGGTAGCGGCCACCGTGCTCCCGGCGGCCGTGAGGGCCTTCACCGACGGCAGCCCCGGTCGCTCGGTGGCCGTGTTCGACGTACCGGCCGACGAGGGCGTGGCCATGCTCGAAGCGGGGAAAGCCGACCTGGCGATCTGTGACGCCGAACAAGCCTCACGGGTCAGCGACTGCGCGGACGTCGAGGTACTGGCAACCGACCCCCTGGTCGCCATCGTGCCCCCGGACAGCGGCCTGGCGGCTCGCACGAGATCACCTGGGCTGAACTCAGTGAGGTGCCGTTCGTCGCGCTACAGCCCGGAAGCAGCGTCCGCTCGCTGACGGACCTCGGATTAGCCTCGGCCGGCACAGCCCCGCACGCGCTGGTGACAGCGCGAGGCGTGGCGACCGTGGCCGGACTGGTTGCGGCGGACATCGGAGTCAGCGCCATGCCGGCAGCGGTGCTCCCGCTCCTCGGCTTCCGCACGCTCGCCGTCAGGCCACTGGTCGAACCAACGGTCACCCGAAGTATCTGCCTGCTCGGGCGCGACCCGCTGCCACCGGCAGCACGGACTTTCCGGCAGGCCCTCGCCGACGCCTTCGCGCATCAGCCCGCCGCGGTCGCAAACCGTACCGACAAACGCTGAGAGCCGACGCTTCACCTCAACCGGTCATGCCGGACGAGGTGTAGCCCTCGACGAAGCGGCGGTTGAGAACGACGAACAGCACAAGAACCGGCAGGACCATGATGAGGCCGGCCGCGCTGACGAGTGCCCAGTTGGGGGACAGACCTTGCTGGAAGGAGTACAGCGCGACGGAGGCCGGCAGCTTCGTGCTGTCCTGGATGAAGGTGACGGCCAGGAGAAACTCGTTGTACGCCTGCAGTCCGGCCACCAGCGCTGCGGTGAGCACGCCCGGCCAGATCAGTGGGAACACGATCCGTGTGAAGACGGTGATCTCACCGGCGCCGTCCAGCCGTGCCGCCGCCTCATAGTCCTTGGGCACCGCCAGCAGGAAGGTACGGATCAGCAGCGTGGCGAACGGGCTGTAGATCGCCCAGTAGATGACGATGAGCCCGAACCTGTTGTCGTAGAGGCCGATCTTCGTCCACAGCGAGAGCAGCGGCACCAGGAAGAGCTGAATGGGAAGCGAACTGGCAACCAGCAGGTACATGATGAACAGCCCTGGCTTGGGCAGCGCAAGCCGGGTGAGAGCGTAGGCGGCGCACCCGGCGATCACGGCGACCCCGGCTCCGGTGGAGAGCGCGATGAGTGCACTGTTGCCCAGACCGCGGCCCATGTCCGCATCGGACCACGCGGTGGCGAAGTTCTCCCAGCGGAACGTGCCCGGCAGGCTGAGCGGACTCTGGCTGATCTCGCCCGGAGTCTTCAGCGAGGCAAGGAGGAAAATCACCATCGGTACGACGGCATAGGCGGCAAGAATGATCAGGATGAGGTAAGCGAAGGGATGTTTCGCTGTGCCACGTCGCGCCATCACATCTCCCACTTCAGGCGTCGGCGGAGGTAGAGGTAGCCGCCGACTGTCGCGGCGCTGATGAGGGCGAGGACGACGCCGATCGCCGACGCGTACCCGGCTTGCTGCTGTTCGAAGGCCATGCGGTACATCACCGTACTCAGTACGTCGGTGGAACCTGCGGGTCCGCCCTGGGTGAGGATGTAGATGTAGTCGAAGACCAGGAACGACCAGATCACCGTCATCAGGGAGAGGAACATGAAGGTCGGGCGGATGGCCGGCAGCGTGATGTGCCAGAACTCCCGCCAGGTGTTCGCGCCGTCCATTCTGGCCGCCTCATAGAGCGAGGGCTCGATGGATTGCATGGAGGCCAGAAAGATGACCACCAGAAATCCCCACCACTGCCAGTTGTTGACGAACGCGACAGTGCCGAGTGCGATGTCTCCGTCGCCGAGGAAGTTGACATCCTTGAGCCCCGGTATGCCCAGGTCGCCCAGTACCGGGCCGATACCGCTGGTGGGGCTGAGTATCTGCCGCCAGATGGTGGCTGAGACCACGGTGGCGATGACGTAGGGGACGAAGTAGAGCACCCGGAACACGAGTTGGAACCGCTTGATCCGGGTCAGCAGGAAGGCGCCGAGCAGACCCAGTGACATCGGTACCACGAGGAAGAACGCGGTCCACAGCAGGTTGTGCAGCAGAGCCCTGAGAAAGTCGGGATCACCGAACATCGCGGTGTAGTTGGCGAAGCCGACCAGTGCGGGGGAATTGAGGCCGTCCCAGTCGGTGAACGAATAGTAGACCGACATGAGCCCGGGGCCGGCGATGACCAGGAGGTTCACCGCCACGAGCGGGGCCATGAACAGCCACGCCCTGAGTCGTGCACCCCTCATGACGTGGGCTCGAAGGGAGTGGGGACCGACCCGGCGGCGAGTTCGTCGGCGAAGGTGTTCTGCAGGCCCTTGCAGAATTCGGCAGGCTTCATGCTGCCCGTGATGACCTTGTCGAACTCGGTGTAGAGGTAGGTGTCCGACTTCGGGGGCATGAAACACCAGCTCGCGTAGCCGAGGTTCGTCGACTGCTGAATGGTCTGATACAGGCGGGCCACGCGGTCATCCGTACCGGGCGGGTAGGCGGACTGATCGAATTTGAGCGGGGCAGGGTTGGTGCCCGTGGCAGCCAGATAGTCGAGCATGTCCTGCGGGTCGGCGACCATGGAATCGATGAACTCGGCCGCGCCTGCGGGGTTCTTCGCCCGTGCGTTGACCGACAGCGCGGTTCCGATGGCGAGTGGAAACACACCGGGCTTCACCGTGTCGCTGAGGGAAGGCAGCGGTGCCCACTCCCACTTCTGGTCTCCGGTGAAGAAGGAATCAGCGGACGCGAAGCTCCAGGTGCCGGTGATGTACATGGCGACCTTGCCCTGAGCAAGTCCGGTGAACATGTCGGTGTCGGTGTTGGTGAAGTACCGATCCGGGGCGCCGCCCCACCAGCCCTTGTCTATCTGATGCTTGTACAGCGTGATCGCGTCGACGAACACCTTGTCGTCCCAGGGGCGCTTGCCCGTGAGTGCCTCGTAGAGTGCCTGGGGTCCGGCCGTGGCGTTGAGGAAGGCGGTCAGGTACCACTCGCTCTGGGCTGTGTACCCGCTGTTGCCTGCGCCGACCGGGATCATCCCCTTCGCCTTGGCCGCGGTGCAGACATCCTCGAACTCCGCAAGTGTGGTGGGCACTGCCCAGCCGTTCTTGTGGAAAACCGCCGGGCTGTAGTAGAGCACCACTGAGCCGTATCCGATGGGCACGGAGTACAGCTTTCCGTCGACCTTGCTTGCTTCCCAGGCCCAGGGAAGGAACTTGTCCTGCCAGCCGTACTTCTTGGCGTAGGAGTCCAGTGGGACGGTGTGTGAACTCTTGGCGAAGGACAGCGCAGAAGACGGACCGTCGGCGTAGACCACGTCGGGGCCGCGGCCGGCGGCGACGGCGGTGTCGGTCAGCCTGCCCAGGGTCTGGAGCTGTTTGACATCCATTCTGACCTGGACGTTCTTGGCTCTCTTGTTGAACGTGTCGATGAAGTTCTTCTTGAAGTAGCGCTCGACGTCGCTGTCGGTGAAGGCGGACCAGTAGGTCACCGTGCCGGAGCCGGACGACGAGCCGCTGCCGCACGCGGCCAGTGTGCCTGCGGTCAGCAGGCCACCGCCCAGCTTGATCAGGCTGCGGCGGGACATGGGGGAAGGCATGGTGGTCTCCTCAGGATGATTCGCGAATGACCAGGCGGTGGGCGAGTACGGTCTCGCGCGCCACGTCGTCGTATTTGCCGGCCAACCGGTCGAGCAGCATCCGCGCACACGTCCTGCCGATCTCGCGGGCAGGGTTGTGCACGGTGGTGAGTGCGGGAGTCACGAGCGATGCGGCCTCGATGTCGTCGTAGCCGGTGATCGCCACATCACGGGGTACGGCGAGGCCTCGTTCTCTGGCCGCGTCCATCACACCGACCGCGATCAGGTCGTTGCCGCCGACGATGGCGTCCGGCGGGTGTGCGGAGGCGAACAGCCGCCGAGCGCCCTCTGCGCCGCTCGCCCGGCTGAAGGTGCCGAAGTGGATGAGGTCGGGGTCGGCTGTCCGGCCCGCCTCGCGCAGCGCCCGGGTGTAGCCCTCCAGCCGCATCTGGCTCGGCTGCGCGTTGTACTCGCCGTTGACCAACCCGATCCGCCGGTATCCGCGATCAAGCAGATGGTTGACCACATCGTGCATGCCGCCCACGTCGTCGGCTCGGACCACGTCGCCGAACTCGGCACGGAACCGGCTGCCGAGCCGCACGAGCTTGGTGCCGGTCTCCGCAATGGAGGCGATGTCGTCGTCAGTGGCTCCGTACGACGCCAGCACGATCCCGTCGACCCGCCGCGCCAGGACGTGGCGTACCACTTCGGGGAGTGCCCGCCCCGGCTGCGCGGCGTCCGTGATGGAGAGCAGATATCCACTCTCCATCAGCACGTCCTGGAGGCCTGCGGCGACCAGTGTGTAGAACGGGTTGGTCAGGTCGGGCACGATCAGCGCGATCGACTCGCTGCGCTGTGTCCGCAAGCCGCGAGCCGACGGGTTCGGCCGGTAACCCAGTTCTTTGATGACCCTCTCCACCAGCGCCCTGGTCGCTGCGCTGACCGGGCGTCGCCCGCTGAGCACATGCGAAACCGTGGTCACGCTGACGCCGGCCGCCGCCGCGACCTCCGCGATACCTGGTTGCTTCTTCGCTTCCCTCACGCCGCCTCACAGTGCGCAAATCGATTTGGCCGGTACTCTGCATGACTGCGTGCCGACAAGTCAACGGGCTAGCGTCTCTGCAGTTAAGAAGATTCTTCGTTGTAACATCTGCCGCGCAAAACGATGCAACTCAGGAGGTGGAGTGACCACTCAGGACCGAGCCAGAGGGGCGCTACTGGGGCTCGCCGCCGGCGACGCACTCGGCGCGCCCACGGAAGGCATGACCCTGCATGCCATCCGCGAACGTTTCGGCCGAGTCACCGGCTTTCTCTCCGACGACGCCGCCGGCACCGATGACACCGAGTACGCCGTTCTGTGTGCTCTGGGCCTGCTACGGCACGGGCGAAACATCACCAGCGACGACGTGGCCGACCTGTGGATGGCCACGGTCGGAGAGCAGCAAGGGGGTTTCTACGGCGCCGGCTTCAGCGAGATGGTCGCCATCGCCAACCTGCGGTCCGGACTGAGGCCACCGGTCAGCGGCTCGGACAGCTACGAGACGTGGAGCGACGGCGCGGCCATGCGGGTCGCCCCGGTCGGAATCCTCTGCTCCGGTGATCCCGCGCAAGCCGCTCGAATCGCCGCAGTCGATGCGTCTGTCAGCCATTCCAGGGACGGCATCTACGCCGCCCAGGCCGTCGCCGCAGCCGTTGCAGCCGCCCTCACCCGCACCACCCCGGCCGAGGCCGTCGCAGCGGGGGTGGCCGCGTTGCCGCCGGACTCCTGGTCCGCACGGCTGGTCGCGCGGGCGCTTGAGATCGCCGCGTCTTCCGGATCCCCGGACGAGCAGCTCTACGCGGAGATACCGCTGTTCCACTATCCCTGGTGGGACACCGCCCCCGAAGCGTTGGCCCTCGCCTTTGGTCTCTTCTCCGCCTACGGGGCGGACTTCGAGCAAGCGGTCCTCGCCGGAGTGAACATCGGCCGGGACTCCGACACCATCGCCGCCGTGATCGGCGCTCTCGCAGGTGCCCTGCACGGCGCCCAGGCCATCCCGCCCACATGGTGTGACCAGGTCACCAAGGTGCGCGGCCGGTGTGTCACTGCGACAGCGGGGACCGACCTCGTTGAACTGGCCGATCGTCTGAGGGAACGGGGAACCACGGGATGACACATGTTCGTGACCGCGCGCTCAACGCACTGCTCGGGCTGGCCGCCGGCGACGCCACTGGACTGCCGGCCCAGTTTCACCGGCAGGCGAGGTCGGCCTGGGCGCGGGAGGCGGGATGGAAGTTCTCCGCTGCGCTGGACGAGCAGCGGGTCTCCCGCCCGCTGCTGCCCTTCACGCTGGGCGCGGGGGATCCCGTTCCGCTGAGCTGCACCGACGACGCCGAGACCGCCGCCATCGCCTCGCTGGTCCTGCTTCAGTGTGAGGAGGAAAACAGCCAGACCGACCTGTTCAGCGGCTGGCTGGACTGGATGGGCGGTGATGACGTGTGGACGGGCGTCGCCGAGCGCTCAGCCGTCATCAACGCGGCCCGCGGACTGGTTCCCCCGGCCACCGGCAACGACAATCCCGAGCACTGGTCGGACGGAGCCGTGCCGGCAGGCGTGCCGATCGGCATCCGTTATGCGGGTGACCCGGCTACCGCCGCTGAGGTCGCGGGCCGCTACGCCCGGATATCGCACGCGGCGGACGGCGTCTGGGCCACCCAGGCCATGGCCAGGGCCATTGCTGCGCTGGTCTCCGGCGTCCCGCTGGCCGAGGCTCTGGCCGATGCGGCGTCCTCGGTGCCCGATGACAGCTGGCTCAGCCGCAACCTGGCCGTCGCACGCCGGATTCGGGGCTCGGCGGCCACCCCCTTCGAGGCCGTCCCCGACCTGGTTGCCGAGCTGGCCCCCGCTGTGTACAGCCATGCCTGCGTGGCGACGGAGACCCTGCCGGTGGCCTTCGTGCTGGCTGAGCTGTCCGGCGGCGATCTGCCGACCGCCCTCGGCGCCGCCGCACTGGTCTCTCGCCAGTCGGACAGCATGCCCGCCATGGTCGGCGCTGTGTGCGGGGCCGCGGGCGCCGTGCTCCCGGAGTCCTGGCGCCGCCACGTCGACGAGGTTCCCGGCGTTCTCAATCCGCGGCTGAAAGGCATACGCCTGAGTGATCTCGCCGACCGCCTGACAGCGTTCGGCAACCAGTAGACGGCACACCTGCCGTCGCGGTCGTCAGCCGGCGATGCGCCCCTTCGTTCCCGCGACGACGGCCTGGAGGCGGTTCTTGACCCGGTGGCCGGGGCCGTTGACGGAGATCACTTCGCAACGGTCCCGTCCCCGACAGCGCAGGCGAGGCGACGGCCTGCTGTGCCTTTGCCGCCCAGGCCGGACGGGGGAACCCGGTGGCCGACGACACCGGTGATCCCGTGCTGCTGGGAGGGGTGCTCCGAAAGATCGATACCCGACTACCGTGGGCTCTCGGCGGCCCTGTCGTCGATGGCGTAGTCGATCATGGGCCTGACCGTGACCACGCCGTCCACGCCCTTGGCGAGCTGTTCGGCGATCCGGGCGGTGCTGTGCTTCTCGACCTGGCCGCGCAGGGTGACGACGCCGTCGTGAACCTGGACCTGCACCTCCTGTCCGCTCAGCCGCAGTATCGCTGTCAGTACTTCGTCGTGTATCTCCTGGCGTATCTCCTCGTCGGGGCGCAGGAACACACGCAGCAGGTCGGGCCGGCTGACGATGCCGATGATGTGCTCCGTCTCGTCCACGACCACCAGTCGTTTGACATGGCGGCGGTCCATCTCGCGGGCCGCCTGGGCCACCGGCCAGTCGGCGTGGGCGGTGGCCACGGGGGTGGTCATCAGCCCGGCGGCGTTCTCCGCGCGTGCTTTGGCCTTCTCATGCGGCCACCCGGGCGGTGCTGCCTGACGGCCGTACTCATCGGGCTGTTCGGCCTGTTTGCGGAGCAGATCGGCTTCGGACACCAGCCCGATCGGCGCACCGTGCTCGTCGGCCACGGGCACGGCGCTGATGCCGTGACTGGACAGGACGGACGTGATCTCTTTGAACAGGGTGTCCGGTCGAACGGTAACGACATCCCGTGTCATCACCTCACTGACGGTGCTGTGCTGGGCGGTCATCTCGCACCTCCTTCCTGCCTGCGCGTCGCGCGGTGGACGCCGGCTCACCCCCCACGTCTCCACTGTGCTCCTTCTGTGTGCGGTCGCTGCCGGGGCCGATGGTCCCGGATTGCGGCTGGCCTTCCTCTTTTCGGCGGGCCATCGCCCGCACCATGAGATGCCCGCCGCCCACCTCGGCTGCATGCTCTGCCCGGTCCGGGGCGCCGCCGGGACTGGGACCGCGGTCTCGGCGGTGCCGTACGAGCATCAACGAGCTTTATTCCGACCAGAGTTGATGGTGCGGCGTGCGCCGCAGCCCGTGCCGGTGGCGCCGGTCGGACCGAGCGGGAGGTCACGGTCACGCGCTTGTGCGGCCGTCGGCCGGGTGGCCGGGGCCGGGCTCGGGGGCTCCCTCGATACGCTGGAGGATCCGTTCCACGAGGTCGAGGGTCTCCGTGTGCCCGGCGGTCATGCCGAGAGACTTCTCCATGACGAGGACACGGGCGAGCGCCGTGGTCACCACGAGCAGCGCGACGGGAGGTACGTCCGGCAGGGAGAGCCCCGCCTCGGCGGCCTTGCGGACGATGATCTCCTCCTGCGCCCGGCGGTAGCGTTCCGCGTGGGCGGCGAGTTCGCCGTGGATGGCCTTGCGGTGGTTGGCCAGGGCCATGAACTCCGTGATCAGGGCGGCTCCGGGCTGGCTGCTGAGCTGCCACAGGGCGTGCAGCGGCTGCGGGGTGTCGAGCACGCGTGCCGAGTTCTCCAGTTCCTGCTCCGCCCGCCGCCGCAGCACCGCGAGGAAGAGGTCGTCGAGCGTGCGGAAGTAGTAGAGAACCAGCGCGGGCGCGACATCGGCCTCCCGCGCCACCCGGCGGATGCCGACGGAGGCGTACCCCTCCTTGAGCATCAGCCGCTCGGTGATGTCCAGCAGCCGCAGGCGCGTTCTGGAGTTCTCGGTACCCATACGGCGAGGCGCAGTCATGGGGCCATTGTCCTTGACGGGTCCGGGGCCCGATGTTAAACAGTTGTTCAGCGCGCCTGTTAAACAGTCGTTCAGCACCGGCTTCTTCGGGCTGATCCACCCATCACCGGCGGTTGGGCCGGGTGAACGGAGGGCGAGGCCGATGGCAGGGACCACCCACGAGGCGGCGCCGGCCCGCTCCTCGCGGGCTCTGCGCCCCGACCGGGCAGGGCAGAGCCCCTACACGGGCACCCGCACCCCGCGCGTCGAGGACCCCCGGCTGCTGACCGGCACCGGCACCTACGTCGACGACGTCGTGCGGCCCGGGATGCTGCACGCCTGCTTCGTACGCAGTCCTCTCGCACGGGCCCGCATCACCGGGGTTGACGTCTCGGAGGCGCTGGTCCTCCCGGGCGTCCACGCCGTCTTCGTCGCGGCCGACCTCAATCCCGGCGTACACGAACAGTGGTACTCGCTCAACGGGCGGGACGACCCCGACACCCCCCGCCCGCCGCTCGCCGAGGGCGAAGTGCGCTTCGTCGGAGACCCCGTGGCCATGGTCGTCGCCGTGGACCGCTACATCGCCGAGGACGCGGCCGAGCTGGTCGTGGTCGACTACGAGCCCCTTGTGCCCGTCGTCGACTACACCACCGCGCTTCAGTCACCCGAATCGGTCCACGCCACCCATCCCGACAACCTGGTGGGCCGGCTCGGCGGGCGCCCGATGGACGAACTCGCGCCCGTCTTCGAGAACGCGGCACACGTGGTGAGCACCACCGTCCACCAGCAGTCCCACGGGCCGGTGCCGATGGAGACCCGTGGGATCGTCGCCGAATGGGCGGCGCCCGCCGGGGAGATGACGATCTGGGCGGCGACCCAGTCCCCGCACGAGGTCCGCTCCTTCGGCGCGCGTCTGCTCGGCGTCGACGAACACCGGGTGCGGGTGACGGCGCGGGACACCGGCGGGGGATTCGGGCAGAAGGTGCTGCCGCAGCGCGAGGACATGTGCGTCATGCTGGCGGCGCTCAAGCTGCCCGTGGCGCTGAAGTGGACCGAGGACCGGCAGGAGCATCTGCTGGCGGCCGGGCAGGCGCGCCACGAGCACGGCGAGGCGAGGATGGCCTTCGACGACGACGGCCGGATCCTGGCCGCCACCCTTGACCACGTCCAGGACGCGGGCGCCTACCCGACGCCGTCGCCCGTGCAGAGCGGCATCGCCGTGGGCATGCTGTTTCCCGGCCCGTACCGCATTCCCGAAGGCACCTTCCAGTCCCGGTTCGTGTTCTCCAACACCAGCGGCCGGGTGGCCTATCGAGGGCCCTGGCAGTTCGAGTCGATGGCGCGCGAGGTCCTCCTCGACACCGCCGCGCGCCGTCTGGGCATGGACCCCGTCGAACTGCGGCGCCGGAACATGCTGCGCCGCGAGGACCTGCCCACCGCCAACTGCCTCGGAATGCCCTACGACCACATCACTCCCTACGAAACCTTCGAACAGGCGCTGGAGATGCTCGACTACCCGGCCTTCCGGCGCGAGCAGGAACGGGCCCGCGCCCAGGGGCGCCACCTCGGCGTCGGCACCTGCACCTATGTGGAACCCACCGCGGGCGCCACGCCGTTCCACGGCACCGAGGGCGCGACCATCCGGATCGAGCCCTCCGGCAAGGTCAACGTCCACGTCGCCGGCGGCTCGTGCGGGAACAGCCTGGAGACAACCGTCGTCCAGCTCACCGCCGACGCGCTCGGCGTGGCCATCGAGGACGTCAGCACCATCCAGGGCGACACCGCGGTCACCCCGTTCGGCGGCGGTACGGGCGGCAGCCGGTCGGGGCCCATGACGGCCGGTGCGATCGCCGAGACCGCCGCCGGGCTGCGGACCCGCATCCTCGCGATCGCGGCGCACCGCTTGGACGTCGCCGTGGGCGAGGTGGAGTTCGTCCGGAGCCGGGCATCGGTCAGGGGCAGGCCCGAGCGCGCACTCACCCTCGCCGAGATCGCCGGCATCGCCTATTTCCAGGTCCACGCCCTGCCACCGGGCGTGCCGGCCGGACTGGAGGCGAGCGGCCGCTACCGCACACCGCACCCCATGATCTGGGCCAACGCCACGCACCTGTGCACCTGCGAGGTGGACGTCGTGACCGGCGGAGTGAAACTGCTGCGGTACATCGTCAGCGAGGACTGCGGGCCCATGATCAACCCCAGTGTGGTGGAGGGCCAGATCCTCGGCGGCACCGTGCAGGGAATCGGCGGCGCCCTCTACGAACACCTCGCCTACGACGACGAGGGCAACCCGCTGGCCACCACCTTCATGGACTATCTGCTGCCCACGGCCACCGAGGTGCCCACCATCGAACTCGGGCACGTCGAAACCCCCGGCCCCGGTCCCGGGGGACACAAGGGGGTGGGCGAGGGCGGCGCGATCGGCTCCGCCCCGGCCGTCGTGAACGCCGTCGCCGACGCCCTCGCGCCGTTCGGGGTGGAGATCACCAGGCTGCCGCTGACACCGGCGTCGATCGTCGGACTCCTCGAAGAGGCCCGAACCGGCCTGCGCGGGGCGGTGACCGTATGAAACCGGCATCGTTCGAGTACCACGCCCCCGCCGACGCCGAGGAGGCGGTCGCCCTGCTCGCCGGCCTGGGCGACGAGGCGAAGGCCATCGCCGGCGGGCAGAGCCTCGTCCCCATGCTGGCGCTGCGCCTCGCGTCCTTCGGACACCTCGTCGACCTGCGCCGCCTGGACGCACTGCGGGGCATCGAGCACCGCGAGGGGGCGCTGCGGATCGGCGCGACCACGACCCAGGCCACCGTGCAGCGATCGCAGGAGGTACGGGCCGCCGTACCCCTCCTGGCCCGCGCCACCACGCTGATCGGCCACTTCCAGATCCGCAGCCGCGGCACCGTCGGAGGCTCGCTCGCGCACGCCGACGCCGCGGCCGAGTATCCCGCGGTGGCACTGGCCCTGGACGCCGGCCTGGAGACCCTGTCGGTGCGCGGACGCCGCACCGTTCCCGCCGCGCGGTTCTTCACCGGCATGTGGAGCACCGCTCTGGACGAGGACGAACTGCTGACGGCCGTGGTCTTCCCCGTCTGGCACCGCCCCTGCGGATTCGCCGTCGATGAATTCGCCCGCAGGAGCGGCGACTTCGCCCTCGCCGGGGCCGCCGTTGCCGTGGGCCTCGACCCCGGCGGGCGGATCGACCGGTGCGCCATCGCCCTGTTCGGCCTCGGCCCGGCCCCCTGCCGGGCCGAGGCGGCGGAGACGGCCCTGATCGGGTCCGAGCCCGCCGAGGAGAAGGCCGACGACATCGCGGACCTCGCCCTGTCGGCCCTCGACTCGGTTCCGTCCGATCTGCACGGATCGGCCGGCTATCGCAAGCGCGTGGGCGCGGCCATGGTGGCCCGCGCCTGGCGGCGCGCCGTACGGGAGGCAGTCCATGGCTGACATCGACATCCAGATGCGGATCAACGGCGTCCCGCGCCGTGACACCGTGCCGCCCCGGCTCACCCTCGCCGACTTCCTGCGGATCAACTGCGGCCTGACCGGCACACACCTCGGCTGCGAGCACGGGGTCTGCGGCGCCTGCACGGTCCTGCTGGACGGCGAGGCCGTCCGGGCCTGCCTGGTGTTCGCCGTGCAGGCCGACGGCTCGGAGGTGACCACCGTCGAGGGGCTTGCCTCGCCGAGCGGTGAACTCTCCACCGTCCAGGAGGCTTTCCGGGAGCAGCACGGGCTGCAGTGCGGGTTCTGC
This sequence comes from Streptomyces sp. NPDC004629, assembly GCF_042873595.1. Lineage (NCBI taxonomy): Bacteria > Bacillati > Actinomycetota > Actinomycetes > Kitasatosporales > Streptomycetaceae > Streptomyces > Streptomyces sp. NPDC004629. The sequence goes on along the minus strand of NZ_JBIALO010000011.1, from coordinate 98,846 downwards.
ACCCCGGGTTTCGTGGTCTCGGTCACCGCGTTTCTCGCCGAGAACCCCAAGCCCACCGACGAGGAGATCCGCGAAGCCCTGTCGGGGAACCTGTGCCGCTGCACCGGCTACCAGGGAATCGTCAACGCCGTCCGAGCCGCCGCCGACACCGGGGACCGCGCATGAGGCTGCAGAACAAGCTCAGCATTCCCGCGTCGACGGAGGAGGCCTGGCGGATCCTGCTCGACATCGAGCGTGTCACCCCCTGTGTGCCCGGCGCGACGCTCACCTCCCGCAGCGGCGACAGCTACCACGGCTCGATCAAGGTCAAGCTGGGTCCCATCGGCCTCACCTACCGAGGCAGCGTGAGGTTCCTGTCGCTGAGCGAGACGGACAGGACCGTCGTGCTGGAGGCCGGCGGCAGGGAGGCACGGGGCAACGGCACCGCCACGGCCCGGGTGACCTGCCGCCTGGTCGGCTCCGGCGACGCCTCCACCGACGTGTTCATGGACACCGACCTCGCCATCACGGGCAAGCCCGCCCAGTTCGGGCGCGGTGCCCTCGGCGAGGTCGCGGGCACGCTCATCGGTCAGTTCGCCGAGAACCTCGCCCGCGAACTCACCGGGACATCGCCGACACATCCCGCGCCCACCGGCCTGCGGCCCGCGGGTTCGCCGTCCACCGGTCCGGTGTTGCAGGATCTGACGTCCGCGGGGCCGACGTCTGCGGGTTCGTCGCCTGCCGGCCTGCGGCCCGCGGGTTCGCCGTCCACCGGTCAGGTGTCGCAGGATCTGACGTCTGCGGAGTCGGCGTCTGCGGGTTCGTCGCCTGCCGGCCTGCGGCCCGCGGGTTCGGCGTCCACCGGTCCGGTGTTGCAGGATCCGACGTCTGCGGAGTCGGCGTCTGCGGGTTCGTCTCCTGCCGGCCTGCGGCGCACGGGTTCGGCGTCCACCGGTCAGGTGTCGCAGGATCTGACGTCTGCGGAGTCGGCGTCTGCGGGTTCGTCGCCTGCCGGCCTGCGGCGCACGGGTTCGGCGTCCACCGGTCCGGTGTTGCAGGACCTGACGTCTGCGGAGTCGGCGTCTGCGGGTTCGTCGCCTGCCGGCCTGCGGCCCGCGGGTTCGGCGTCCACCGGTCCGGTGTTGCAGGACCTGACGTCTGCGGAGTCGGCGTCTGCGGGTTCGTCGCCTGCCGACCTGCGGCCCGCGGGTTCGCCGTCCACCGGTCGGACGTCGCAGGACCCGACGTCCGCGGAGCCGACATCCGCAGAGCCGACGTCCGCAGAGCCGGTGCCCGCGGAGTCGACGTCCGCGGGTTCGCCGCCCGTCGGGCTGCCGTCCGGTGCCCCGGCGTCGCACGATTCGCCCTCCGTAGGCCCGCCCCCTGCCAACCCGCCGTCAGGGCAGGCGTCCCGCGGCTGCCCGGCGGACGGAGCGCTACCCCTGCGGACCGCGGACGTCGGCCGGGATGAGCCCGGCCGCGTCGCACCGCGCCGTACCGCCGAACCGATCGACCTCATCGACGCGCTCGGCACGGGAGCCGCCAAGCGTCTCGCGGCGCCCGCCACGGCACTCGCCGCGCTGCTGATCATCGCGCTCGTACGGCGCGGCCGACGACGCGACGACCGGTGACCAGGTCTCCCCGTCGCCATGACCATGCTCCCCACCCCAGGAAACGAGGTAGTCATGTCCGGACGAGTCGCAGGCAAGGTCGCCTTCATCACCGGCGCGGCACGCGGCCAGGGACGCAGCCACGCCGTGCGGCTGGCCGAAGAGGGCGCCGACATCATCGCCGTCGACGTCTGCAAGCAGCTCGACGGCGTGCAGTTCCCCATGTCCACGCCCGAGGATCTGGAGGAGACGGTCAACCGGGTGCAGAAACTGGGCCGGCGCATCATCGCCGTCCAGGCCGACGTGCGCGACCACGACGCGCTGAAGGCGGCGGTGGACGACGGTGTGGCCGAACTCGGCCGTCTGGACATCGTCGTGGCCAACGCGGGCCTCGGCAGCGACGGCAGCCGGCTCGACGCCATGTCCGAGAAGACCTGGCGCGACATGATCGACGTCAATCTGACCGGCGTATGGCTGACCACCAAGGTGTCCACCCCCCACCTCCTCGCGGGCGGTCGCGGCGGGTCGGTCATCCTGACGAGCTCCGTCGGAGGGCTCAGGGGCCACGCGAACATCGGCCACTACATCGCCGCCAAGCACGGTGTGGTGGGACTCATGCGCACCCTTGCCTGGGAGCTGGGGGAACACGGCATACGCGTCAACTCGCTGCACCCCACCCAGGTGAACACGCCGATGGTGATGCACGAGGGCACTTACCGTATGTTCCGCCCGGACCTGGAGAACCCCACCGTCGACGACTTCGCGGCGGTGTCGCAGGACATGCACCTGCTGCCCACTCCATGGGTGGAGCCGCTGGACATCAGCAACGCCGTCCTGTTCCTGGCCTCCGAAGAGGCCCGCTTCGTGACCGGCGTGACGCTGCCGGTCGACGCCGGCGCCATGCTCAAGTGAGCCGCCGGACACCGGCCGCGGCAGCGAGAACGAGGCACCCGGCCGGCCCAGAACCCGTCGCACACCGTCAGGAGGTGTGTTCGTGACCACTGCCGACACGATCTACTGGGACCCCTATGACCCCGCGCTCGCGCGCGACCCCTACCCCGTGTACAACCGGCTGCGCGAGGAAGAGCCGCTTTACCACAACGACAAGCACGACTTCTACGCCATCAGCCGCTTCGCCGACTGCCAGCGCGGCCTCGCCGACTGGCAGACCTTCTCCTCGGCACGGGGAGACATCCTGGAGATCATTCAGGCCGACATCGACCTTCCGCCCGGCACCCTCATCTTCGAGGACCCTCCCGTCCACGACATCCACCGCCGTCTGCTCGCCCGGGTGTTCACACCCCGCCGGATCGCCATGCTGGAGCCACGGGTACGGGCCTTCTGCCGGCGGGCGCTGGAGCCGGTGACCGGCGCCGAGCGGTTCGACCTCGTCGAGGCCGTCGGCGCGGAGATGCCCATGCGTGTGATCGGTATGCTCCTCGGCATCCCGGAATCGGACCAGCCGGCCATCCGCGACCGCACGGACGAGACGCTGGGCACGCAGGACGGCGGAAAGATCAACCAGGAGGACATCCTCAGCACCGAGGCGTTCCGGGACTACATCGAGTGGCGCAAGCAGCACCCCTCGGACGACCTCATGACCGAGTTGATGACCGCCGAGTTCGAGGACGAGCGGGGAACCACGCGCACGCTCACGGACGACGAGGTCCTCACCTACTGCACCGTGGTGGCCGGCGCGGGGAACGAGACGACGGGCCGCCTCATCGGCTGGTTCGGCGCCCTGATGGCCCGTTATCCCGAGCAGCGCAGGGAACTCGTGGCCGACCCGTCCCTCATCACGAACGCGATCGAGGAGATCCTGCGTTTCGAGCCGACCGGCCCGTTCACCGCGCGCTACGTGACCAGGGACGTGGAACTGTACGACCGGACCGTGCCGGCCGGGAGCGCCGTCCTGTTCATCCAGGCCGCCGCCAACCGCGACCCGCGGCGTTATTCCTACCCGGACCGGTTCGACATCCACCGGGTCACCCAGCACATGACCTTCGGCGTCGGCGCCCATTACTGCCTGGGCGCGGCCCTGGCCAGGCTGGAGGGCCGGGTGGCGGCGGAGGAGATCCTGGGGCGCTTCCCGGCCTGGGACGTGGACTGGGACCACGCGGAACTGGCGCAGACCTCGACCGTGCGCGGCTGGAAGACGCTGCCGCTCGTCATCGAAGGAGCGTCGCGGTGACCGATCACTGGAAAGTCGCCGTCGACCCGCGGGTCTGCGTCCGCACGGGGCTGTGCGTGGCCTCTGCGCCCGCGGAGTTCGAACCGGACCGCAACGGCCGGGGACGCGCGCGGTCCGAGACGCTGCCGGCGTCCGAGGCGGTGCTGGAAGTGGCCGAGTCGTGCCCCATCGAGGCGATCTCGATCACCGACGCGGACACCGGGAAAAGGATCTTCCCGCCGGAGCCATGAGCGAGCGGCCCGGACGGCGCGCGGCGCCGCTTCGCTCCGATTCCGCCCGGAGCGCCGCGCGCCGGCCCTCCCGGGGGGAAGAAACGTATGCCGCCCAGGCGGCCAGCCATGCGCCACGGTCGCCGGCTGGAGCCCGCGACCGGTGGAGAGTGCGGGCTCGTCGGCCCCGTGGCGCGAGTCGACCGCGACGCGGACCGGACGTGACACCTCTGCTCGGCATCACGGGACCCGGCTCCCCCGAGCCCTGGACCAACGGCGGCCGGGTGGCCGGCCCGGGTGCTCGGCCCGCAGCCCTCGGCCCTCGGACGGACGGCGGACTCCCGCGCCCTCGACGGCACCGTGCGGCCGCGGCGCGGATGGAACATCAGCGGAGTCATCCGGGACGTGCTCCCTCGCACCGGTGTCCGGCCCAGCCGCCCGGCTACCAGCAGGACGACCGGCGCACACGGTACGGTCGGCTCCCGGCGGCAGCCGGAAAGGGCCGGCTGAGCCACCGTCCGCGTCCACCGGGTGGCCCCGGAAGGTCAAGTCCTGGACGTCTTCTGATCGTTGTGTCAACGTGTCGGCGGGGTGCGCCGGGCAGCCGGACGGTGCGGGAACGGCAGGCGTACTTTCGGCAGCAGCGGGGCGAGTGACCGGTGGTGCCAGGCCGAGGCGGTCACACCGGTGCCGTACGCCAGGTCGTCGAGGCATCTGAGGGCCGTCCACCGGCCGAGATCCAGGGCGGGGCCGCGTATGACCCACTCCGCGACGAGCGGGGCGAGCATGGCGGCCGAGGCCACGCGGGCGGCCCCGCTGCGGCGCGCCGCGCCGAGACACAGCAGTCCCAGCGGCCACCACTCGCGGCGCAACGCCAGCCCGAGCGCGACCGTGTCGGCGACCAGGCCCTGGGCCACCACGGACGCGCTCAGCCCCGTCGCGCCCGGCATCCCCTTCAGACGATGTCGTAGCAGCGCCATGGCCAGCAGTGTGCTCACGGCCGCCGAGCGCGGGTGCCCCCGGGCGGCGCAGGCCAGGGCGAGGAGGTTCCAGGCCGAGGGGCGGGCCGGTGCGAGCCTGCCGGGGTGGCGGTCGGCCAACGCCGCCGCGGACGTGCCGTACTCATGGCGGCGCCGCGCCCAGTCACGCGGGCCGAGCCGGGGCGTGTGGGCGACACGGGCCCGCGGCTGGTACCGCACATGCAGGCCGCGGTCGTGCAGCCGCCAGACGAGGTCGACATCCTCGCCGAGCCGCAGGCCCTCGTCGAAGGCGACATCGCGCAGCACGTCCCTGCGGACGAGGAGAGTGGCGGTCGGTACGAAGCCGACCCGGGCGCCGGGACGCACCAGCGCCTGGTCCTGCCCCAGGTCGAGGGCGGAGCGGGCGGCCTCGTAACGGGCGAGCAGACCGGTCGGGCACAAGGGGACGGCCGGCACGATCCGCGGGGCGACGGCGGCGACCTTCGGGTCGTCGAAGGACGGGACGAGGATGTCGAGCCAGCCGTCCTCGGGGCGGCAGTCGGAGTCGACGAACGCGACCAGCGGGCTACGGACCAGCGCCAGGCCGGTGTTGCGGGCCGCCGCCGGGCCACGGTTGACCGCGTGCCGCACCAGGTGCGCTCCATGGGCCTCGGCTGCGGCGCGCACCGGCGCGGGGTCGGGCGAGCCGTCGTCGACGACGATGACCGGCAGGCCCCGCAGTGAGGCCAGGCAGCGGTCCAGTTCCCCGGGCCGTCCGAAGGCGGGGACCACGACCGTCACCGGATGCGGCCCCGGCCGGGGCGCGGGTACCGGGTGGGCCAGACCCCGGTCGAGCAACTGCCGGGCCAGGACGCGCCCCACCGTCGTGCCGGGGGAAAGACCGGCCCGCCCGGCACGGCGCAGAGCGGCGAGATGGGGGAGCGCGGCCTCCTTGAAGAGGGCGACTGCCCACGGGGCGCCGCCGGTCACCACACGCCCTCCTGCCCGAAAGACGAGACCGCGGTCGAGTGCGACCGGCAGCCCGCGCGGCGCCGGCGACGACGGTGCGTTCGTGCTCATCGCATCAGCCTCCCCAGGCCGTCGACGCGCCAGGCCGTGATCCGCCCGGCCACATCCGACGCCAACTCCCTCAGCATTCGCCGCCCTTGGTCCGCGTTCGCCCCGGTCGGATCGCCCAGCACGCCGGTGGGGGACACCGAACGGACACCGCCGGTCCGCAACCGGGGCATGATCGCCGGGAGCGGCCGGCGCTCCCCGGGGGCGGCACGTGGCATGAGCACCCGTTCCGGGGCGAGGTGCAGCAGCAGTGACGTCTCCGTGACACCGGCGTGGGCGTCGCCGCCGGGGACGTCGCAGCCGGTCCAGCCGACGTCGTGTCCTTCGCGCCGCAGTGCGCCGACGGCCGCCTTCAGGGTTTCGTGGTTGCCGCCGTGCCCGTTGACGAACGCGGTCCGGCCGGCCCACAGGGCCAGGGAACGCACCGTTTCGACGAGCACGGCCCGCAGTGCCTCATGGCCGAGGGAGACGGTGCCGGGGAAACCCGCGTGCTCCCCGCTCGCCCCGTACGGGAGCGCCGGCGCCACCAGCGCCGTACCGGGCAGGAGACCGGCGGCTCGTTCCGCCACGGCCCGTGCGATCACGGTGTCGGTGGACAGGGGCAGATGAGGGCCGTGCTGCTCGGTGGAGCCGAGCGGGACGAGGACCAGGGCGCCGTACGGAACGTCGGGCCAGAGCGTGTCCGCGAGCCGGCCGGGCACCTCAGCGCCCCGCGGCCGGGCCGCCGCCGAGGGTCACGGTGAATCCGGGCGGCACATGCAGGTCCTCCGGGCCCAGTTCGTGGACCGAGGAGCGGCCGAGTCCCAGGACCGCGGAGTCCAGGCCGCCGCGCAGGATGTCGAGGACGTTCTCCACACCGGCCTGGCCGTTCGCGGCCAGCCCCCACAGATAGGCGCGGCCGATGAGCACGGCCCGCGCGCCGAGGGCGAGCGCCTTGGCGACATCACCGCCGCGCCGCACTCCGCCGTCGAGCAGCACCTCGATCTCGTCCCCGACCGCCTCGGCGATCGCGGGCAGCAGACGGATGGTCGCGGGTGTGGTGTCCAGGTTGTTGCCCCCGTGATTGGACACGGAGATCGCGTCCACCCCCGCGTCGACCGCCCGCCGCGCGTCGTCCACCCGGCACACTCCCTTCAGCAGGAACGGCCCGTCCCACTCCTCCCGCAGCCACTTGACGTCGTCCCACGTCGGTGGCGGGGTTCCCAGCCACTCGCCGTACGCCCCGAAGAACGTCGGCGCGGGCCGGCCCGGCGCCGCCAGGTTCGGCACGGTCAGCTCCGGTACGCCACCGGAGCGCGCGAACCGCCACGACCAGCCGGGCCGGGCGAGGACCTGGGGCGCCATCCGCAGCGCCGTCGGAAGGTCGATCCGCTCCGGGACCAGCGGACTGCCCCAGTCGCGGCCCTGCGAGAACGACCAGTCCAGGGTCGCGATGAGCGCCCTCGCCCCGGCCCGGCGCGCCCGGTCCATCCGTTGCCGCATCACCTGACGCTCGCCGCTCCAGTAGACCTGGAAGAACACGTTCGGATGGGCCGCGCAGACCTCCTCCACCGGTTTGCTCGCGAACGAACTCAGCCCCATGATCACACCCCGGTTCGCCGCCGCCCGGGCGACGGCGACCTCGCCGTCCGGATCGACCGCCTGGACGCCGGTGGGGGAGACGACCACCGGGAAGGATGTCTCCACGCCCAACACCGTCGTGGCCAGTTCACGGTGGCCGTGATGTCCGGCCACACGTGGCGCGAAGCCGAGGTCGGCGAAGGCGGCGGTGTTGTCGCTGGCCGTCCGGCCGCGTTCGGACCCGGCCAGCAGGGCGCCGTAGACACTGGCGGGCAGACGCCCGCGTGCCCGGCGCTGCGCCTCGGCGACCGTTTCGAACCACGGATTCCTGCGGATGGGACTCATCGCGTGTGCCTCCTCGGGGGACGCGACCCGGACAGGGGGTTCTCGTCGCAGGCGGATACGGGCGGCCGGCGGGTCAGGGGGACGAGGACCGGCCGGGAGTGATCGGCGCCCGGGCGTGGCAGGTGTGCGCGGTCGGCGGGACGTCGCGCCAGCAGGTCCTCCCCGAAACCGCGCACGCACTCGGGGTCCGGGCCGTCCAGCGGCAGGCCGGTGAAGAACTTGGCGGCCATGCAGCCGCCCTTGCAGGTGTCGTAGAAGGCGCACGAGGTGCAGGCCCCGCCCGTCCGCGGCGCCCGCAGGCGCCGGAAGAGGGGCGAGGTACGCCAGACCCCGGCGAAGCCGCCCGGATCCCGGACGTTTCCGGCGAGGAAGTCCTCGTGGATCGCGAACGGGCAGGCGTACACGTCACCGACCGGGTCGATCAGGCACACCACGCGCCCGGCCCCGCACAGGTTCAGGCCGGGCAGGGAGCGTCCGTACGCGGACAGGTGGAAGAAGGAGTCCCCGGTCAGCACGTCGTCGCCGTGGGCGAGCAGCCACTCGTACAGCTCCCGTTGCTGCTCGGGGGTGGGGTGCAGTTCGTCCCACACGTCGGCGCCGCGTCCCGACGGCCGCAGCCGGGTCAGTCTCAGCTGTGCGCCGTAGCGGTCGGCGAGACGCTTGAACTCCTCGATCTGGGGGATGTTGTGGCGGGTGCACACCACCGACAGCTTGACGCCCCGCATGCCGGCCTCGGCGAGGTTGCGCAGGGCGCGCACGGCGGTGGCGTACGAACCCGGCCCGCGCAGTGCGTCGTTGACCTCCGCGGTCGCCCCGTCGAGCGAGATCTGGACGTCCACGTAGTCGTCGGCGGCGAGCCGCCGGGCGGCCTCGGGAGTGATCCGCACCCCGTTGGTGGAGAACTTGACGCCGATGTGGTGGGCGGTGGCGTGGTCGAGCAGGTCCCAGAAGTCGGCGCGCACGGTCGGCTCGCCGCCGCCGATGTTGACGTAGAAGACCCGCATGGCCTCCAGTTCGTCGATGACGGTCCGGGCCTGTGCCGTGGTCAGCTCCCGCGGATCGCGTCGCCCCGAACCGGACAGGCAGTGGGCGCAGGACAGGTTGCAGGCATAGGTCAGTTCCCAGGTCAGGCAGATCGGCGCGGCGAGACCTGACTCGAACAGCTCGGTCAGACGCCGTGGCTTCGCGGGGGCGGTCATGGGCACCGGGTCCTTCGGGTCGTCGGGTCTCTGGCACGTTCAGAGGCGGACGGCGGTGTCGCCCGGGTGGTCGTGGTGGAGGGGCCCGCCGGTGCTTCGCAGGGGCAGCGCGCTGCCGCCGTGCCGGACGGCGACCGTCTCGGCGGCGATCGCCACCGCGGTCTCCTGCGGGGTGCGCGCACCGAGGTCGAGCCCGATGGGGGAGTGCAGCCCGGCCCGTTCCCAGGCCGAGAGCCCCGCGGCGATCTCACGCATGCACCTGCTCCGGCCGCGGGGACTCCGGTGTGCCGGGCGTCCGGTCGACGAGCATGCCGGTTGCGGCCAGCGCGGCCAAGGCCGCCTGGAACATGGGCAGTTCACCGTCCGGGATGCCGCAGGACGCGCAGGCGGACCGTGCCGAGGGGGCGTCGGGCAGACGGCGGACCACCTCGACGAGCCGGGGGTCCTTGAGAAAGGTCAGCCGACGTGTTCCGAAGTGGTAGAGCAGCGCGCCGAACGGCTCCGGGCGCAGCGAGACCCGGGGGTGCAGCGCCCACGCGCGGTCGGGGTCGAAGCCGGGCATCAGTAGACGCCGCACATGCCGTCGATGGAGACGTCCTCGATCAGCGGGTCCGCGAGGACGTCCGGATCGGGGGCGTGGTCTTCCGGGGTGTCCGCGCGCTCGGTCCCGGCCGCGTCCACCGCGTTCGTCTCTCCCATGGAAACTCCTGCGCGTCAGCTAGATAGGATAGTTCTCGATTGTTGAGAACTGTATTTCCGTCGTGTGTGGAAGGGAACCCCGGGACTGTGCGGAACCCAGACGTCGTGGTGGTGGGGGCGGGGGCCGGTGGCGCCGTGCTGGCGGCACGGCTCAGCGAGGACCCGGGCTGCGACGTGTTGCTGCTCGAAGCCGGACCGGTGCCCCGGCACGGGTTCGCGCACAAGATGCTGGACGCCCGGCTGGTCCCGGGCGCGCAGCCCGGCCACCCCTATGTCCGCCCGTTTCCGGTACGGCTCACCCCCGACCGCCGGTACACCGCGCCCAGGGGACGTGTGCTCGGTGGCTCCACGGCCGTCAACGGCGGTTACTTCATCCGGGCGCGGCGGGCGGACTTCGAGCGGTGGTCCCGGGTGTGCGGCGACCCGCGCTGGTCCTACGAGCGGGTGCTGCCGTCGCTGCGGGCTCTGGAGACCGACCTCGACCACCCGGACGAACCCGGGCACGGCGCCACCGGACCCGTCCCGGTCCTGCGCACCTTGCTGGCCCACCCGGCGGCGGCCGCCTTCGCCGCGGCCGCCGGCGAGCTGGGTCATCCCCCGGAGCCCGACAAGAACGCGCAGGACCCTCCCGGCATCGGTCCGGTGCCGACGAACACGCTCGGCGGCCTGCGCGTCAACACGGGCCTGGCCTTTCTGCTCGGTGCCCTTGACCGGCCGAACCTCACCGTGCGCGGCGGCAGTACCGTCCGCTCGGTCCTGATCACCCGGGGGCGCGCGAGAGGGGTGGTCGTCGAGACCGACGGGCGCCGCACCGCCGTCGCGGCCGGTGAGACGGTGCTGTGCGCCGGTGCCCTCGCCACGCCGCACCTGCTGCATCTGTCCGGGGTCGGCCCCGGAGCCCGGCTCGCGCGTCTCGGCATCCCGGTCGCGGCGGACCTGCCGGCCGTGGGCGCCGCGCTCAGCGATCACCCCCAGGTGGCCCTGGCATGGCGCCCCGGGCGCCCCCTGGCCGACCCCGTGGGCACCTGGCTCGGCGGTGCGCTGCATCTGACGTCCTCCGTCGCAGAGCCGGGCGCGGGGGACCTGGAGATCCTGCAGTCGCTGCTGCCCATGGCCGCCCTGACCGGGGGGACCACCACGGCCGGCCGGGCGCCGCAGGTGTTCCTGGTGTCCGTGCAGACACCCCGAAGACGCGGCGGGCTGCGCACCGTGTCCGCCGACCCGGACGTCCCGCCGTGCGTCGATCACGGCTACCTCGGGACCGCGGCCGACCTGGGCGCTCTGCGCGAGGCCGTGCGGGCCGCGGCGGACGTGGTCGGCACGACGGCGTTCGGCGAGATCTGCGCGGGACTGTCCGATCCGGGAGCCGGCGTCCTCGATGACGACCGCACCCTTGACGCCTGGATCCGGGCGCGCCTGGGCACCGCCCAGCACACCTGCGGCACCGTCCCGATGGGTCCCTCGGGTGCGGTCGACGCCCACGGGCGGGTGCACGGCGTCGCCGGCCTGCGGGTCGCCGACACCTCGATCCTGCCGGACGCGCCGTCGCGCGGCCCCGCCGCGACCGCGGTCCTCATCGGGGAACTCGGCGCCGCCTCCCTGCGGCGCGGCGTCTGAGGCGGGCGCGGACCGCGGTCATGGGACCGGTGCCGTGCCGCAGTTGCCTGAGTGCTAAGGCAGTTGACTTCCGCCACAGAGCGTGATTCGATGCCCGGCATACGGAAATTGCATTCTCGCAAACACGAAACATCACTCTCTCAAGGGGTCCGGTGTCGTGGTGCGACCGTCCGTCAAGGAACAGATCGTCCTGGCCGCCGAGAGCCTGTTCGCCGAGCACGGCCTCGACGGGGTGTCCCTGCGCCAGATCAGCGCGGCCGCCGGGAACGGCAACAACACGGCGGTTCAGTACCACTTCGGGTCGAAGGACCGTCTGGTGCAGGAGATCTTCGAGTTCCGGCTGCCGGGCCTGAACGAACGCCGCAGGCTGCTGGTCGCCCGCCGGCGCCCGGACGACCTCGCCTCATGGGTGGAGTGCCACGTCCTGCCCGTCCTGGAACAGGGCGAGCAGGAGGGCAGCCACTATCTGAGCTTCGTCGCGATGCTCCAGCAGCACGGCCGCCGGGACGTCTTCGAGCGCCTGCCCGAGGAACTGAGCAGGCCCACCGCCGAGTTCATCGAGCGGGTCGGTGCGCTGCTCACACACATCCCCGAACCGCTGCGCGGGCACCGCACCGCCCAGGCCCTGGCCTTCAGCGTGCACGCCACGTCCGAACGCGAACGGATCCGGGCGCGTGACGGGCACGTACTGCCCTTTGCCGCGCACGTCGGGGACCTGCTCGACGGCCTGATCGGTTTCCTCCGGGCCCCGGTGTCCCCGGCGACGTCCTCGGCGCTCGCGGAGACCGGTCCGCGCCGACCGGCCCTGCCGCTGCATCCCTGAGCATCTGAGTACCTGAGCATCTGAGTAGTGAGCACCGCCCGCCTGCATGTCCTTCCGCCCGTCCGTCCGTCCTTCTGCGAGGAGAGGAACTGCCGTCCGATGAGCATCGAACTGCACAACGCCGTGGCGGTGGTCACCGGCGCCGGCAGCGGGATCGGCCGTGCCACCGCCCATGCCCTCACCCGGCGCGGTGCACGCGTGGTGGTCACCGACGTCGTCGGCGAGCGGGCGCACACCGTCGCCGGTGAACTCGGGCCCGGTGCCGTCGCCGCGGTGTGCGACGTCACCAGCCTCGGTGACCTGGAGGCGGTCCGGAAGCTGGCCCTCGACCGTTTCGGCCGCGTCGACCTGGTGATGAACAATGCCGGGATCCTGGCCGTCGGGCCCGTCGAGGCCATTCCCCTGCACGCATGGCAGCACGTCATCGACGTCAACCTGCTGGGCGTGGTGCGCAGCAACCTCGTCTTCCTCCCCGTACTGCTGGAGCAGGGCTCGGGCCACGTGGTCAACACCGCCTCCACGGCGGGACTGCTGCCCTACGGATCCGACCGGCTGCCGTACACCGCGACCAAGCACGCGGTCGTCGGACTCTCCGAGGCGCTCGCGCTCCATCTGCGGCCCCGAGGCATCGGGGTCTCGTGCCTGTGCCCGGCCGGCGTCGCCACCAACATCGTCGAACAGATCACCGTCTACGGGGAACCGGCGCCGCCGCGCGGCCCGAGCTTCCCCGTCCTCGACGCGGCATCCGTCGGCGAACTCGTCGCCGACGGCGTCACACAGGACCGCTTTCTCCTTCTCACCGCACAGGAAGCCGCCGACGAACTGCGCGAGCACGGAAAGGACGTCGACGCCTACCTGTCCCGTCTGATCAAGGACGCCCTATGAGCACACTCGACCGGCTTCGCCTGGACGGCAAGGTCGCCATCGTCACCGGCGGCGCCGGAGCCATCGGCCAGGTCTACGGCCGCGCGCTGGCCGAGGCCGGCGCCGCCGTCGCGCTGGCGGACCTCGACGCCGACGGCGCCGAACGCGCCGCCGCGACCCTCGCCCGCGACGGTCTGCGCGCCCTCGGCGTGCGGGTCGACATCACCGACCGCGTCTCGGCGGCCGACCTGGTTGCGAAGACGACCGTCGCCTTCGGCGGCATCGACATCCTGGTGAACAACGCCGCGCTGATGGCGGAGATCCCCCAGGTCGACATCCTGGACCTGCCCACGGACTGGTTCGACCGGGTCATGCGTGTGAACGTGCTGGGCGCCGTCGTGTGCGCGGGCGCGGTCAAGGCGTCGATGGTGGAGCGCGGAGGCGGGCGGATCGTCAACCAGGTCTCCGCCGGCGCCTTCATGGGCGGAGGCATCTACGGGGTCAGCAAACTCGCCCTGGTCAGCGTCACCGTCGGGCTCGCCCGGTCACTCGGCCCGCTGGGCATCAACGTCAACGCCATCGCGCCCGGCCTGGTCGAGAACGAACCGGGCCTGCGCAGCCTGCCCGCCGACCATCCCGCACGGGCCGCCCTGACGGCGTCCATCCCGGGCAAGAAGTCCGCGCCCGCGGAGGACCTGCTCGGCACGCTGCTCCTGCTGGCCTCTCCGGCCGGCGAATGGATCAACGGCCAGACGATCAACGTCGACGGCGGCTGGGTCACCCGGCTGTGACAGCGCATCCCCAGCACGCTCGGCAGGCCCGGCGAAGCCCGCCGCGGTTCGCCGGCGCCCCGAAGGGGCCGGGGGGGGCACTGCGCGACCGGCCGCGGACGGCGCGCGGCGGACGACCGGCGGCGCATCGCGCACACCCTGGCGACGCCGGAGCGTTCTCCGGCGCGGTGGCACCGCACAGGCACCAGCGTGCAGGGCGCGCCCACGACGGACGAAGCGCGGCTCCCCGCACACCGCCCACCCGGACGACAGCAAGGCGGAACCGACATGACCTCCACCACCTCCGTGTCCCACGACCTCGGCACCACCGGCCCCCTCCTCGACGGCACCTGGCCCAACCGCACGTCGGCAGGCGAGACGGACCACATCGACCCCGCGACCGCCCGTGTGAACGGCACCGTCCTGCTGAGTGGACCCGAGGAGGTCGACGCGGCCGTCGCCGCGGCCAAGGCCGCCTTCCCTGCGTGGCGGGCGGCGTCCCCGGACGAACGTCGCTGCATCCTCCAGCGCGTCGAGGAGTCGATGCGCAAGCGCGTGCCCGAGCTGGGCCGACTGAACACCCTCGAACTCGGGGCCCCCTTGAGCACATCGGCGGCGCTGGCCCACCTGTGCGCCGGATGGTTCGGCTACTACGCAGGCTGGGCCGACAAGATCGAGGGTGTCACGATTCCGCCGAGCCCGCGGATGGTCCCGGGCCTCGACTACACCGTCCCGGAACCGTACGGGGTCATCGGCGTCATCCTGACCTGGAACGGCCCGATCATGTCGGTCGGTATGAAGATCGCCCCCGCGCTCGCCGCGGGAAACTGCGTCGTGGTCAAGTCGCCGGAACTGGCCCCCTTCACGGTGGCCCGGTTCGCCGAGATCGCCCTGGAGGCCGGGTTGCCTCCCGGTGTGCTGCATGTGCTGCCCGGCGGCCCGGAGGCCGGCGACCACCTGGTCCGTCATCCCGACGTCGCGAAGATCTCCTTCACCGGTGGGATACCGACCGCGAAGAAGATCCTCGACGCGGCGCGGCACACCCTCAAGCCGGTCCTGCTGGAACTGGGCGGCAAGACGGCCGCCCTCGTCTTCCCCGACGCCGACCTCGACGCCGCCGTCACCGAGGCGGTCCGGTCCTGCTTCACCCTCTCCGGCCAGGGCTGCAACCTCACCACCCGGCTGCTGGTACACCGCGAGGTGTACGACCGGGTGGTCCGCTCCACCGCCGACGCCGCGGCAGCGCTGCCCGTCGGGGACCCCTTCGACCGCAGGACGGCACTCGGCCCCGTGATCGGCAAAGCCGCCCACGAGAGGATCCTCGGGGTGATCGAGCGGGCGGCCGAGGACAGCCGGGTGGTCGTCGGCGGCCGTGTCCCCGACCGGGTGGGGCTGGCGCCTCGGATCCGTGACGGCTACTTCATCGAACCGACGGTCCTGGCCGACGTGGACCCCCACAGCGAGGTGGGCCGGCAGGAGGTGTTCGGGCCGGTGCTGTCCGTCATGCCCTTCGACAGCGAGGAGGAGGCGGTCGAACTGGCCAACTCCACTCCCTACGGCCTGGGTACCGTCGTGCAGACCCGCGACGTGTCGCGGGTGCAGCGCATGGTGCCCCTGCTGCAGTCGGGCACGGTGCTCGTCAACGGCGCGTCGGGTCAGCCGCCCGGCGCCCCGTTCGGGGGTTACAAGAGCAGCGGTTACGGCCGCGAGGGCGGCAGGGAGGGCCTCTACGAGTTCCTTCAGACCAAGAACGTCTTCATCCGGGCGTGACCGGCTCACTCCCGGCTGTCTCCGGACGTATCCCGCATTCATCCACCGGCACCAGGAGGCATTCATGGACGACGGCCGCGTGGAGCGGACCATGACCGAGGTCATGGCCGCCGGTGAGCCACCGGCGGTGGCCACCCCGTTCGGCCGGGCCTCGCGGGACTTCCTGTTCGGCGAGGTGTGGTCGCGTCCCGGACTCAGCCGCAGGGACCGGCGGTGGGTCACGCTGACGTGTGTGGCCGCCGCCGACTCACCCCGGCCCATCGAGGACCACGTCCATGCGGCACTCGCCGGCGGCGACATCGGACTCGAAGCCCTGCTGGAGTTCGTGCTGCACTTCGCGGTCTACTGCGGCTGGCCCAAGGCCTCGCACCTGGAGGGGGCCATCGCCCGGCAGTGGGACCGCGTCCACCGCGAACGCGGCGAGGAGACCCCGCCATGGCCGCTCCTCGCGAACGACACGCTCGGTCCCGGCGCGTGGGACGAGCGGATGAAGCGGGGCGTGCAGGAGTTCATCGACGTCAACCTCACACCGGCCCCACCGCCGAACTCGCCGTACCGGCACGCCGGCATCCTCGGCTTCGTCTTCGGCCACGTCTGGCAGCGGCCCGGACTGACCCGCCGGGAACGCCGGATCGTCACCGTCGCCAGTGTCGCGCTCGACGACTCGCCCGTCCCGCTGCGGACACATGTCACCGCCGCGCTGCACTCCGGCGACCTCACCAAGGAGGAGATGGACGAGATCGTGCTGCAGTTCGCCGCGTACTACGGTTTCGCGAAGGGAGACGCGCTCGCCGAAGCGGTCGAGACGGCGTGGGCGTCCAGGCCGAGCTGACCCACCTTGCGGTTCGGCAGCGCCATGAAGCGAGCGCGGGGAACCGCGCGACCGGGCACGACGGTGCCGCGGACGGCCGACGGTTCATCGCGGCATGTCCGGCGGAGCGCCTGCCCCGCGCATCCTTGCTGTCAGGCCTTGCCGCGCGACGCGCGGGTCGGGGCGGTCCTGGCCGCCGTGCCCCGGGAGGACGCCGTCTTCCTGGCGGGCGCCTTCTTCGCCACAGGCTTCTTCGCCGTGCCCGCCGTGGCCTTCGCGGTCTCGCGGGCGGGGGTCTCCACGGATGCCGGGGGCCCCGCCGGGCCGGTGATGCCGCCCAGGCAGAACTCCCACACCTCCTCCGCGGTGATGGGGGACGGCAGGCCCCCGACCGGAGCCGTGGGGGCCTGGGGCGTGAACAACGCCGTCTGCATGATCAGGGACGCGGTGCGGCGCGGTGCGGCGGCGACGGCCTGGCCCCTCTCGGCGGCCTGCTCCACCAGCTCGGTGAAGAAGCCGAGCAACGGCAGATGGGCGGTCGCCACCTGGTCCGGGTGGCTGACCAGCAGCTGAATCGCGAAGTCCGTGAACAGCGCGGACTGTCCGCCCGGTCCGGGCTGCGAGGAGTGGTAGAGCAGGTCGACCGCGATGCGCAGCCGGTCCAGCGGATCCCGCCCCGCCGCGGCCTTCTCCCGGATCTCGGCGGCCGACTTGGACAGGGCGTCCTCGAAGAGGGCGAGCAGCAGTTCGTGCTTGCCGTCGAAGTGCTGGTAGAAGCTGCGCAGTGACTGGCGGGAGCGCTCCACGACCTCCTGCACGGTGAAGTCGGTGGTGCCCTTGTCGGCGATGAGTTCCTGTGCCGCGTCCAGAAAACGCTGTACGCGCTGCTCGGCGCGCAGCTTCGCGGCCCGGGTGGAACGCTCGACGGCGCGCTGCCGCCAGGCGGGCTCGGGGGACTCGACGGGCTCTGCGGGGACCTCGCTCATGAGTAGAACGGTACTCCACGCATGTGAAAAGCGAGGACCGTCTCCCTACCGCATCGCGCTCCGCGAGAAGCAAGACTCCGAGTTTCTCTTGGCGAGAACGTGATTCTCTCAGCGGCTCATCCCCCCGTCGTCCATGCCCGGATCGGGCTCCACCCCGAAGGCGTTGTAGACCATGGCCAGCAGAGCGTATGTGCCGACCGTGAACACGAAGTCCATCAACTGCCGTTCGTCGAGTTCCTTCGCGAGTTCGGCATAGGTCGCGTCGGAGAGAGCGGACGTGGCGGTGAGTTCGTCCACGGCCCGATTGACCAGGGTGCCCGTGCCACGACGCACCTGGTCCAACTCTTCCTCGCTCACGCCTGCCTGACGAGCCGTCAGTACGTGGTGCGCCCACTCGTACCGGCAGCGGTGCCGCCATGCGGTCCTGAGGACCGTCAGCTCGCGCGTCTTCGCCGGCAGTGTGCTGCGGTACGCCAGTTGTGTACTGAAAGTCAGGAACGTCTTCGCCAGGCGCGGATGGTTCAGCAGCAGACCGAGGGCGTTGGACGGAGGGACAGTGCGCCCGCCCGTGAGGGGGCGCAGGGCGTCGGGGTCCCACTCGTCGTAGGGAACCGGGGACAGTCGCGTCATGTGTTGCGTCCTCCGTTCACACCGATGATCTGGCCGGTGACATAGCCGGCTTCCTCGCCGACCAGGAACGCACAGGCCGCCGCGATGTCCTCCGGCCGGCCCACCCGGCGCACCGGGGTGCGCGCGATGTGCTCCTCGATGGTGCCGCCGAGCCGCTGGTTGCGCTCGGCGGTGCGCAGCATCGGCGTGTCCACGAATCCGGGCGGGATCGCGTTGACGGTGATGCCCTTCGGGCCGAGTTCCAGTGCGAGTGACTTGGTCAGGCCGTTCACCGCGGACTTGGCGGCGACGTAGTGCGCCATGAACGGCTGGCCGGAGTGCGTGCTGGACGAGGAGATGTTCACGATCCGGCCCCAGCGGGCCTCGGCCATGTCCGGAAGCGCCGACTGCACACAGTGGAACACCCCGTTGAGATTGATGTCGAGGACCCGTTGCCAGTCCCGGAAGTCCAGATCGGCGAAACGGGTGAAGCCGTCCTTGCCCGCCGCGTTGACCAGGACGTGGATCGGACCGAGGCGCTCGCGCACCGCGTCCATCGCCTTGTCGACCTGGCCGCGGTCGGTGACGTCGGCCGTGAGGGTCAGACCGTACTCGGCGGGGGCCAGGTCGAGCACGGCGACCCGCATGCCGTCCGCGGCGAGCCGGCGCGCGATCGCCCGGCCGATCCCGGACGCCCCGCCCGTGACCACGGCGGTCCTCATGCGAACGCCTCGTCGCCGACGATGGTCGTACGGTGCAGCAGCCGCTCGGAGTCCTCGGCGTACGGCAGCGCCCGGTGCAGGATGCCGGTGTTGTCCCACACCACCAGGTCGCCGACCGCCCAGCCGTGGGCATAGCGGAAGCGCTCCTGTGTCGTCCACTCCAGCAACTCGTCCAGCAGGGCGCGGCTCTCAGCGGGGTCCATTCCGACGACGTGGTCCGCGGTCGCGCCCGTCACCAGCGAGCGGCGGCCGTCCCGGCGGTGCCACACCAGAGCCATCTCGTGGCTGGGCACGGTTCGCCAGCCCGCCAGTTCCTTCTGTGTCGGATGCGGGTTCACCAGGCGCTGGGAGGCTTCGAAGCTGTGCACCACGCGCAGGTTCTCGTAGCGTTCGCGGTCCTTGTCCGGCAGGTTGTCGTACGCCGCGTAGGTGCTGGCGAACTCCGTGCCGCCGCCGACCGTGGCCACGTGCCGGGCGGTGAGCGTGGCCGCCTTGATCGGTACGTCGTCGCTGGTGCCGTCGAGGTGCCAGTGGAAGGCGCCCTTGAGGTACTTGGCGGTGCGGCTCTTGGCAGGGTTGACGGAGATCGGGAAGATCTCCTGGCCGCGCAGTGTGACGACGTCGCCGAGCGAGCGGCTGAACGCCAACTGCTGCTCGTCGTCCAGGTGCAGTCCACGGACCAGGAGCACACCCCGCCATGTCAGCGCCTCGACGCAGCGGTGGAGGAAGGCGCCGTTGAGGGGGTCGGTCACTCCGGTGAACTCCACCCCGAGCGACGGGCTCAGGGCCTTCGATTCGATCATGGAAACTCCCCTTCCTTATTTGAGAATCATATTCTCACTCGCTGTCGCGCGTGAAGCCCCGCGCAGGAGGGGTCCTCATCGGTAGTGCGGCAGTTACTGTGAGCGGGCACCTGTCCGGCGGAGGAAGGGGCGAGACGTGATGTCGACGCGGCGTGAGCAGGTCCTGGAAGCGGCGCTGGAGGTGTTCGCCGCACGCGGTGTGAAGGGCGCTTCGATCGATGCGGTCGCCGAGCGCGCCGGCCTGACCCGGCAGGGTGTCCTGCATTACTTCCCGAGCAAGAAGCGGCTGCTGCTGGAACTCCTCGCCTTCCGGGAGCGGCTCAACCGGGAGCACCTGGCCGACCGCCCGGCGGACAGCGACTGGGCCGCCGACCTCGCCGAAGCCATCGCCTTCGAGCAGGAGCACCCGTCGTTCGCGCGGGTGCACAGCGTGGTCCTGGCCGAGGCGGTCACCGGCCAGGAGCCGGCCGCCGGATACGTCCGTGAACGCTGCCGCAGCCTCCAGGACCTCCTCACCACATACCTGGCGGGGCGGTACGGGGAGCGGCTGCCGAGCGGACTGAGCGCGCCGACCGCCGCTGCCGCCGTGCTCGCCCTGATGGAGGGCGTCCATCAGCTGTGGCTGGTCGACCACGAGGCGGAACGCTACCCGCCGATCGTGCGGGAGGCCTTGTCCGTGCTGCTCGGCTCGGACCGCGCCGACACCCCGCTGCCCGCGGACACTCAGGAGAGGCCGCCCGCGGTGAGGGAATAGACGCGGGTGAAGCCGGCCTGCCGGGCTGCCCCGCGGCGAACGCCTCCCACACCGCCTCGGTCACCGGGAAACCATCGGCGATCAGGCGAGCGCCGCGGTGAACGGGGGCAGTTCCGGGGTCGTACGGATGCCGGGGGCCGCGGCGCAGACGGCGGGCACGGCGTTGACGGCCCGGTGGGCGGTGTAACCGGGGGAGACGGCGCCCATCCGGTCGACGGGCACAGGGAAGCGCATGTCGATGTCGACAGGTGCGTCCCCGTTGTGCGGGCCGTCTCAGTCCACCGCGATGGCGCGCTCCGGACAGTTCGCCGCCGCGGTGCGTGCCGCCGACTCGAACTCCGTCGGGACGTCCGGGAGCAGCACGACGGCGTACCCGTCCTCGCTCAGGTCGAAGACCTCGGGGCAGACAGTGGAGCAGACGCCGTGTCCGCGGCAGCGGTCCTCGTCGACGGCGGCCCTCATCGTGTGCTTTCCTCGGCCCGAGTGAACTCCAGGTGGAGGCGGGTCAGGCCCCGCAGCATGTACGTCGGCAGGTACCGGTAGCGGCGCGCGTCCGCGGGGCCGTGCACGCGCTCGGAGATCCTGATGTCCGTCGTGCGGTCCAGCAGGCGCTCGACGGCCACCCGCGCCTCGGCCCGTGCGAGCGGTGCGCCGGGGCAGGTGTGGATGCCGCGGCCGAAGGAGATGTGGTGCCGGGCGTTCGGGCGGGCGGGGTCGAAGACGGCGGGGTTCTCGAAGCGGCCCGGGTCGCGGTTGGCCGCTCCGTTGACCACCATGAGCGTGCTGCCGGCCGGGACGGCGACTCCGCCGACCGTGGTGGGGACGCGGGAGAGGCGGAAGTCGCCTTTGACCGGACTTTCCGTACGCAGCGTCTCCTCCACGAAGTTGGGGACGAGGTCGCGTTCGCCGCGCAGCCGTTCCTGGATGTCGGGCCGTTCGGCGATCACCATGAGAGCGGAGCTGAGCAGACGGACGGTGGTCTCCTGCCCGGCGGAGAAGAGATTGGCGGCCACCCGGACCGCGTCGGCGACCTCGGGCAGGGACCCGTCGGGGAACGTGGCGGTGGCGAGGCCGGTCAGTACGTCGTCGCGGGGTTCGCGGCGCCGGTCCTCGATGTAGTTTGCGAACCGCCCGTACAGGAACTCCAGCGGCGCGTGCGCGAGCGTGTCGTCGCCGGTGCTGCCGATCGCACCGCCGGCCCGAGGCCGGCGCTGGAGCCGGGTCAGGAACTCCTCCCGGTCCTCCTCGGGCACGCCGAGCAGATCGGCGATGACGAGAAGTGTGAAGGGGCCCGCGAACTCGCCGATGAACTCGCCCTCTTCGCGGGCCAGGAAGGTGTCCAGCAAACGGTCGGCGATCTCCCAGACGGCCGACTCGTTCTGCTTGAGACGCTTGGGAGTGATCAGCCGCATCAGCAGCCCGCGATGCGCGGTGTGCACGGGCGGGTCGAGTGTCGGCAACTGGTCGCTCATCGGGAGTTCCTCGCGGTGCCGCTCGATGAGGTCGCTCACGTCGTCCCCCGCGAGCGGTACCGGGAAGCCGGGAAAGGGCCCGGTCACCGACACGCACGAGGAGAACGTCCGGGAGTCCTGGAACACCTCGACCGCTTCGTCGTATCCCGTCACCATGACCACGCCGTGGTGGGGCTCGCGGTGCACGGGGCACCGCGCGCGCAGAGCCTCGAAGTAGGGGTAGGGGTCGGCCAGCAGTGCGTCGTTGCGGAAGAAGTCGATCGCATCGATATCGTCGGACGGCTCGTCGTAGCGCGCCACTGGCCCGCCTCCTTCAGGGTGCGACGGCAACATGGACGGTGATTTTGTTCTCGATGGGGGGAATCTAATTCTCGTGACTCGGGATTGCTAGTCGCCTGCGTCGATCCGGGCAGCGCGAGGCCGGCCCGGCCCTGCGTCGATCTCGTCGACCAGCCCCCAGCGCTGTGCTTCCAAGGCCGTCAAGGGAGCACCGGTCAGGGCCAGATACGCGGTGCGCTCCCGTCCGATGCGGACCGGGAGGCTCGCCGTCCCACCCGCACCGGGGATCAGCCCCATGCCGATCTCCGGCAGCCGGATCACCGTGTCCGGCGCGGCCGTGACCCGCCCCGCGAACGCCGCCAGTTCGATGCCCGCCCCCACACAGGCGCCGTGCAGGTGGGCGGTCACCTTGGCCGCGCAGTCCTGGAGCAGCGCGGCCGGGCTGCGGTGCACGCGCACCCGATGGGCCGCGGCCGGATCACGCGCCGTGCCGAACTCGGCGAGGTCGCCCCCGCTACAGAAGTCGGGACCGCTGCCGTACAGGTCCACCCGGGCGATCGTCGGGTCCGCCACGGCCACCTCCAGCGCCTCGCACAGCGCGTCCCGCGTGGCCGCGTCGAA
Source organism: Streptomyces sp. NPDC004629 (assembly GCF_042873595.1). Classification (NCBI taxonomy): domain Bacteria; kingdom Bacillati; phylum Actinomycetota; class Actinomycetes; order Kitasatosporales; family Streptomycetaceae; genus Streptomyces; species Streptomyces sp. NPDC004629. The sequence continues at coordinate 76,117 of NZ_JBIALO010000011.1, read as the reverse complement.
GGCGTTGCGCACCCAGGGCCGGTCCAGGGTGACGGTGAGCCGGGCGCCGTCGCGGCGGAGCCGGACGGGCCGGGCGGCGGGACGGGGAGCGCGGGCGGGCGCCGAGGCCAGCCAGGCCCGGAACGCCGCGCCGGCCTGCAAGGCGGAGTAGGCGAGGGATTCGACGATCAGCCGGTCGGACGGCGCGAGAGCGGGACCCAGACGGAGCACCTGGACGAGCGCGAGACAGGCGTCGGGCCGCCGGGTGACGGTCTCCTGGAGCTGATGTGCGGTGGTGTACGGATCCGCGGACGGCACCCAAGGGCGCGGCGGGTCGGGGGCGGCCGTGATGAGCACGTCGAACTCCCCGTCCACCGGGCGCGGTTCGGCCGCCACGGCGACCCGCACCCGCTGGCCTCCGGGCGTGGCGGGCGCCGCACGGTCCAGATCGACCAAGAGAAAGGGCGGCTCCATGGGCAGCGGAGTGTAATCTTGCCGCACCGTCGGGAGAAGGGTGTTCACGTAATGAAGAATGACACTCTCGATGAGTGGATGGCCACGGTCGAGCCCCGCCTGGGCCCGCTCTCCGCCGTCGTGGACGACTTCTCGGGGCTGACCGGAGTCACCGTCGACCTGCCCACCACGCTGTTCCTGCGCGCCCGGCTCGCCGGGTACGCCCCGCCCGGCAGGTCGTCGGCGGGCGGCTCGTGCCGCCTCCTCGCGACCTCCGACGGCTGGAGCGCGGTCAACCTGGCACGTGCCGACGACCACGCGTCCCTTCCCGCCCTGCTCGCGCTCCTCGGCGCACCCCACGCGGACCTGCCAACGGCCGCACGGCGCACCACGGCGGTCGAACTGGCCCGCAGCGCCCAGCTGCTGGGCATCGCCGCCGCGGCGCTCGGCTCGGCCCGCGGCGACCGCGGTCCCGTACGGGCCGAGCGCCACGGGGCACCCCGGCCGCGCACGCTCGCCGGCCTGCGGGTCGTCGACCTGTCCGCGCTGTGGGCGGGGCCCCTGTGCGCACGGTTGCTTGGGCTGGCGGGGGCGCATGTGACGAAGGTGGAGAGCGCGACGCGGCCCGACGGGGCCCGCTTCGGGTCTCCGGCCTTCTACCACTGGCTGCACGAGGGACACGAGAGCCTGGTGCTCGACTTCGCCTCAGGGGCCCTGGCCGCCACGGTCGCCGACGCCGACATCGTGATCGAGGCGTCACGGCCGAGGGCACTGCGCCGCCTCGGGGTGCGTGCCGAGGAGTTCCTGGCCGCACGCCCCGGCCGGATCTGGCTCGGCATCACCGGGTACGGCCGCGCCGACGACCGCATCGCCTTCGGCGACGACGCCGCGGTCGCCGGCGGCCTGACCGGCCGCGACGCCCACAGCGACCCGGTGTTCCTCGGCGACGCGCTCGCCGACCCCGTCACCGGCCTGTACGCCGCCCACGCCGTCGCCCGCGCCGTCGACCGGGGAGGCGGGGAACTGCTGTGCGTGTCCATGGCCGCCTGCGCGGCCTCCCTCTCGGCGGACCCGGTACGGCCGTGCTGATCAGGGACGTGGAGATCGAGGGCCGAGGCCGGGTGGACGTGCGTGTCACGGGCGGCCGGATCGCCGCGGTCGGGCCGCGCCTGGCGGGCCCTGCCGATGTCGACGGGCGCGGCGGGGCGCTGCTGCCGGGCCTGCACGACCACCACATCCACCTCGCGGCGCTGGCGGCCGAGGCATCCTCGGTGCGGGTCGGCCCCGCCGACGTGGGCGGACGCGACGGCATGGCGGCGGCGCTGCGGGCCGGGGCACCGGGGCAGTGGGTGCGGGCCACCGGCTACCACGAGAGCGTCGCCGGGGACCTGGACCGGTGGGCGCTGGACGCGATCGTGCCCGACCGGCCGGTCCGGGTGCAGCACCGCACCGGTGCCCTGTGGATCCTCAACAGCGCCGCCCTGTGGGCGGCCGGGCTGGACAGCGGCGGTGGCGACGGGTGTTTCTGGCGGGGGGACGAGCGGCTGCGGTCCTTCGTGCCGCCCGTGCCGCTCGACCTGGCCGGGCTCGGACGGCGGGCCGCGCGGCTCGGCGTCACCGGCTTCACCAACGCCGACCCGTACCCCGCCGCGGGTCTCGGGCAGATGCTGTCCGTGCTGCCCCAGCGGCTCGTCGTCATGGGCGTCGACCCGCCGGTGAAACTGATGCTCGACGATCCGGTTCTGCCCACCCCCGCGGATCTGGCCGCCACCGTGGCCGGCCTACGGCCCCGGCCGGTCGCCGTGCACTGCGTCACCCGGGTACAGCTGATCGTGACGCTGCTCGCACTTCAGGAGGCGGGCCCGGCCGAGGGGGACCGGATCGAGCATGGTGCCGTGATCCCGGCGGAGACCGTGCCGTGGCTGCGGCGACTCGGCGTGACGGTGATCACCCAGCCGCACTTCCCGGTCGAGCGGGGTGACACGTATGCCACCGACGTCCACGTCGACGACCGCCCGCACCTCTACCGCTGCCGGAGCCTGGCCGAGGCGGGCGTCCCCGTGGCCGCCGGAACCGACGCGCCGTACGGCACCCATGACCCCTGGGCGGCCATGCGGGCCGCCGTGGCACGCCACGACGGGGAGGGCGTCACACCGCGGGCGGCCCTGCGGCTCTTCCTGGGCTCGCCCCGACGTCCCGGCCGGGTCCGCAGCCTGACCGTCGGCGCGGAGGCGGACCTGTGCCTGCTGCACGTGCCGCTGCACGAGGCGCTGGACGCGCTGTCCGCCGACGTGGTGCGGGCCGCCTACGTCGGCGGCCGACCGGTCGTCCCATGACCCGGACCGCGGTTCACACGCTGTAGCCGCCGTCCACCCCCAGCGCCTGCCCGGTGATGAACCCGGCCCGGTCGGAGGCGAGGAACGCGACCGCCTCCGCGATGTCCTCGGCCCGTCCGAAGCGGCGGAGCGGGATGTTGCGCCGGGTGATGTCGAGGGCTTCCGCGGAGAGTTCACCGGTGCTGACGAGCCGGCCCGCGATGCCGTCCGTGAGCATGCCGGGAGCGACACAGTTGACGCGGACTCCGTAGCGGCCCTCCTCGGCGGCCAGGGCCCGCGCGACCGCCTCGACGGCCCCCTTGGTGCCCGACGACAGCCCGTCGCGGACCGGGAAGCGGCGGGTGGCGACCGTCGTCACGGCGACCACATTGCCCCGGCTCTCCCGCAGCAACGGCAGCGCGGGATGGACGAGGTTGAAGAACGCCACCGCGTCGGCTTCGAGCTGCGCACGGTACTGACCGGGTGTCACCTTGCTGAGATGCGTCATGGGTACGTGCGGTCCGGCCGCGTAGACAAGGGTGTGCAGGCCGCCGCCTGCCGTGGCGAGTTCGGTGACGGCCCGCGCTGCGGCCTCCTCGTCGGTGAGGTCCACGCGCAGAGTGCCGGCGCGGCGGCCGTACGCCCGCACTTCGTCGGCGAGGGTGGCCGCAGCCTCCTTGGCGGAGCGATAGGTGAAGGCGACGGTGCTGCCACGCTGTGCGAGGAGCCGGACGACGGCCGCTCCGATGCCGCCGGTGCCGCCCGCGACAAGGGCGACGCCCGGCCGGTGGGCGAAGTCGTTCACGGACATGTCTCACAGCCCCAGGGACTTGGCGATGATGACCTTCATGACCTCACTGGTCCCGCCGTAGATGCGGGTGATGCGCGCGTCCGCGTACAGGCGGGCGATCGGGTACTCCAGCATGTAGCCGTATCCGCCGAAGAGTTGGAGGCACCGGTCCACGGCGCGCGCCTGCGTCTCGGTGCAGAACAGCTTGACCTTCGCCGCGTCCGCCCCGGACAGCCGGCCCTCGACCAGCTCCAGGACCGCTCTGTCGAGCATGGTCTGCGCCGCCTCGACCTCGGCGGCCACGGCGGCGAGTTCGAACTTGGTGTTCTGGAAGGAGGCGACCGGCGTCCCGAACACCCTGCGCTCCTTGACGTACGCGATCGTCGCGTCGAGCGCGGCACGGGCCTGCGCGACCGAGCCGACCGCGACGGTCATCCGCTCCTGGGGCAGGTTGTGCCCGAGGTACTCGAAGGCCCGGCCCTCCTCACCGAGCCGGTTGGTGACGGGCACCCGGACGTCGTCGAAGGACAGTTCCACGGTGTCCTGCGCCTTGATGCCCATCTTGTCCAGCACCCGGCCGCGGGTGAACCCCGGCATACCGTCCTCCACGACCAGCAGGGTGAGCCCCGCCCGGCGGTCGTCCGGGTCGGTAAAGGTGCGTGCCACCACGATCACCAGGTCGGCGAGCAGCCCGCCCGTGATGAAGGTCTTGGCGCCGCGCAGGACGTAGCGGTCCCCGTCGCGCACGGCGGTCGTGCGGATGCCGGCGAGGTCGGAGCCGGTGCCGGGCTCGGTCATCGCGATCGCCGTCAGCAGCCGGCCGGAGGCCAGGCCGGGGAACCAGCGCTCGCACTGCTCGTCGTCCGCGTAGGCGAGGAAGTACGGCAGCACGACGTCGAGTTGGGTGCGGACGGTGCCCAGGGTGACCAGGCCGCGGGCCGCCTCCTCCTGGAGGACGACGTTGTACCGGTAGTCGCTCTGCCCGCCCCCGCCGTACCTCTGCGGGATCGCCACGCCCAACACACCCAGGGACCCGAGGCGTTCGAAGAACGCCCGGGGCAGCCGCCCCGCCTCCTCCCACGCGGTGTAGTGCGGCACCACTTCCTTCGCCACGACGTCCCGCACCAGCGCACGGAACGCCTCGTGGTCGGCGGTGAACAGATCCCGTCGCACGGCAACCACCGCTTTCAGTCGATGAGTTCGACGAGGGTCGCGTTCGCGGTGCCGCCGCCCTCGCACATGGTCTGCAGGCCGTAGCGGATCCCCCGTGCGCGCATGTGGTGGATCAGGCGCGTCATCAGGACGGCCCCCGAGGCGCCCAGCGGATGGCCGAGCGCGATCGCCCCGCCGAGCGGGTTCAGCCGTTCCGGGTCCGCGCCGGTCTCGGCGAGCCAGGCCAGCGGGACCGGAGCGAAGGCCTCGTTCACCTCGAAGACCCCCACCTCCGAAAGCCCCACCCCCGCCTGCCGCAGGACCTTCTCGGTCGCCGGGACAGGCCCGGTGAGCATCAGCACCGGGTCGGAGCCGACCACCGCCCCCGCCCGGTGCCGCACCAGCGGCGGCAGCCCCAACTCCGCCGCCCTGTCCGGGGTGGTGACAAGGAGTGCCGCCGCGCCGTCGGAGATCTGCGAGGCGTTGCCGGCATGGATCACTCCGCCGTCCAGGAAGGACGGCTTGAGGCCCGCCAGGGTCTGCACGCCGGTGCCCCGGCGGATCCCCTCGTCCGCCGCGACCCCGGCCACCGGCACGATCTGCTCGTCGAAGGCCCCGCCGTCCTGCGCGGCGGCCGCCCGCTCGTGCGACCGGGCGGCATACGCGTCGAGCCGGGCCCGCGTCAGGCCCCACTTCTGCGCGATCCTCTCGGCGGAGAGGCCCTGGTTGAAGGAGAAGCCCCGGTAGCGGGCGAGGACTTCGGGGCCGTAGGGCACTCCGCCCGCCTTGGCCGAACCCAGCGGCACCCGGCTCATCACCTCGACCCCGCCCGCCACGACCACGTCGTGCCGCCCGGACAGCACTGCCTGCACCGCGAACTCCAGTGCCTGCTGGCTCGATCCGCAGGCCCGGTTGACCGTGGTCCCGGGGACGCTCTCGGGCCAGCCCGCCGCCAGCACCGCGTAGCGGCCGATGTTGCCGGACTGGTCGCCGGTCTGGGACACGCATCCCCAGATCACGTCGTCGACGATCTCCGGATCGATCCCCGTGCGCTCGACGAGCGCATTGAGCACGGCCGCCGACAGGCCGGCCGGATGCATGCCGGCCAGCCCGCCGCCGCGTCTGCCGACGGCGGTACGGACCGCGGCCACGATCACCGCTTCCCTTGTCATGCGTCGTCGTCCTCCGTTCGCCGGGGCACCGCCCAGCCGCCGGTGAAGCGCGGATCCCTCTTGTCGGCGAACGCCGCGTACGCCTCCGGGACGTCGCCGCCGGCGAAGTTCACCGACTGGGCCCGCGCCTCACTCGCCAGCGCGTCCCGCAGCGTGCGGTCCGCGTTCTCGTTGAGCAGAGCCTTGGTCTGTGCCAGGGCCACCGGAGGGCCGGCCACCAGCCGCGCGGCCAGGTCCCTCACAAAGGCGTCCACCTTGTCGGCCGCCACGACCCAGGTCACCAGGTTCAGCATCCGTGCCTTCTCGGCGTCGATCACGTCGGCCAGCAGGGCGAGCCTCTTGGCCTGCTGGAGTCCGACCAGCTTCGGCAGCAGCCAGGAGCCGCCGCAGTCCAGGGACAGTGCGCGCCGCGCGAAGATCTGCGAGAACCGTGCCTCGGGGGTGGCGACGACCAGATCGCAGCCGAGGGCCAGATTCCAGCCCGCGCCCACCGCCACGCCGGTCACCTGGGCGATCGTGGGGACGGGCAGCTCGTGCAGCAGCAGAGTGACCTCGGTCAGCGTCCGCATCCGGTACAGGGGATGGGCGGCGCTCACCCCCTGGGAGATGTCCGCGCCGGAGCAGAAGGCGCCGCCCGCGCCGGTGAGGACCAGCACCCGGACCGAGCGGTCACGGCCGGTCTCGACGAGGGCGTCGCGCAGCGCCGCCCACAGCGCGGCGTCGAGGGCGTTCTTGCGGTGCGGGCGGTTCAGGGTCAGGGTCCGTACGCCGCCGGCGTCATCGGTGAGGAGGACGGTCACCGCACGATCCCCTGCTCGCGCAGCGCGCCGATCTCGGCGCGGGTCATACCGAGTTCGCCGAGTACGGCGTCCGTGTGCGCGCCCAGCGCGGGCACCGCCCCCATCGGCGGCTCGTATCCGGCGATGACGGGGGGCGGGAGCAGCGCACGCACCGGACCGCCCGGGGTCTCGATCTCCCGCCAGCGGTCGCGGGCGGCCAGCTGCGGGTGCGCCAGCACATCGGCCTGCGTGTTGAAGCGGGAGTTGCCGATCCCGGTGGCGTCCGCGCGCTCCTGCACCACGCGCAGGTCGTGCCGCGCGCACCAGGCGGCGATCTCGGCGTCCAGGACGGCACGGTGCTCCACCCGTGCGGCGTTCGTGGCGAACCGCTCGTCGTCCGCCAGGTCCGGCCGGCCGAGCACATTCCTCGCCAGACGCTGCCACTCGCGGTCGTTGGTGGTGCCGAGGACCACGGTGTGCCCGTCGGCGGTGGGGTAGGCGCCGTACGGGGCGACGGCGGGCGAGCCCATGCCGAGCGGTTGCTGCTCGACACCGGAGTGCCGGGTGTAGGTCAGCGGGTAGCCCATCAGCTCCGTCATCGTGTCGAACATGCTCACCGCGACCGAGGCGGCGGCCCGCCCCCGTACCTTGCCGTGCAGCAGGGCGAGGACGGAGAGCGCCGCGTACAGGCCGCTGCACACGTCGGCCACCGGCGGACCCGGCTTGGCGGGCGCACCCGGGTGTCCGGTCACCGCACACGCCCCCGACTCGGCCTGGACGAGCAGGTCGTAGGCCCGTTTGTGGGACAGGGGGCCGCCGGGGCCGTACCCGTCGATCTCCACGGCGATCACCTCCGGGTGGCGGACCTCCAGGTCGGCGGGGGACAGGCCCAGCTTCGCGGTGGTGCCGGGAGCGAGGTTGGAGACCAGCACGTCGGCGCGGTCCAGCAGCCGGTGCAGCACGGCGAGCCCGGGGTCGGACTTGAGGTCGAGCGCGACCGACTCCTTGCCCCGGTTGACCCAGACGAAGTGGGCCGCGAGGCCGCGCACCACGTCGTCGTAGTGCCGTGCGAAGTCTCCTCCCCGGGGGGTCTCCACCTTGATCACGCGGGCGCCGAAGTCACCGAGGGCACGGGTGCACATCGGTGCCGACACGGCTTGTTCCAGCGCCACCACGGTGACGCCGGACAGCGGCCCCGCCATCAGCGCTCACCGTCCTGGTACCGGGCGCGCAGATCGTCCTTGAGGACCTTGAGGCCGGCGTTGCGCGGCAGCGCGTCCACGAACCGCACATGCCGGGGCACCTTGAAGTTGGCCATGTGGTCCCGCGCCCACGCCACGACATCCTCCTCGGTGAGTCGGGCGCCCGGCGCGGCTACGACGAAGGCGCAGCCCACCTCGCCCATGCGCGTGTCGGGTACGCCGACGACCGCGACCTGTGCGATGCGCTCGCAGCCGAGCAGCAGCTTCTCGATCTCGGCCGGGTAGGCGTTGAAGCCGCCGACGATGTACATCTCCTTCTTGCGGTCGACGATCACGAGGTTGCCCGCCGCGTCGAGGCGCCCGATGTCGCCGGTGTGCAGCCAGCCGTCGCCGTCGATCGCCGCCGCGGTGGCTTCCGGGTCGTCCCAGTAGCCGCGGGTGACGTTGTAGCCGCGTACCCGGATCTCCCCGTCCCGGCCCGGCGGCACCTCTCCTCCCGAGGCGTCGGTGAGCCGGACCTCGACATCCGGGATGGGGCGCCCGGTGGTGCGGGCCACGGTCTCCTCGGTGTCGCCGACGCGGGTGGTGGTCACCAGCGCGGCCGACTCGGTGAGCCCGTAGGCGCTCAGCACGATGTCGAAGGACAGGTCCTTCTTCATGGCGTGGATCAAGGACTCCGGGATGGTCGAGCCGCCCGTCATGGACAGCCGCAGGGACGACAGGTCGCGGCCTGGGCGGCCGGGGTGATGGAGCAGGTCGTGGAAGATGGTGGGCGGGCCGAGCAGGACGCTGACCCGGTCCCGCTCGATCAGCTCCAGCGCCCGTCCCGCGTCGAAGACGGCCATCGGAATCACCGTCACGCCGTGCAGGAACGAGGCGAGCCAGCCCGCCTTGTAGCCGAAGCAGTGGAAGAACGGCGGGATGACCAGGAAACTGTCCGAGGCACGGAAGCCGTACTCCGCCGACATCCAGCCGTAGGCGCGCAAGGACTGCCCGTGGGTGAGCATGACGCCCTTGGGGTGGCCGGTGGTCCCCGAGGTGAACATCACATCGCTGACGTCGTCCGGTGTGAGCCGGTCGATGGCCTCGTGCGCCGCGCAGGACACGGTGCCCAGAGAGAGGAAGTCTCCCCACGTCATGTCGGCCGCATCGCTTGCCCCCAGCAGGGACACGGTGGCGGTGAGCGCGGGCAGGTCCGGGTCGGCCCGTTTCAGCTCCGCCGTGTAGTCGGTGCCGAGGAAGGACGCCGCGGCGAACAGGGCTCTGGCCCCGGACCTGCGCAGAATGTAGGAGAGTTCCCGCGCCTTGAACCGGGTGTTGAGCGGTACGACGATGCCTCCGGCTCCCTGGATGCCGAGGGCCGCCACGATCCACTCCACCGAGTTGGGCGCGCACAGGCCGACCCGGTCACCGGGGTTGATGCCCAAGGCCTGCGCCGAGGCGACGGCCCGGACCATGTGATCCTCCAGCTCGCGAAATCCGATGCGCCGGTCCCCGTCGACGAGTGCGGTGGCGTCACCGAACCGCCGCGCGGCGGCCCTGACCACGTTCGGGATGCTCTGGAACTCCAGGTCGTGTCGCATGACGGGACTCCGTTCAGCCACGGTCGTCGGCGGTGAGGCGCAGCAGCCGCTTGGCGATGATGTTCCGCTGGATCTGGGACGTACCGCCGTACACGGACGCGGCCCTGGAGTACAGGTAGTCCTTGAAGATCTCCCCGCCCTCCTCGCTCTCCCCGCCCTCCTCGCTGTCCTCGTACAGTTCCTCGGGGAACACCTTCAGCGCCGTCTCGTACAGCCGCTGCTCGGCCCGGGTCATCAGGAGTTTGTCGACGGAGGACTCCGGGCCCGCGGCCTGCCCGGCCAGCCGCTCGGCGGTACGGCGGCGGGAGTGGGCGACCAGGACGTGGTAGTCGACCACGCACCGGCCGATGTCCGACAGCAGCCCGTCGGGGAGGCTGCCACGGCTCTCGCGCGCGCGGCGGCGCAGCCGCTCCACCAGCAGCCCGTACTTCGACAGGTGTCCGGTGTCCAGAGCGTTGCGCTCGTACGCCACGGTGGTCATGGCCAGCGCCCAGCCGTCCCCTTCGGCACCGACGCGGTCGGACTCCGTCAGACGGACATCATCGAGGAACAGTGCGCAGAACTCGTCGTCGCCGCCCGCCGCGCGCAGCGGGCGCACCGTCACACCGGGGCGGTCAAGGGGCAGGACGAACGCCGAGATGGAGGCGTGCGCGGGCCCGGTGACATCGGTGCGGGCCAGGAGCAGACACAGGTCGGAGTACTGGGCGTAACTGGTCCACAGTTTCTGGCCGTTGACGGTGTAGTGGCCGTATTCGCCGCGGTCGGCGCGGGTGCTCAGGCCGGCCAGGTCCGAGCCGGCGCCCGGCTCGCTGAAGCCCTGGCACCAGACGTCGTCGCCCGCGAGCATCCGCGGCAACAGACGCCGGCGCTGTTCCTCGGAGCCGAACTCCAGCAGCGCGTGCGCGAGATAGCCGATGCGGGGCACTCCGGGCGCGCCCCTGGCCCCCAGTTCGTCGCTCACTGCGACCTGGTGCAGGGCGGTCAGTCCGCGTCCGCCGTACTCCAGCGGCACGTCGAGCCCGACCCAGCCGCCGCAGTGCAGCATGCGGTGCCAGCGGTGCAGGTGGACGGGGACCGGTTCGTCGGCGCCGCGTGCGGGGAGCGGGTGACCGGCGAGCCAGGCGCGGAAGTCGCGGCGCAGGCGGTCCAGGTCGGCGGGGTCGCCGAAGTCCAGCGGCAGATCGCTCATCGCGTCGCCTCCGGTTCGGCGGCGGCCGGGGCGTCCTCGGCCGCGACGGAAGGGACCCCCTCGGCCAGGACCGGCAGCAGGTCGTCCGTGGTCGCCAGCAGCCGCGCCCCGACGAGGACCCGGCGCAGGTAGAGGTGGGCGACGTGCTCCCAGGTCTGGGCGATGCCGCCGAACACCTGCATGCCCGCGTACACCGCCTCGACCGCCGAGGTGTTCACCTCGGCCTTGGCGACCCGTGCGGCCGTCAGCGCCGCATCCGGCGGCTCGTGGTCCAGGCACCAGGCGGCGTACCGGCTGGCACTGGTGCAGGCATCCACCAGGACCCGGGCGTCGGCGAGCAGGTGCTGTACGGCCTGGAAGGACCCGATCGGCCGTCCGTACTGGCGGCGGTCGCGGGCGTACTGCGTGCTCAGTTCCACGAACGCACGTGCCGCGCCGACCAGTTCGGCGGCCACCACGACCAGGGCGTACGACTGCCAGCGCCGCCGGTCGTCGGGGCCGAGCCGTCCGACGACCTCCCCGCTGCCGTCGCCCGGGACCGCGCGCACACCGCGGAGCAGATCGGCGGTCCGCACGGGCGGGCCGAGGCCGGCCCGCCGCACGGTCCCGTCGGGCTCGGCACAGAGCGCGCCGTCGGCCGCGTCGCAGTCCCAAGCGACGAGCGGCGACCGATACGGACCGGGAAAACGCAGGTCACGGGCGAGGGCGATGGTGGGCCGGGACGCCGTGGCCGGGTTCTTGAGCAGGCGCAGCAGTTCCGGGGCGAGGAGAGCGGTGCCGAGCAGGGAGGTCGTCAGCGGCTGCCTGCCGTGCTCCTCGGCGAGCAGCGCGCACTCCTGCGCCGTGGCGGCCGGCGGGGAGGTCAGGCGCAGTTCCCCGAGGCCCAGTTCGTCCAGCGCCCGCTGCGCGGTGGTGCGGGTCCGCGGTTCGATCTCGTCGGCGCAGCCGACGCGGTGCCGGGCCGCGAACGACCGCAGCGCGTCGCGGACCAGGGTGAACTCCTTAGGCTGCACGCTCAGTCCTCCTCGGGTGCGGCCGGGCGGCGGTGTGCGCGGGAGGCCAGCTCGGTGATGACCCGGATGTGGTCCGGGCTGGTCATCGTGGACCGTTCGGCCAGCAGTGCGGCCTCCATGCCGCCTCGCGACACCTGTTCCACCACGGCGGCCAGGGCCGCCTTGGTGGCCCGCAGTGCCTCCGCGGGCTGGGCGGCCAGCCGGTGGGCGAGCGCGAGAGCGTCGTCCATCAGGTTTCCGGCCGGGACCGTGCGGTTGGCCAGCCCCAACTCGACGGCGGTGGCCGCCGGGATGCGGTCGCCGGTGAACAGGTACTCCTTGACCCGCAGCAGGCTGGTCAGCAGCGGCCACAGCGTCACACCGCCGTCGCCCGCGACCAGGCCCACCGACACATGGGGGTCGGCGAGGTAGGCGTCCTCAGCCATCAGGACCAGGTCGCACCCGAGGGCCAGGCTGCAACCGAGCCCGACCGCCGGTCCGTTGACCGCCGCGACCACGGGCAGGGGAAAGCGGATCATCTCCGTCTGGATGGTCCGGTCGAGGCGGATCGAGCGCTCCCGCAGCTCCGGGTCGTGAGGGTGGCGGAGCAGGTGGTCGAAGTCGCCGCCGGCGCTGAACGCCCGTCCGGCCCCGGTCAGGACGACGGCCCGGGCCTTGGGGTCCTCCGCCAGCTCCCGCCACACCTCGGACAGCCGGCGGTGCAGTTCCTCCGATACACCGTTGAGTCGTTCGGGCCGGTTCAGGGTGACGACGCGGACGTCGCCGTCGACGGCCACGGTCAGGACGGGGCTCACGTCGCTCATGCGGCGATGGTATTAAAGGTCAGACCGATACTGTCAATGGTCTTGCCGGAATACGAGAATTCCATTCTCGCGACCGGGGCCGCGGGCCCCGACCGCCACGGGGACGCCGTCGGGCGGGAATCAGTCCTCGGCCGCCGGCAGGTCCACCAGCTCTCGCCCGTCCACCTCGACGGCAGCCCGCGCGAAGCCGCACACATGGCGGCTCATCCGTCGGTGCGCCGCCTCCGCGTCGCCCGCGCGGATCGCCTCCGTGATCCGCGCGTGGGCGCGGGCGGTGAGTCGGCGGATGCGCGTGTCCAAGAACTGTGCCAGGTCCGTGGAGGCGTGGATCGACTCCGAGAGCGCGGCGAGGAACCCGATGAGCAGTTCATTGTCGCCGGCCCGCGCCACGGTGTTGTGCCAGCGGATGTTGGCCCGCAGGAACCGCGGCACGTCCTCGCCCGCCCCGACCAGTTCGGCGTGAGCCGCGTCCAGGTCCGCCAGGTCCTGCTCGGAGCGGCGCCTGGCCGCCAGTGCCGCGCACGCCGGCTCGATCGCCTCGCGGGTCTCGTGCAGCGCCTCCAGCCGGATGCGCTGCCCGCGGATCACCAACTGCACCGTGTCGGCGAGGGACTGGCGTCCCGGACGCTGCACAAAGGCCCCGCCGCCGCGCCCCGGCCGGATCTCGACCAGCCGTTCGACCTCCAGGGTGCGCAGCGCCTCGCGCACCGTCGCCCGGCTGAGCCCCGTCTGCTCCACGAGCTGACGTTCCGGCGGCAGCGCAGTGCCCTCGGGGAACTCCCCGGACAGGATGCGCTCCCGGACCTCGGCCGCCAGCACGTCCGACGCCTTCGGCACGGTGAGCGTCCCGAAGTGCGGCGCGGGCGGCGTGTGTTCGGCGCTGGACACGGTGCGGGCCTCTCGTCGGGCGTCCCTGTTTTCGGCGGTTCGGCGGTTCGGCGGTTCGGTGTTTCGGCTGGACCATTCAACACAGCCGGGACGGGAGCTGTCACATGACCATGCCCCCGTCCACCGGCAGGACCTGCCCGGTGACGAACGAGGCGGCGTCCGAGGCGAGGAACACGAACGCCCCCGCGACCTCGTCCGGTTCGGCCCACCTGCCGAGCGGGATGCGGGCGAGCATGCGCTCCGCGAACCTCGGGTCGGTGCGGATGGTCTGCGTCATCGGGGTCGCGGCCAGCGGCGCCAGCGCGTTGACCAGGATGCGCCTGCGCGCCAGTTCCCGGGCGAGCGACTTGGTGAGGCCGATGATGCCCGCCTTCGCCGCCGAGTAGTTCACCTGGCCGAGGGTGCCGGTGAGGCCGGCCGAGGACGTGACGTTGATGACCCGACCGGTCCCGTCGGTCGGCAGGTGGGGCAGCGCCGCCTGGGTGCAGTGGAAGGCGCCCATCACATGGATCTCGATCAGCCGTCGGACGGAGTCCTCCTCCAACTGGTCGAACATCGCGGGCGCGGTGATTCCGGCGTTGTTCACGAGGATGTGCAGCGCACCGTCGGCGAGCGCGGCGGCCCGGGACACCGCGCGGTCGGCGGCGTTCCGGTCCGTCACGTCGAGCGCCGCGCTGTCGGCGGTGAGCCCCGAGGTGGTGAGCCTTTCGGCCACGGCCGCCGCCGCGTCGCCGTCCACGTCGGTGACGAGCACCGCGGCCCCGGCGCGGGCCAGCGCCCCCGCCACCGCGGAGCCGATCCCGCCGGCGGCCCCGGTGACCAGCGCCGAGCGCCCCGTGAGGTCGAACAGTCCCGTACGGTCGGTCATTCTCGCTCCTGGTCGTGGATGCCGGTGATTCAGTAGCTGCGCGGGAGCCCCAGGGTGTGGGAGCCCAGATAGTTCAGGACCATCTCCTGGCTGACCGGCGCGATCCGCATCAGCCGGGCCTCCCGGAAGAAGCGGGCCACCGGGTACTCCTCGGAGTAGCCCATGCCGCCGTGGGTCTGCAGGGCGCGGTCGGCGGCGGTGAACCCGGCATCCGCGCACAGGTACTTGGCGGTGTTCGCCTCCCGCCCGCACGGGCGCCCGTTGTCGTACAGCCAGGTCGCCTTGCGCAGCACCAGCTCCGCCGCGTCGAGCCGGGCGAGTGAGTCGGCCAGCGGGAACTGGATGCCCTGGTTCATGCCGATGGGGCGGCCGAACACCCCTCGGTCGCGGCCGTATGTCACCGCACGGTCCAGCGCCACCCGGCCGATGCCCAGTGCCTCGGCGGCGATCAGCATCCGTTCGGGGTTGAGCCCGTCGAGCAGATAGCGGAACCCCTGGCCCTCCTCGCCGACCCGGTCCCGGACGGGGACGCGCAGTTCGTCGATGAACAACTCGTTCGAGGTGACGGCGTTGCGTCCCATCTTCGGGATCGGACGGATGTCGACGTGGTCGCGGTCGAGGTCGGTGAGGAACAGCGTCATGCCGTCCGTCGGCTTCGCCACCTCGTCACGCCGGGACGTGCGGGTCAGCAGCAGGATCTGCTCCGACTCCACCGCCTTGGAGATCCATACCTTGCGGCCGCTGACGACGTAGTGGTCGCCGTTCCGGCGGGCGTACGTCGTGATGCTCGTCGTGTCCAGACCGGCGCCGGGCTCGGTCACCCCGAAGCAGACGTGCAGGTCGCCGTCGGCGATCCGGGGGAGCGTACGGCGCTTCAGCTCTTCGCAGCCGTGGACCACGACGGGATGCATGCCGAAGATCGACAAGTGGATGGCGCTGGCGGCGTTCATCCCGCCCCCCGAACGGGCCACCTCCTCCAGCAGCAGCGTGGCCTCGGTGATGCCGAGGCCGTGGCCGCCGTACGCCTCCGGGACGGTGATGCCGAGCCAGCCGCCGCCCGCGACGGCGGCGTAGAACTCCTCTGGGAAGGCGTGGTCGCGGTCCTTCTCCATCCAGTACCGGTCGTCGAAGTCGCGCAGGAGACCGGCCACGGCCCTGCGGATCGTCTCCTGGTCCTCGGTCAGCTCGAAATCCACGGCGGGGAACCCCTCTGCCGACTGCCGATGTGTGGAACCTATCAAAGGTCAGACCAAAAGGTGCCGTCAACTGTCCGGCGCGGATGGCGGGTTGGTGCGCACGGGTCGACTCGGCAAGCGAAAAGGGCCCGCATCGAGTGCGGACCCTTCGCGTCGGACGGCGGGTGTCAGGCGGTGCCGCGTGCGGCGCGCCTGGCCGGGGCGGACTTCTTGGCGGTGGTCCGCTTCGCCGCCGTCTTCTTGGCGGCAGGGGTCTTCCCGGTCCGGGTCGTGGAGCCACCGGTTCCCGGGCCCGCCCCGGTGATACCGCCCAGGCAGAACTCCCACACGTCCTGCGCGCCGATCCGGGAGGGCTGCGCCCCGACCGGGGCGGCAGGCGCCTGGGCCGTGAACATCGCCGTCTGCATGATCAGGGAGGCGGTGCGGCGCGGCCGGGGCGCGACGGCCCGGCCGGACTCGACCGCGCCCTCCACCAACTCGGTGAACAAGGTGAGCAGCGGCAGATGCGCGGTGGCCACCTGATCGGGGTGGCTGACCAGTAGCTGGATCGCGAAGTCGGTGAACAGGGGGGACTGCTGCCCTTCGCGGGGCGTGGAGGACTCGTACAACAGCTCCACCGCGACCTTGAGCCGCTCCAGCGGATCCGCCACGGCCGCGGCCTTCTCCCGGATCTCGGCGGCCGACTTGGACAGGGCGTCCTCGAAGAGGGCGAGCAGCAGTTCGTGCTTGCCGTCGAAGTGCTGGTAGAAGCTGCGCAGTGACTGGCGGGAGCGCTCCACGACCTCCTGCACGGTGAAGTCGGTGGTGCCCTTGTCGGCGATGAGTTCCTGTGCCGCGTCCAGGAAACGTTGCACGCGCTGCTCGGCGCGCAGCTTCGCGGCCCGGGTGGAACGCTCGACGGCGCGCTGCCGCCAGGCGGGCTCGGGGGACTCGACCGGTTCGGCGGGGACGACTCTCATGGAAGAACGGTACTCCACTTATGTGAAAAGACGTGGCGTGCCCCCTACCGAATCGCACTCAGCGCCGAACGAGACTCTTACTTGCTCTTAACGAGAATGCTATTCTCGCCCGCGTGGCGCCGTACGAGGAGCCACCGGGAGAGCGGAGGCCGTGGGCGTGGAGTTCGAACTCGACGAGGAGCAGCGGATGCTGCGCCGCACGGTGCGCGAGACGGTCGCCAAGGTGCGGCCGCAGCCCGTGGACCGGCAGTGGGAGACGTACCGGAAGCTCGGCTGGCTGGAGGCGCCTCCGCTGGAGCTGGTCCTCATCCTGGAGGAGCTGGGGTACGCGGCCGACCCGACCCCGTTCCTGGCCACCGCCACCTGGTTCGCGCCGCTGGCCGGCCGGCTCCCCGAGGGCAGTGGCACGGCCGTCCTCGACGGCACCGGCCGCTACGTCCTGGACGCCGACCGCGCCGACGAGGTCGCCCTGCTCACACCCGACGGCGTCACCGTCGTCCCCGGGGCGGGCATCGGCGCCGAGCGCGTCGACGTCCTCGATCCGCATCTGCACGTGGCGCACGTCGACGCGGGCCCCCTCACCCCCGGCGTCCCCGACCTGGCCCTCGCGGGTCTCGCGGCCACCGCGGTCGGTGCCTGCCGCCGCATCCTCGACCTCGTTCTCGCGCACGTGAAGCAGCGCACGCAGTTCGACCGGCCGCTCGGCTCCTTCCAGGCCGTCAAGCACAAGGCCGCCGACATGCACGTGGCGATCGAACGCGCCCGCGCCCTCACCCAGTTCTCCGCACTGACCATCGCCGAGGACGACCCGCGCCGCGGCCGGGCGGCACGCATGGCCAAAGCGGCGGCGGGGGAGTGCCAGCGCCTGGTCGTCCGGCACGGTCTGCAGTCGTTCGGCGCGATGGGCTTCACCTGGGAGAACGAACTGCAACTGCACCTGAAGCGGGCCCAGGCCTGCGACCTGCTGCTCGGCACCGCGTCCGCCCACAGGAAGGCCCTGCTGACCGCATGAAGCTCGCCGACGACCCCGAGGTGGAGACCTTCCGCGCGGAGTTCTCCGCCTTCCTCGACGCCCGTCTGCCCACCGAGGCGGAGGCCCGTGAACGCTCCCGCTCCAGCGGCCACATCCCCGAGTGGGCCCGCCGCTGGCAGCGCACCCTCTTCGAGACCGGCTGGCTGCTGCCCGGACAGCCACCCGAGTACGGCGGCCGGAACGCCACGCTGCCCCAGCAACTCGCCCACCTGGAGGAGCTGGCCCGCCGCCGGATCTACCACAGTTTCAACCCCCAGGGGCTCGGCATCGTCGCCGCCTCCCTGCTCACCTTCGGCACCGAGGAGCAGAAGCGGCGCTGGGCCGTGCCGATCCTGCGCGCCGAGATCACCGCCGCGCTCGGCATGAGCGAACCCGAGGCCGGCTCCGACCTGGCCGCCCTGCGCACCCGGGCCGTCCTCGACGGGGACGTCTTCACGGTGAACGGGCAGAAGATCTGGACCTCCGGTGCCCACGACGCCGATGTGCTGCTGACCTTCGTGCGCACCGACCCGGACGTCCCCAAGCACCAGGGGCTCAGCGCGCTGCTGATCCCGACCGCCACCGACGGCGTCGAGTGCCGGCCCTTCGGGTCGATCGCCGCCGAGGACGACCACGACTTCAACGAGGTGTTCCTCACCGGCGTCCGCGTGCCCCGCGAGAACCTGGTCGGGCCGCTGGGCGAGGGCTGGCGGGTGGCGGGCGGCTCCCTCGGTCACGAACGCACCCTGCTGTGGCTGTCGTACGCCGAACGCCTCCAGAACCTGGTCGACGACGCCGCGGACGTCGGAGGCGACCAGGAGTGGTACGCCACCCTCCTCATGGATCTGACGGCGCTGCGGCTGCTCGGCTACCGGCAGCTCGGCCCGGACCGGAACCCGGCCGAGATCTCCGTGCTCAAGCTGCTCGGCAGTGAAGCCGTCCAGACCGCCTCGCTGCACGCCCTGGAGGCGCACGGCCCCGACGGGCTACGGCATCCCGCGCGCACCGGCCCCTGCCACCACATGAACCACGAGCCCTTCGTCTCCAGCTGGTTCGAGCGGTACGCGCGCAGCTTCGCCGGCACCATCGCCGGCGGCACCAGCGAGATCCAGCGCAACATCATCGCCGAGCGCCTTCTCGGCCTACCGCGTTAGGACGCCGGTCATGGCACAGATCCTGTACGAAGCCGAAGACGGCGTCGCCGTCATCACGCTCAACCGTCCCGAGGCCGCCAACGCCCAGACCATGGCCCTCCTCGACGACCTCGACGCCGCCTGGACCCGTGCGGACCGGGACGAGGAGGTCCGGGTGGTCGTGCTGCGGGCCAACGGCCGGCACTTCTCCGCCGGACACGACCTGAAGGACCGCTGGCCCGGCCCCGGCGAGATCACCCTGGAGTGGATCTACGACGCGGAGACTCGCCGCTATCTGGAGTACGCGCTGAAGTGGCGCAACGTGCCCAAGCCCACCATCGCGGCCGTCCAGGGCAAGTGCATCGCCGCCGGGCTGATGCTGTGCTGGCCGTGCGACCTGATCGTGGCCGCCGAGAACGCCGAGTTCTCCGACCCGGTGGTGCACATGGGCATCGGCGGGGTCGAGTACCACGGGCACACCTGGGAGCTGGGCCCGCGCAAGGCCAAGGAGATCCTGTTCACCGGCCGGCCGCTCACCGCGCGCGAGGCGGAGCAGACGGGCATGGTCAACAAGGTCGTCCCGCTCGGCGAGCTGGACGACTGCGCCCGTGAGCTGGCGGCCCGGATCGCGAGGATGCCGGCCTTCGGGCTGCGCCAGGCCAAGCGGGCCGTCAACCAGACCCTGGACGTCCAGGGTTTCTACGCCGCGCTCCAGTCCGTGTTCGACGTCCACCAGACCGGCCACGGCCACGCGCTGAGCGTGCACGGCTTCCCGATCCTGACCCGCCTTGACGACATGAAGCAGCACCTCAAACAGGGCTGAGGAGCACATCGACGGCTCGACGGACACGTCGTCGCCGGCCAGTACCAGGTTCTCTCATTTGAATCCTTGATTCGCCGAAATAGAGAATGTAGTTTCCGACCAACCGAGCAGGGAGGCTGGGATGCGGTTCAGGGGCAAGGTGGCGATCGTCACCGGAGCCGGCCAGGGCATCGGAGAGGGATACGCGAAAGCACTGGCCGCCGAGGGCGCGCGAGTCGTCGTGGCCGAGCTGAACGAGGAGCAGGGACAGCGTGTCGCCAAAGAGATCGGCGATGCCCTCTTCGTGCGGACCGACGTCGGCGATCCGGCGTCCGCCGAAGCGCTCGCCGGCACGGTGATCCGCGAGTTCGGACGCATCGACCACCTGGTCAACAACGCCGCGATCTTCCAGGGCATGCGCCGCGAGGGCCTCACCACCGTCGACTACGACTACCTCGACCGGTTCCTCAAGGTGAACCTACTGGGCGCACTGCACCTGACCCGCGCCGTCCTGCCGCATCTGAAGGAGGGCTCGGCCATCGTCAACCAGTCCTCCACCGCGGCCTGGCAGGCCACCGGCTTCTACGGCCTCGCCAAGGCCGGCATCAACCACCTCACCGCCTCCCTCGCCGCCGAACTCGGCGACCGGGGCATCCGCGTCAACGCGATCGCGCCCGGTCCGACGGACACGGAGGGGTCCCGCGACATCATCCCGGAGCAGGTCCGCGAGGTGCTGGTGCGGTCGCTGGCACTCAAACGCATGGGGCAGCCGGCGGACCCGGCGGGCCTGCTCCTGTTCCTGCTCTCCGACGCGGCGAACTGGGTGACCGGCCAGGTCGTCGCCGTCGACGGCGGATCGGTGGTGCGGCTGTGAACATCCCCACCAGGTCACAGCTGATCGACGGCAAACTCGTCACCGCCGAGGCGACCTTCGCCTCACACAATCCCGCCACCGGGGAACTGGTCGGACACGCGCCCGAGGCGACGCCGGCGGACGCCGAGGCGGCCGTCGCCGCCGCCCGCCGCGCCTTCGACACCACCGACTGGCCCACCGACCGCGCCCTGCGGCTGCGCTGCCTGCGCCGGCTCCACCGGGCCCTCGACGAGCACCGCGAGGAACTGCGCGAACTGACCATCGCCGAGGTCGGCGCCCCCCGCCAGCTCACCCACGGCCCGCAGCTCGACGAGCCGATCGGCATCGTGAAGTACTACGCGGACCTGCTGGAGAGCTACGAGTTCACCGAGGACCTGGGCGTGACGGACTCCCGCGGCCTGCGCCACCACCGCTGGGTGGAGAAGGAGGCCGCCGGCGTCGTCGCCGCGATCCTGCCGTACAACTTCCCCAACCAGCTCGCCCTTGCCAAGCTGGCCCCGGCGCTCGCCGCCGGCTGCACCGTCGTCCTCAAGGGCGCCCCGCAGACCCCGCTCACCACCCTCGCCCTCGGCGAACTGATCGCCGAGCACACCGACATACCGCCCGGCGTCGTCAACGTCCTCAGCTCCTCGACCCCCGAGGTCGGCGTGGTGCTCACCACCCACCGCGGCGTCGACGCGGTCACCTTCACCGGCGCCACCGCCACGGGCCGGCGCATCATGGCCGCCGCCTCCGGATCGGTGAAACGGGTCTTCCTCGAACTCGGCGGCAAGTCGGCCATGATCATTCTGGACGACGCCGACATCACCAAGGCCGCCCTGTTCGCCGCCTTCACCATCTGCTCCCACTCGGGTCAGGGCTGCGCCCTCACCTCCCGGCTCCTCGTACCGCGCGCCCGGCACGACGAGATCGTGCAGACGGTCGCGGCTGCACTGGACCGCGTCCGGGTCGGCGACCCCACCGACCCGCAGACGACCATGGGCCCGCTCATCAGCGAGGAGCAGCGCGACAAGGTCGACGGCATGGTGCGCCGGGCCGTCGCCGACGGAGCCGTCCTGGTCCGCGGCGGCAGGCGCATCGACCCGGGCTTCTTCTACGCGCCCACCCTGCTCGGCCAGGTCGACCCGGACAGCGAGATCGCCCAGGAGGAGGTCTTCGGCCCGGTGCTCGCCGTGATCCCCTACGACGACGAGGAGGACGCCGTCCGCATCGCCAACAACAGCAGGTACGGCCTGTCCGGCGCGGTGCACGGCGGCGACGAGGAGCGGGCGATCCGGATCGCCCGGCGCATCCGCACCGGCACCTTCTCCATCAACGGCGGCAACTACTTCGCCCCCGACGTGCCCTTCGGCGGCTACAAGCAGTCGGGCATCGGCCGGGAGAGCGGACGGGCCGGCTTTGAGGAGTTCCTGGAGACCAAGGCGTTCGGCCGGGTGGTCCTGCCCGAGGAGCGGGCATGAGGCCGCTGGAGGGTATCCGCGTCCTGGAAGTCGCGATGTACGGCTTCGTGCCCTCGGCCGGTGCCGTCCTCGCGGACTGGGGCGCCGACGTGGTCAAGGTCGAGCACGCGGTCACCGGCGACCCGCAACGCGGACTGCGTCAGACCGGCGCCTTCACGGTGGAGGGCGACCCCAACCCCAACGTCGCCCACGCCAACCGCGGCAAACGCTCCATCGGCCTCGACATGGCCACCCCCAAGGGCCGTGAGGTGCTGCACGAACTGGCCCGGGACGCCGATGTCTTCCTCACCAGCTTCCTGCCCGCCTCCCGCACCCGGCTCGGCATCGACATCGGCGACATCCGCGCCGTCAACCCGCGGATCGTCTACGCCCGCGGCAGCGCCCTCGGCCCCCGCGGAGCCGAGTCCGACCGGGGCGGCTACGACATGACCGCGTTCTGGGCCCGGGCCGGCACGGCCGCCAGTATCACCCCGCCCGGTACACAGGGCATGATCAGCCCGCCCGGACCGGCCTACGGCGACACCGTATCGGGCACCAACCTGGCCGGCGGCATCGCGGCGGCGCTGCTGCGCCGGGAACGCACCGGCGAGCCGTCCGTGGTCGACGTCTCCCTGCTCGGCAGCGGCCTGTGGGCGCTCGGTCACTCCATCGGCCTGTCCCTGCACCTGGACCGCGCGTGGCAGGGCGTCACCCCCAGCACACACGCCTCGCCCGCCAATCCGCTGACCGGCCTCTACCGCACCTCCGACGACCGGTACATCTCCTTCGTCATGCTCCAGCCCGCGAAGTTCTGGGCCAACGTGTGCCACTGCGTCGGCCGCCCCGACCTCGCGGACGACCCCCGTTTCGCCACCGCCGAATCCATCGCCGCGCACACCGGCGACGCGGTGAAGATCCTGCGCGAGGTGATCGCCACCCGGCCGCTCGCCGAGTGGTCCGAGCGGTTCGCCGCGCTGGACGGCCCCTGGGCACCCGTGCAGGACACCCTCCAGGCCGCAGCGGACGCCCAGGTACGCGCCAACGGCTACATCGGGCAGGCCGGCGACCTCGAACTCGTCGCCAGCCCGGTTCAGTTCGACGTCGAGGACACCACCCTCGGCCCCGCTCCGGAGTTCGCCGCGCAGACGGAGGAGATCCTCACCGAGCTCGGCTACGACTGGGACCGCATCCTCGCCCTCAAAGCGAGCGGGGCGGTCACCTGACCCGCTCTTCCCGTCACCTCCCCCGGACGACGGTGTCCGGGCTCCCCGAGGAGGCACCATGCGCAGGCTGCTCACCGGCGGTGTCACCGCGGTCGCGGTGCTCCTGGCCGCCGGCTGCTCCACCCGGTCCGGCGCCGGCACCGATTCCGCGCGGCAGAACAGTCCCACCGCGCAGGCGACACAGGCCACGTCGTCCGACTTCGGCACGCTCAAGGACGTGTGCGGCCCCGGCACCGCCGGGAAGTCGTCCGTCCAGGGCGTCACCGGCGACGCGATCCAGGTCGGCGTCCTCTCCGATGTCGGATTCACCAAGAGGTCCGAGTTCGTGGACGCGGCGAAGGTCTTCACCTCCTGGTGCAACGACGCGGGCGGCATCAACGGCCGCGCGATCGAACCGGTCGGCCGGGACACACGGCTCACCGAGGTCCGGCAGCGGACCCTGGAGGCATGCAAGGAGGACTTCGCGCTGGTCGGCGGCGGAGCCGCCCTGGACAGCCTGGGCGTCAAGGACCGGCTGACGTGCCTGCTGCCCAACTTCCCCGCCCAGACCAGCCAGATCGGCGCCATCGGCTCCGACCTCCAGGTGGTCGCGTCACAACCGACTGCCGGATACTTCCAGTACCCCGGCTACTACAGCTGGCTGCTGAAGGAGAAGTACCCGGGCTCCGCGCGCAAGGTCGGCGTCATCGCGGGTGACTCGCCCGTCACCAAGGTGATGTCGGCCCAGTTCGAGGAGGCGGTGGCCGGCCTCGGCGGCAAGGTCTCCTCCACCGACCTGTATCCGGCGTCCGGTGTCTCCGACTGGACACCGTACGCGCAGTCGATCAAGAAGGAAGGGGTCAAGGGACTCGTCTTCCTCGGTGACTTCGCAAGCCTGGCGAAACTGGAGCAGGCCCTCACCGCCATCGGCTACGCGCCCGACTGGATCGACGCCAACTCCAACGCCTACGGCCCCGCCTTCCCGCAAGTGGCGGGCACGGCACTGGCCAAGCAGCACAACTACGCCGAACTGTTCGCGACCGCACCGTTGGAGAGCGCGGCCGATAACCCCGCCACCCAGCAGGTCCTCGACCTGTTCGAGAAGTACGCGCCCGGAAAGGAGGTGTCCTACGGCGTACTGCGTGCCTTCTCGGCCTGGCTGCTGTTCGCCACCGCCGCCCGCGACTGCGACACCCTGACCCGCGCCTGCGTGTACGACAACGCCAGGAGGATCACCGACTGGACCGCGGGCGGTCTGCAAGCCCCCTTCGACCTGAACTCGAAGGAACCGACCAGGTGCTACTCGGTCGTGGAAGCCACCCCCAAGGGCTGGCAGCCGGCGGACTTCGAGCCCGACCGGGGCGCGTTCCGCTGCGACGGCCCCGTCTACAAGTACAAGGGCGACTACGGCACACCCGCCACCCTCGCCTCCGTGGGCAAGTCCCTGTCCGACCTGACCTGACCTGAACGGGAGTTGAGTGACGTGAAGGTACGCGTCGACCCCGAGCGCTGCCAGGGGCACACCCTGTGCGCCATGCGCGCCCCGAAGGTATTCGAACTGAGCGAGATCGACGGCCACTCCTCCCCGATCGGCGAGGAGGTCCCCGACGACCAGCAGAACCAGGTGGTGGAGGCCGTGCGGTCCTGCCCCGAGCGAGCGATCAGCGTCTTGTGAGGGGCGCGGCCGACACGAGGAGAAGGCACACACCATGACCGCACCCGAGCCGCACGACGACAGCCGCACACAGCCCCGCGTGCACTTCGACCGGCACGCCCCGACGTACCGCGACCAGTTCGAGGCACAGACCCGCGCCTTCCACGCGGGCTGCCCGCTCGCCTGGTCCGACACCTACGGCGGACACTGGGTCGCCGCCGGCAACCGCGAACTGCTCGCCTTCGCCCGCGCCGGGCAGCGGCTCTCCAACGACCACGACGTGCACGGGGAGCGCCGCGGCTACCAGGGCATCAGCATTCCCGCGCCACAACGCGGCAGGGGCATCCGCGGCGGCTTCCTGGAGATGGACCCGCCCGAACAGCGTGCCTACCGCAACGCCCTCAACCCCTACCTCTCCCCGGCGGCCGTCACCCGCTGGATCCCGTTCATCGACGAGGTCGTCCGCGCCTGCCTCGACGAGCGGATCGAGTCCGGCCGGATCGACTTCGTCGACGACCTCGCCAACATCGTCCCGGCCGTCTTCACCCTCGCCATGATGGGCATCCCGCTCGCGAAGTGGCAGCTGTACAGCGAGCCGGCCCACGCCGGCGTGTACACGCCACCCCAGTCCCCGGACATGGCGCGTGTGGTCGAGGCACACATGGCCATGATCAAGGACATCGGCGCCGCCCTGCACGAGGTCCGCGCCCACCCGCGCCCCGGCCTCGTCAACGCGCTCGCCCGCATGGAGACGGACGGCGAACCCCCTTTGGAGGCGGACCTGATCGGTTCCCTCACCCTGCTCATAGGCGGTGGTTTCGACACCACCACCGCCCTGACCGCACACGCCTTGGAGTGGCTGTCCGAGCACCCCGCCGAACGCGCCCGGCTGAGCCGGGAGCGCGACACCCTCCTCGACACGGCCACCGAGGAATTTCTGCGCTACTTCACCCCGGCGCCGGGCGACGCGCGGACGGTCGCGGAGGACTGCGAGATCGCCGGCAAGGAGTTCAAGGAGGGCGACCGCCTCTGGCTGTCGTGGGCCATGGCCAACCGCGACCCGGCCGTCTTCCCCGACCCCGACCGCGTCGACCTCGAACGCGGCGGCAACCGCCACACCGCCTTCGGCCTCGGCATCCACCGCTGCATCGGCTCCAACGTGGCCCGCACCGTCTTCAAGCGCATGCTGCTCCAGGTGCTCGACCGCATCCCGGACTTCGTCTGCGACCCCGAGGGCACCGTGCACTACGAGACCATCGGGGTCATCCAGGGCATGCGTCACCTGCCCGCCACGTTCACACCTGGCCCGCGCCTGGGCCCCGGTCTGGACGAGACGCTGGATGCCCTCCAGCGGGCGTGCGACGAACAGGGACTGGCCGAGCCCGTGACGGTGCGCAAGGCGAAGGCGAAGGTCCGTTGACCGCGCCCCACCACGGGGCCGCCCGACCGCAGCCACAACCGGACCAGGAGACCGAGTTCTTCTGGGCCTCCGGCCGCGACGGGCGGCTCCGTTTCCGCTCCTGCACCGCCTGTTCCGCCCTGATCCATCCGCCCCAGCCGGTGTGCCGCCACTGCCGCGGCCACAACACCGCGATCCGCGAGGTCTCCGGCCGGGCGACCCTGATCGGCTTCACCGTCAACCACCGCTTCCCCCACCCCGGACTGCCCACGCCGTTCGTCGTCGCGCAGGTCGCGATCGAGGAGGACACCCGGGTCCGCCTCACCACGAACGTCGTCGGCTGCGCGCCCGGGGAACTGCGCCTCGGCATGCTCATGGAGGTCACCTTCGAACAGGTCGGCGACACCTGGCTGCCGCTGTTCCGCCCCGCCGCCGACCGGCCGGACCCGGCTCCGCTTCCGCCCGACGACCCGCCCCCCGAACACCTGCGGGACCACGTCCGCCGCACACCGGTGCACCGCAAGTTCGAGGACCGTGCCGTCATCAGCGGCGCCGGGGCCTCCCGCATCGGCCGCCGCCTCATGGTCCCGCCCCTGCACCTGACCGTGCAGGCCTGCGAGAAGGCCGTCGCCGACGCCGGGCTCACCCTCGACGACATCGACGGCCTGTCGACCTACCCGGGCGGCGGCGCGTACGGCGGCTTCGCCGAGGGAGGCGTCACCGCGCTGGAGTCGGCGCTCGGCATCCGCCCCGTCTGGCACAACGGGGCGGGCGAGACCTTCGGACCCGGCGGCTCGGTGATCGCCGCCATGCTCGCGGTGGCCGGCGGCCTCGCCCGGCACGTGCTGTGCTATCGCACCGTGTGGGAGGCGACGTACGCCGAACTCATCCGCCGGGGAAAGCTCCGACCACCCGAAGGAGGCGCCGCCGACGGCTGGTTCAAGCCGTTCGGAGCCGTCTCGCCCGCGATCATGCTGGCGATGAACGCCCAGCGGCACATGCACCGCTACGGCACCACGCGGGAGACACTTGGCTGGATCGCCCTCAACCAGCGCGCCGGCGCCGCCCGCCATCCGGACGCGATCTACCGGGACCCGCTGACCATGGACGACTACCTGTCGGCGCGCACCATCAGCACGCCCTTCGGCCTCTACGACTGCGACGTCCCCTGCGACGCCGCCACCGCCGTCGTCGTCTCCGCCGCCGAGACCGCACCCGACCTGCGCAGAGCCCCGGTTCGCGTCGAGGCCGTCGGGACGCAGATCCTCGAACGCCCCGAGTGGGACCAGGCGACGCTCACCCACGAACCCCAGGTGCTCGGCCAGGCCGCGCACCTGTGGACCCGCACCGACCTGCGCCCCGCCGACGTGGACGTGGCGCTGCTGTACGACGGCTTCACCTTCAACTGCCTGTCCTGGATCGAGGCGCTCGGCTTCTGCGGCATCGGCGAGGCCCGCGACTTCCTGGACGGCGGCAAGAACATCGCCCGGGACGGGATCCTCCCGCTCAACCCGCACGGCGGACAGCTCTCCCACGGCCGCACCCACGGCATGGGGCTGCTCCACGAGGCCGTCGTCCAGGTGCGCGGCGAGGCGGACGCCCGCCAGGTGCCGGGCGCGCGGACGGCGGTGGTCTCCAGCGGCGGACTCACCCCCAGCGGCGTACTCCTGCTCAGGACGGACGGATGACCTCGACCGAACCCGAACTCGCCACCGGCGTCCACCGGGAGGTGGCGGACGTGCACGGCGTCCCCGCCTCCGCACTGGTCGCCGAGGCCGCCCGCCCCCGGGCCGTGATCGTGGCCCTGCACGGCGGCGCCACCACCTCCACCTACTTCGACCACCCCGGCCATCCCCGGCTCTCCCTGCTGCGCACCGCCTCCGCGGCCGGCTTCACCGTCATCGCCCTCGACCGTCCCGGCTACGGCAGTTCGGCCGGACACGACGAGCACCTTCAGACCGCCGAACAGCGCACCGACTTCGCCTTCGCCGCCGTCGACACCCTCCTCGGGGACCGGGACGGCGGCCTCGGTGTGTTCCTCTGGGCGCACTCGGCGGGCTGCGAACTGACCGTCCGGATGGCGAGCGACCCGCGCGGCGCCGGCCTGCTCGGCGTGGAACTCGCCGGCATGGGCCGCACCCACCACCCCAAGGTGCTCACCGCGATGGAGGAGTGGCGCCGCGATCCCGGCCGCACCCGGCCCGACCTGCGTAGCGCGCTGTGGGACCCGCCGCACGCCTACCCGCCCGACGTCTACGGCGGACACGGCATCGGCGCCACCTCGCCGTCGTACGAGGGACGCCGGGCGGACTGGCACGACGAGTTCGCCCGGCTCGCCGCGCGCGTGCCGGTCCCCGTCCACATCACCCTCGCCGAGTACGAGCAGGTGTGGACGAACGGCCCGGAGGGACTGGCCGACCTCGCCTCCATGTTCACCGGATCGCCCCGCCTGGTGCTGCACGAGCAGGCGGGCGCCGGCCACAACACCAGCGTCAGCCGTACCGCCCTCGCCTACCACCTGCACGTTCTGGCCTTCGTCGAGGAGTGCGCGCTCGGCGTGCCCGCCCTGTCGTCGGAGAGGGGCCACCGCGATGGGTGAGCCCGCGGACGCCGCCCTGCTGGTCGTCCGGATCGTCCTCGGCGCGGTCATGGTGGCCCACGGCCGGAACCACTGGCGCGGCGGGGGCGGCATCGCCGGCACGGCCCGCTGGTTCGCCGGCCTCGGCCTGCGCCGCCCCCGCCTCCAGGCCTGGTGCAGCGTGGTCACGGAGATCGGCGCGGGAGTGCTGCTGGCGGCGGGCCTGTGCACCCCGCTGGCCTGCGCCGCCGTCCTGTCGGTGATGCTGGTCGCCGGACTGCTCGCCCACCGCCCGCACGGCTTCTTCGTCTTCCAGGAGGGCTACGAGTACGTCCTCGTCCTCGGCGTGCTCGCGGTGGCCCTCGGGGCCTTGGGACCCGGGGAGTACGCGCTCGACACGGCGGCGGACCTCGCCGTGACCGGATGGGCGGGCGCCGGCCTGGTGCTCGCGGTGGCCGTGGCGGCGACGGGCGGACTGCTCGCCGCGTTCTGGCGGCCACGGGAGACGACGTGAGAGGACGACGTGACATGCGGGTCGGTTTCATCGGACTGGGCAGCCAGGGCGCGCCCATGGCACGGCGGATCATCGAGGCGGGGTACGAGACGACCCTGTGGGCGCGCCGGTCCGGCACGCTCGCCCCGTTCGCGGACACCGCCGCGAAGACCGCGGGGTCGCCGGTCGAACTGGCCGCCGCGAGCGATGTGGTGTGCCTCTGCGTCGTGGACGACGCCGACGTCGAACAGCTGACCACCGGGCCGGACGGTGTCCTTGCGGGTCTGCGCCGGGGAGGAGTGCTCGTGGTGCACTCCACCGTCCACCCCGAGACCTGCCGCCGGCTGGAGGAGCGGGCCCGCGTCCAGCGGGTCTCCGTCCTGGACGCGCCGGTCAGCGGCGGCGGCCGGGGCGCGGAAGGGGGGACCCTGCTCGTCATGGCGGGCGGCGACCCCCAGGTCTTCGCCTTCTGCCGACCGCTGTTCGCCACGTACGGCGATCCCGTCGTGCACCTCGGGCCGACCGGCGCCGGCCAGGTCGCCAAACTCCTCAACAACGTGCTGTTCACTGCACAGTTGGGGCTGGCGGCGGACGCCTTCGCGCTCGGGGACCGGCTGGGTCTCGACTCCGCGGCCCTGGGCCGGATCCTGCCCCGCGGCAGCGCGGCGAGTTTCGCCCTGGAGCGGATCGTCGACGCGGGCGGCTCCCTGCGGCGCATCGCCGAGCACGCGGGCGGGCTGCTGGCCAAGGACGTGCGGCTCTTCACCGACATCGTCGAGAGCGCCGTCCCGGGCGGCGAGCGGCGACCGGACCCGGTGCGGGAAGCGGCCCGCTCCGCCCTGGAGGCGATGGGGCGGTGAGGCCCGGCGGCGGGACGGCCGCCTCCCGACTGTTCGCCCCCTCTCAGATTCCGGCCGTGAACGGGTAGACCCGGGTGAAGTCGGCCCCCGGCTCGGCGGCGGCGAATGCCTCCCACACCGCCTGGGTGACCGCCGCCACCGCGGCCGTGCCGCCCAGCGCCTCGGTCTCCCGCAGATACAGGCCCACGTCCTTGGCCATCAGCGTGTTGCTGAACCCCGAGGCGTAGCGGCCGGTCAGCACCTCGTCGGGGAACTTCTCGGCGGTGGCCCCGCTGCGTCCGCTGGAGGCGTTGAGCACGTCCAGCATCATGGCCATGTCCAGCCCCGCCGCCTGCCCGAAGGCGACGGCCTCGCTGGTCGCCGCCAGTGCGGTGGCGGAGAGGAAGTTGTTGGCCAGCTTGAGCGCCTGTGCCTGGCCGGGCCGGTCGCCGACCCGGCGCCGGCGGTCGCTGAGCCCGGCCAGTACGGGCTCCACCCGCGCGCAGTCCTCGTCCGACCCCGCGTACATCACCATGAGACTGCGCCGGCGGGCCCCGGCCACTCCGCCGGACACGGGCGCGTCCACGTAGGCCGGTCCCAGTGCGGCCAGCCCGCGGGCGGCCCAGACGCCCACGGTGGAGGTGTCCACGACATGCGTGACCCGTCCGTCACGGGCGTCCGCCAGTTGCCGTACGACCTGCGCGCAGACCGTACCGTCGGGCAGGCTCAGCACCACGATGTCGGCGGCACGCGCCACGTCCCCCGGATCCGGCGCCCAGCGGGCGCCGGTCGGGGTACGGGCGCATCCCGCGGTGTCGTGTGCCACCACCTCGAATCCGTCCGCCACGAGGTTCGCCGCCAGCGCACCGCCCATGGTGCCCAGGCCCACGAACCCGACGATCCCGTGCCCGGTCACACCGTCTCCCGCGCGGCGCGCGCCGTACGGATCACGGACAGCGCGGCGCTCCCGGCCGGAGCACCGCAGTAGGCGGTGATCTGGAAGAGGAGTTCGTCCACCTCGGCGTCGCTGACGCCCGCGCGGGCGGCGGCATCCAGATGGACCCGGAACTGGTCCATGCGGCCCGTCGCGGCCGTCATCGCCAGAACCAGCAGGCTGCGGTCGCGCGTTGTCAACGGACCGCCGCGCGCCCACACGCCCCACGCCATGGCGGTCAGGTAGTCGCGGTACCCCTCGGGTGCGGGGAGTCCGGCGTGCGACTCGTCGTCGCCGATCACCTCCCGGCGCACCGTCCGCGCCGCCTCCTGCCGCTCCTCGTCGTACATCCACCACTCCTCACCGGTCGTCGTCACCGTCGTCCTGCCTCGCCTCGATGAGCCGGGCCGGCCGCAGGGCCAGGTGACTCCCATCGAAGAGAGTTGTGCTAACGATATCGGAGAATGGTATTTCCGAAAGGTGCCGGCGCGTTGCCGGGCACGGAGACGGAGGTCGTCATGGAGCTGGGTTTCGTCGGTGCCGGACGGATGGGCCGCCCCATGGTGCGGTGTCTCGTCCGGGCGGGGCATCGGGTGCGCGTGTACGCCCGCGGCTTGGAGGTGCGCGAGGCGCTGGCCCGCGACGGTGCCGAGCCCGTCACCTCGCTCGCCGCCGCGGCACGCGGCGCGGATGCCGTCCTCGTCTGCGTCCTCACGGACGCCCAGGTCCGTGAGGTGTGCCTCGACGAGGCACTGCTCCCCGCACTCCCTTCCGGTGCGGTCCTCGCCGTGCACACCACCGGTGACCCGAGGACCGTGCGGGCGCTCGCCGCCCTGGGCGCCGACGTCGTGGACGTGCCGGTCAGCGGCGGCCCGCACGACATCGAGGCCGGCCGACTGACGGTCTTCGCCGGGGGAGAGGGGCGGGCGGTGCAGCGGATGCGGCCCGCGCTCGGCGCCTACGCCGACCCGGTGCTCCATGTCGGTCCGCTCGGCGCCGGGCAGAGCGTCAAGCTGCTGAACAACGCGGTGTTCGCGGCCCAGTTGGGGCTCCTCGCGCAGGCGGAGCGGCTCGGGCGGCGGCTCGGGGTCGAGGAGGGCGCACTGCTGGCAGCGCTGTCGCACGGCAGCGCGGCCAGCAGGGCCTCGACGGCCGCCGCCGCCCGGGACGGGGTGAGCGGGCTGGCCGCCGGCGCCGGAGCCTTCCTGCGCAAGGACCTCGCGGTAGCCGCCGGTCTCGCCGCGGAACTGGGTCTCTCGCTCGGGCCGCTGGAGCCCGCCGTGCGGAGCCTGGAGGAGCTGCTGTCCGAGGGTGGTTGACCGTCCTGCACGGTGTGCGCTCGGTCGCCGGGTCCGCTCGGGCACTCGCCGAACGGTGATGGAAACGGTATTCTCCATAACAGAGATCATCGTTTACCCGCCGCGTCCTGTGCCCTCCCACGAGCAGACACGGAGATCCCACATGCCCCCTGTCCTCACCGTCACGCCCACGCCACCCGGACCACGCGACGGGGCGGCCACCTGATGGCGCCGCGGGAGAGGGCGTGGCGGCCCCCCGTACTGCTGCGCGCGGCACGGCTGCTCGACATCGACAAGGGCGAACTCGTCGAACCGGGCGGGCTGCTGGTGACGGGCGAGCACATCACCGAGGTGGGACGGCCGAGCCGGCTCCCCGAGGACACGGTGGTACGCGACCTCGGTGATGTCACCCTGATGCCCGGCCTGATGGACATGGAGGTCAACCTCTTCCTCGGCGGTCCCGACCACCGCAGCCCGCTCATCCCGGTGCAGGAGGACCCGGCCGTGCGGACCCTGCGCGCGGCGGCCAACGCCCGCCGGACCCTCAGGCGCGGCTACACCACCGTGCGCAACCTCGGCCTGTTCGTGCAGACCGGCGGCGTCCTCCTCGACGTCGCGCTGAAGAAGGCCATCGACCTCGGCTGGGTCGAAGGCCCGCGCGTGGTGCCCGCCGGGCACGCCATCGCCCCGACCGGAGGACACCTCGACCCGACCATGTTCCAGGCGTTCGCCCCGGGCGTGCTGCCGCTCACCGTGGAGGAGGGCATCGCCAACGGCGTGGCGGAGGTGCGCAAGGCGGTCCGCCACCAGATCAAGTACGGCGCACGGGTCATCAAGGTGTGCGCGTCCAACGGGGTCATGTCGCACACCGGCCCGGCGGGCGCCCAGCAGTACTCGGACGAGGAACTGCGCGCCGTCGTGGACGAGGCCCACCGCGCGGGTGTGAAGGTCGCCGCGCACTGCATGGGCGACTTGGCGATCCGGGCCGCCGTGGAGGCCGGCATCGACTGCATCGAGCACGGCTTCCTGGCGAGCGACGCCACCCTCGACCTGATGGTGGAGCGCGGCACCTTCCTGGTCGCCACCACCTCCCTGACCGAGGGGATGAACATCGAACACGCCGATCCCGCCCTCAGGGCGAAGGCGGCCGACGTCTTCCCGCGCGCCCGTGAGTCCACGGCCCGCGCGATCCGGCGCGGTGTGAAGGTCGCCCTCGGCACCGACGCCCCCGCGATCCCGCACGGCAGGGGTGCGCTGGAGTTGCGCGCCCTGGTGGACCGCGGCATGCGGCCCGTGCAGGCGCTGCGGGCGGCGACCACGGTCGCCGCCGACCTGATCGACGCCCATGACCGGGGACGCCTGGAACCCGGCCTCCTCGCGGACGTCGTCGCGGTGGCCGGAGACCCCCTGGCAGACGTCTCCGCCACCGAGCGGGTGACCTTCGTGATGAAGGGCGGTCAGGTGTACCGCGACGACACACCGGTGCCCTGACCCCACGACCACCCGGCCGGCCGAGCCGCGGGGAGCCGGGGGCCGCGCGCCGGCCGCGACCCCGTCCCACGGCGGTGCGGGGCCCGGGGACCGGACCGATGCCGGCACCGACCGACCCACAAAGTGCGCGTCTTGCGGCACCGACCGGGTGTTCCCGCCGGCGCTCCGAGCCGCGGAGAAGGAGTCCCACGAGATGTACGACTACGTGATCGCGGGCGCCGGGTCGGCCGGCTGTGTGCTGGCCGACCGGCTCTCGCGCGACCCCGGCGTCCGGGTGCTGCTCGTCGAGGCCGGCGGCCCCGGCCGCCACCCTTACCTGCGCATACCCAAGGGCGTCGGGAAGCTCTTCGGTGACCCGTCCTACTCCTGGCACTACCGCACGCGCCCGGTGCGGCCCGGCGGGAACCCGGACATGTGGGTGCGTGGCAAGGTGCTCGGCGGATCCAGCTCCGTCAACGGCATGGTCTACAACCGGGGCACCCGCGCCGACTGGGACGGCCTTGCGGCACTGGGCAACCCCGGATGGGGCTGGGACTCGGTCCTGCCCGCCTTCCGCGCCATCGAGAACAACGCTCTGGGCGCCTCGCCCACCCGCGGTACCGGCGGCCCCCTGCACGTCTCCACCGTCCGCGACCCGGACCCGCTGTGCGACGAACTGATCGCCACCGGCGAGGCGTTCGGGCTGCGGGCGGTGCCCGACGTCAATGAGCACGACGGTGAGCGCATCGGGTACGCGATGGCCACCATCAAGGCCGGTCAGCGCTTCAGCGCCGCCCGCGCCTTCCTCCGCCCCGCGCGCTCCCACCGGAACCTGGTCATCGCCGCGCACACCGTCGTCACCGGTGTGCTGTTCGACGGGGACAAGGCGACCGGCGTACGGGTGCGCACCGCCGACGGGTCGAGTGAGGAGATCCGCGCCCGGCGCGAGGTGATCCTCAGCCTCGGCAGCCTGGGCACGCCCAAGCTGCTCCAGCTGTCCGGCATCGGTCCGGCCGAGGCGCTGCGCGCCGCGGGCGTGGACGTACGCCTCGACCGTGCGATGGTGGGAGCCAGGCTGCGCGAGCACCGCTGCCTGGCGCTGCGGTTCCGCCTGAACGCCCCGCTCGGCGCCAACCGCCGGCTGGCCGGCTCCTTCGCCCAGGCCCGCACCGGTGCCGCCTATCTGCTCACCCGCAAGGGACCGCTGGCCAGGCCCGCCTACGACGTGATGGCCTTCCTGAAGTCCCGTCCCGACGCCGAACGCCCCGACGCCGAGGTGCTGCTGGCACCCTGGTCCCTGAGCGCGCTGAACCCGGGCAGGCCCGCGGAGGTGGAGCGGGAGCCGGGGGTGTCGGCGTGTGCGATGGTGCTGCGCCCCACCTCGGAGGGCTCCTTGGCCATCACCTCGGCCGACCCCGACGCCGCCTTGGACATCGACCCCGGCTACTTCTCCTCGGCGCACGACCGGAAGGCGGCCGGCGACCTGTTCCGGCGGCTGCGCGACTTTTTCGCCACCGACCCCATCGCCTCCCGCATCCGGCGCGAGACCTTCCCCGGCGCGGCCGTCGCCTCCGACTCCGAGGAGGACGTCGTGCGGTCGGCCCTCGACGGGGGCTACTGCGGCTTCCACGCCATCGGCACCTGCGCGATGGGCTCCGCGCCGCAGGACGTGATCGACCCGGAGCTGCGGGTGCGGGGCGTGGACAACCTGCGGGTGGTCGACGCGTCCGTGCTGCCGGTGATGGTCGCGGGGAATCTCAACGGGCCGGTGATGGCGATGGCCTGGCGGGCCGCGGAGTCCCTGCTCGGTGACCGATGAGGAACGGCGGGGGCGTGCGGGCCCCCGCCGGCCGTCGTCACCGCGGTCTCAGACGTCCGACGAACTGAACGACGCCGACCTGCGCCACGACGTCAGGAACGCCACCGTGGCGCCCAGCGCCTTCCATCCCTGCGCCGACAGGTCCTCGTAGACGCGCAGGTCCACGGCGACCCCGGAGTGCGCCGCCCGGGTGGCGAACGACAAGGTGTCGTCCAGAAGCACCTCCGTGCCCGCCGCGTGCAGTTGCAGCGGGGGCAGTCCGTGCAGGTTGCCGTGGAGCGGGCTGAGCAGCGGATGGTCGCGCGGGGTGGTTCCTGCGTACGCCGCCGCCCGCCCAGGGAGCGACCCGGCGTCCATCGCGCGGTCGGCCACCGCGTTGAGAAGCAGACTCGGCGCGTCGAGGGTGAAGTCGAGCACCGGGGACGTCAGCACCGCGCAGGTCGGAAGCGGTGCGCCCGCGTCCCGCAGGCGCAGCAGCAGCCCGGCCGCCAGAGCGCCGCCGAGCCGTTTGCCGGCCACCGCCACCGGCCCCCGGTCGTGGCAGTGCTCCCAGGCGGCGTACACGTCCTCAAGCGCCTGCGGGAAGCGAGGGCGGTACCGCGCGCACACCACCGCCCGGCCGGTGAGCCGTGCAAGCTCCCGGGCGGTCGGCAGCGCGTCCTGCGGGGTGCCCGCCAGCCGCGGATCGCCGTGCACGTACAGCACGGTCTGCTCGGCCGCGGCGCCCTCCGGCCGTACCTCCGGCCCGAACGGCCCCTCCTCCACACGGACTTCACTTGCCACGGGACATCACCTTCTCCGCCGCTTCCCAGTGTTCCTGCGACACCCACAGCCGGGCGAAGGCCGCGGCGGCCTCCTGCGGCGAACGGGCGCGCGTCGTCAGGTCCTTGATCTCGCGCCCCTGGCGCGTCGCGAGGGACCGCGCCACCTCCCGCCAGCCCCGGTCGAACTCCGCACGCGGCAGCACCAGATCGACCAGGCCCACCCGCTCCGCCTCGGTGGCGTCCAGCACCCGGCCGGTCCCCGCGAGCAGCAGGGCCCGCCCCGGTCCCACCAGCCGGGCCAGCCGCTCGGCCCCGCCCCAGGCCGGCACGATCGCCAGCTTCGTCTGGTTGAAACCGATGCGGACGTCGTCGGCCGCCACCCGGAGGTCCGCCGCGACCGCGACCTCCGCCCCGCCGCCGAGCGCGTGCCCGTTCAGCGCGGCCACCACCGGGCCGGGGAAGGCGGCGATCCGGTCGCACAGCGCCCGCATCCGCAGCGCCATCCCGGACGCCTCCGACTCCGTACGGAGCTTGGACAGTTCCTTCAGGTCACCCCCGGACACGAACGCCCGGTCACCCGATCCGGTCACCGCGAGCGCCGCCGCGCCGCCGGCCGCGTCCAGCGCCTCTTCCAACTCGCCCATGGTGTCGAGGCCGAGGGCGTTGCGGGCGTGCGGGCGGTCGATCGTGACGACGGCCAGGCCGTCCTCAAGCTCCAGCTCAACCATGCGCGGCCTTCCGGTCGTCGGGCTTGACGGTTCAGTCCTCGTACACCATGGTCACCTCGGCGGAGGTCGGCTCGGCCTGGCAGGTGAGCACCCAGCCCTCCGCCACCTCGTCGGCGTCCAGGGCGTTGTTCACCCGCATCTTGGCCTCGCCGGCCGTCAGTCGGGCCATGCAGGTGGCGCAGTCGCCGGACTCGCAGGAGAAGGGCGGCGTGAACCCCGCCCGGCGCGCGGTCTGCAACAGGGTCTCGCCCGGCCGCTGTGGAACGGTACGGCGCTGTCCGCGCAGGCCGACCGTGACCGTGCCCGGCGGGGGAGCGGGCGTACCGGCCGGCGGGGAGGCCGTGAGCGGCGTGGCAGCTGCGGTCGCCGCCGGCGTGAAGCGCTCGACGATGATCTGCTCGGGGCTCACCCCCGCCCCGGTCAGCGTCCGCTCCACCAGATCCATGAACGGGGCCGGGCCGCACACGTAGAAGTCGGTGTCCCGGGGCCGCTCGCCCGCCAGGGCGCGGATCTCGTCCCCGGTGACCAGTCCGTCCCGGTCGTCCAGGTGATGGCGCACCTCGAACCGCCCGGAGTACCGGACGGCGAGCGCGTTCAAGGCCGCGAAGAAGATGGCGGCCTCCCGGCTCTGATGGGCCGTCAGTATCCGGACGGACCGGGAGGTGGTGACCAGCGCGCTCTTCACGAGGGAGAACACGGGGGTGATTCCGCTGCCGCCCGCGAAGGCGACGAGCGCCCGTCCCGTGCCCTCCGCGCGCAGGCAGAACGCTCCGGCGGGACGGGTCGCATACAGGGTGTCGCCCGGCTTCAGTTCCTTGTGCATCCACTCCGAGACGAGCCCGCCCGGCACCCGCTTGACGGTCACGCACACCTCGCCGTCGCTGTCGGGGCAACTCGACATCGAGTAGCTGCGCAGGGCTCCGCGGGCCTTGAACGTCAGGAACTGCCCGGCGCGGTAGGGGAAGGAGGCGTCAAGGGTGAAGGTGCGCACATCCGGCGCCTCGTCGGTGACCCGGATGATCCGTACCGGATGGAAGCCGTGGTCGCGTGCCATGTATGGAACTTACCTTCTCGTCATGGGAGAGTGCAATTCTCGTAACGCTCATCGCGTGGGAGAGGAGTGCCCCAGGCATGTCGACGTTTTCCTCCGCCCAACTGCGGACCGTCCCGTCCGACCTGGTCACCCGCTACGAGGAGGCCGGCTGGTGGACGCGCGAGACCCTCGGTGATCTGCTGGCGGGCGGACTGGCCAAGTCGGGGGACGTGGAATTCCGCGTGCACTCCGCTGTCCGGCCGTGGTCCGGGACGTTCGCCGAGGTGGAACTGGCCGCCCGGCGGCTGGCCGCCGGGCTGCGCGAGCGCGGGGTCGGACCCGGTGACGTGGTGGTCATGCAACTGCCCAACTGGACGGAGGCCGCCGCCGTGTTCTGGGCCTCGGCCTTCCTCGGCGCCGTGGTGGTCCCCGTCGTGCACTTCTACGGAAGGAAGGAGGTCGCCTACATAGTCGAGGCGACCCGCCCGAAGGCGTTCTTCGCCGCCGAGCGCTTCGGACGCCAGGAGTTCCACCCGGACCTGTGCGAACGAGTGCCGGTCGTCGGGGTCGTGGGCCGTGACTTCGACGGCCTGCTCGCCGATGAGCCGATGTCCGGGGTGCTCCCGGTCGACCCGGGCGCGCCCGCGCTGATCGCCTTCACCTCCGGTACCACCCGGGACCCGAAGGGCGTGGTGCACAGCCACCGCACGCTCGGCTACGAGACGCGGCAGCTCGCCGCCTCCTACCCGCCCGACCGCGGGCGCCAGTTCACCGTCGCCCCGGTCGGGCACTTCATCGGGATGGTGAACGCCTTCCTGATCCCCGTCCTCGACGGATCGCCCGTCAACCTGGGCGACACCTGGGACCCCGCCCAGGCGCTCGCCCTCATGCGCGGCGCGGGACTGACCGTCGGGGGCGGGGCGACGTACTACATGACCAGCCTGCTCGACCACCCCGACTGCACCCCCGAGCACATCGCCCGCCTCAGATACGCGGGCCTCGGCGGGGCGGCCGTGCCCTCGGCCGTGACCACCCGGCTGGAGTCGCTGGGGATCAGCGTGTTCCGCGCGTACGGCTCCACCGAGCATCCGTCCGTCACCTGCACCCCCTACGACGGTCCCGCCGGCAAGCGCCTGCACACCGACGGCATCCCCTTGCCCGGCGTCGAACTGCGCCTCGACGGGGACGGCGAGATCCTCACCCGCGGCCCCGACCTGTGCCTCGGCTACACCGATCCCGACCTGACCCGGGCCTCGTTCGACGCCGACGGCTGGTACCGCACCGGTGACATCGGCACGCTCGACGCCGATGGCTGGCTGACGATCACCGACCGCAAGGCGGACGTGATCATCCGCGGCGGGGAGAACATCAGTGCCCTGGAGGTCGAGGAGATCCTGCTCGGCCTGCCCGGGGTGGCAGAGGCCGCCGTGGTCGCCGTACCCGATCCGGGGCTCGGCGAGCGCGCCGCCGCCGTGCTGCGCATGCGGCACGGGTGGCGGACTCCGAGCCTGGCCGAGCTGCGGCTGCATCTCGAACGGGCCGGCCTGGCGCGGCAGAAGTGGCCCGAGCGGGTCCACGCCGTGGACGACTTCCCGCGCACGCCCAGCGGCAAGGTGAAGAAGTTCGTCCTCCGCAACCACATTGCTACTCCCGCCTAGTGAGAATACGATTCTCTAAATTAGCGAAGGAGGATCTATATGCCGTCTCGCGCGCTTACGTATCCGCTCTTCGACGCGGACAACCACCTCTACGAGACCAGGGAGGCGCTGACCAAGTACCTCCCGAAGGAGTACGACGGGGCCATCGAGTACGTGACGGTCCGCGACCGCACCAAGATCGCGATACGCGGACGGATCAGCGAGTACATCCCCAACCCCACCTTCGACGTGGTGGCCCGCCCCGGCGCCATGGAGGAGTACTTCAAGGTCGGCAACCCCGACGGCAAGACCCGCCGGGAGATCTTCGGCGAGCCGATGCACTCCATCCCCGCCTTCCGCGAGCCGGGCCCGCGCCTGGAGCTGATGGACCGGCTGGGGGTGCAGCGCAGCCTGATGTTCCCGACACTGGCGAGCCTCATCGAGGAACGCATGAAGGACGACCCGGAGCTGATCCACGCGGTCGTCCACTCCCTCAACCAGTGGCTGCACGAGACCTGGGGCTTCACCTACAAGGACCGCATCTTCACGGTCCCCGTCATCAGCCTCCCGATCGTCGAGCAGGCGGTCGACGAGCTGAACTGGGTGGTCGAACGAGGAGCGCGGGCCATCCTGGTCCGGCCCGCCCCCGTACCCGGCTACGGCGGCACCAGGTCCTTCGCGCTGCCGGAGTTCGACCCGTTCTGGCAGCGGGTCGTCCAGACCGGCGTCCTGGTCGCCCTGCACTCCTCCGACTCCGGTTACGCGAACTACGCCAACGACTGGGAGGGCAGGCGGCGCGAGTTCCTGCCGTTCAAGCCCAACGCCTTCCGTCAGGTCCACGAGTGGCGGCCCATCGAGGACGCGGTCACCTCCCTGATCTGCCACGGGGCGCTGTCCCGCTTCCCCGAGCTGAAGATCGCGGTCATCGAGAACGGCGCCTCCTGGGTGGAGCCGGTCCTCGGCCGGCTGGCCGACGTCCACAAGAAGATGCCGCACGAGTTCCAGGAGGACCCGGTCCAGGTCCTGCGGCGGAACATCCACATCAGCCCGTTCTGGGAGGAGGACATGGCCCGGCTCGGCGACCTCATCGGCATCGAGCGCGTCCTGTTCGGCTCCGACTACCCCCACCCGGAGGGTCTCGCCGACCCCGTCACCTACGTCGACCACCTCACGCGGCTCAGCGAGGAGGACAAGGCGAAGGTGATGGGCGGCAACCTGGCCCGGCTGATCGACGCATGACCCCCACCGGTCGCTGGCGCAGCATTCCGCACCTGGTCCGGGACGCGGCCGACCGGTTCGGCGACGCCGAGGCCGTGGTCGACGGCGATCTGCGACTGACCTTCACCGAGCTGGCCGACCGGGTCCGGCGCACCGCGGGAGCGTTCGCCTCGGCGGGCGTCGGCCCGGGGGACCGGGTCGCACTGTGGGCGCCGAACTCGGCCGAGTGGATCGTCGCCGCCTTCGGGCTGTTGACCGCCGGCGGGGTACTGGTTCCGGTGAACACCCGGTTCCGTGAGGAAGAGGCGCACGACATCGTCGTACGCAGCGGAGCAAAGGCGCTGCTCGTCCGGAACGGCTTCCTGGACCGGGAGTTCACCGCACCGCCCGGCGTGCCCGTCATCGACCTGGGCAAGGACGGGTTCCTCGCCTCCGGGAAGCCGCTGGAGCGTGAGGTGGGCGAGAACGACCTGGCCGACATCGTCTACACCTCCGGGACGACGGGCCGCCCCAAGGGCGTGATGACCACGCACGGGCAGACCCTCAGGCTGTACACGGAGTGGTGCGACCTGGCCCGGCTCCGGCAGGGCGACCGGTATCTGATGGTCAACCCGTTCTTCCACATCTTCGGCTACAAGGCGGGCCTTGTAGCCTCCCTGATCCGGGGCGCGACGGCGCTCCCGCTCGCGGTGTTCGACGTGGACCGCGTACTGGAACTGGTCGAGAAGGAACGGGTGACCGTCCTGCCGGGCCCCCCGACCCTCTACCACTGCCTGCTGGAGGCCGACGGCGGACGGGACCTGTCGTCGCTGCGGGTCGCGGTGACCGGCTCCGCCGACATCCCCGTGGAACTGGTACGCCGGATCACCACGGAACTGCCGTTCAGTCACCTGATGACCGGTTACGGCCTCACCGAGGCCGGCACCGTGACGGCGTCCCGGCCCGGTGACCCCTACGAAGCGGTGGCCACGACCGTCGGCCGGCCCTGCGAGGGCTTGGAGGTGCGTATCGCCGACGACCAGGAGGTCCTGGTACGGGGCTACTCCGTGATGCGCGGCTACCTCGACGATCCCGAGGCCACCGCCGAGGCCATCGACGCGGACGGCTGGCTGCACACCGGCGACCTCGGGGAACTGGACGCGGAAGGCCGGTTGAGGATCGTCGGCCGCAAGAAGGACATGTTCATCGTCGGGGGCTTCAACGCCTACCCTGCCGAGATCGAGGGCTTCCTGCTGAAGCACCCGGCCGTCGCCCAGGTCGCCGTCGTCGGCGTGCCCGACGCACGGATGGGCCAGGTCGGCAAGGCGTTCGTGGTGCGGCGAGGCGAGGTGACGGAGTCCGAGCTGATCGCGTGGGCCAAGGAACGGATGGCCGGGTTCAAGGTGCCCCGCCACGTCGAGTTCCGCGCCGGCCTGCCGCTCACCGCGACCGGCAAGGTGCTGAAGGACCGACTGCGCTGACCGGCCGCGGCCGGACGGCCGCACGGCTTCCTGAACGAACGCGGGGCCGACCTCGCCCCCGACACGGCCGACGACCTCGCGGGCGCAAGCCCGAGGCCGCCCCATCCATCCAAGGACGACGCCCCGCCATGACCGATGACCTCCGCACCGCCTCCGGACTACCGCTGAAGCCCGTCTACGGCCCCGCAGACCGCCCCGCGGACCCGCCACCTCCGGGCGTGTTCCCCTTCACCCGTGGCAACTTCCCCACGGGCTACCGGGGCCGCACCTGGACG
Source organism: Streptomyces sp. NPDC004629 (assembly GCF_042873595.1). Taxonomy (NCBI): domain Bacteria; kingdom Bacillati; phylum Actinomycetota; class Actinomycetes; order Kitasatosporales; family Streptomycetaceae; genus Streptomyces; species Streptomyces sp. NPDC004629. Next base: position 33,715 of record NZ_JBIALO010000011.1, on the reverse strand, counting down.
CTGCGCCAGTACTCCGGCTTCGGCACCCCCGAGGCGTCCAACCGCCGCTACCGCTACCTCCTCGACCAGGGCGGCACCGGCCTGTCGGTCGCGCTCGACCTGCCCACGCAGTGCGGATACGACTCCGACGACCCGGAGTACGCCGACGAGGTCGGCCGCGTCGGCGTCGCCCTCGACACCCTCGCCGACGCCGAGATCCTCTTCGACTCCATCCCCCTGGACCTGATCAGCACCAGCTTCACCATCAACGGCACGGCCGCGATCCTGCTCGCCTTCTACGTCGCCGCCGCCGAGAGACGCGGCATCCCGCGCGCGAAACTGACCGGCACCATCCAGAACGACGTCCTCAAGGAGTACGCCTCCCGCGGCACCTGGATCTGGCCACCCGAGCCGTCCCTGCGTCTGATCGCGGACACCATCGAGTTCTGCGCCGCCGAGGTGCCCCGCTTCAACGCCATCTCCGTCGCCGGGGCGCACTTCCGGGACGCGGGCGCCAACGCCGTGCAGGAGATGGCGTTCACCCTGGCCGACGGGGTGACGTACTGCGAGACGGTCCTCGCACGCGGGCGTATGACCATCGATGAGTTCGCCTCGCAGATCTCCTTCTTCTTCTACACGCACGGCGATTTCTTCGAGGAGGTCGCCAAATACCGCGCCGGGCGCAGGCGCTGGGCCACCATCGTGCGCGAGCGGTTCGGCGCGACGACCGATCGGGCGAGCATGTTCCGCTTCGGCTGCGTGGCCGGCGGGGCCTCGCTGTACGCGCCGCAGGCCCGCAACAACACCGTCCGTGTCGCCTACGAGGCGCTCGCCTCCGTCCTCGGCGGTGTGCAGTCGATGTTCACCGCCGCCTGGGACGAACCGTTCGCGCTGCCCAGCGAGGAGTCGGCGACGCTCGCCCTGCGCACCCAGCAGATCCTCGCCCACGAGACGGGCGTGACCCGGGTCGCCGACCCGCTCGGCGGCTCGTACTTCGTGGAGGCGCTCACCGACGCCACCGAGGAGCGCATCGAGCGGATCATGGCCGACCTGGAGGCGCACGGCGGCATGGTCCGCTGCATCGAGGACGGCTACCTCCAGAGCCTCATCGCCGACGAGGCGTGGCGGCTGCACCAGGAGGTCGACAGCGGGCAGCGCCCGGTCGTCGGCGTCAACCGCTTCACCGCCGAGGAGCCCCCACCCGATCTCGCCACGTACGAACTCGACGCCGAGGGACGGGAGGGGCAGCTCAAGCGGCTCGCGCGGGTCAAGGCCGAACGCAGCGGCACCGATGTCCGCGCCCGCCTCGCCGACCTGAAACGAGCCGCCGAAGGAGACAGCAACCTCATGGCCCCCCTGATCGACTGCGCCACCGCCTACTGCACGGTGGGCGAGATCGCCGGCGCCCTGCGCGAGGTGTGGGGCGAGTTCCGGCAGCCGGTGGTGTTCTGATGACCTTGCCGGTACGGGTCCTCGTCGCCAAGCCCGGACTCGACGGGCACGACCGCGGGGCGAAACTCGTCGCGCGGGCACTGCGGGACGCCGGGTTCGAGGTGGTGTTCACCGGCATCCGCCGCCGCGTCGACGACATCGCCGCCACCGCCGTGCAGGAGGACGTCGCTTTGGTCGGGCTGTCCATCCTGTCCGGCGCCCATCTCGCGCTGACCCGCCGCACGGTGGACGCGCTGCGCGCGGCCGGCGCCGACGACATCCCCGTCGTGGTCGGCGGCACCATCCCGGCCGCGGACGTGGACCGGCTGTACGAGGCCGGGGCCGCCGCCGTGTTCCCCACGGGCACGGCACTGGACGCCATCGTCGCGGACATCCGGGCCCTGACCGCCGCTTCCCAGGCCCTATCGATCCCCGAGGACTGACATGCGAGTCGGAGTGATGAGCGGCCCCGAACGGGGCGATGCCGGGTACAAGGCGGACCGTATGGTCGACGACGCCCGCTGGGCGGAGGCGGCCGGATTCGACACCGTGTGGGTGCCACAGGTGCCCACCGACTTCGACGCGCTGACGGCCGTCACCCTGATGGGCCGGGCCACCTCGCGGATCGAACTGGGCACGGCGGTGGTGCCGGTGCACGCCCAGCACCCCGTCGCCCTCGCCCGTCAGGCGCTGTCCGCGCATGCGGCGGCCGGTGGACGTCTCGCCCTGGGCGTCGGCGCCTCCCACCACTGGATCGTGCGCGACATGCTCGGCATCGCCTACGCGAAGCCGGCCGCGTACACCCGCGCCTACCTGGAGGTCCTGAACACCGCGGTCGGCGGCGCGGCGTCGGTGGACGTCGAGAACGACGTTTTCCGCGTCCACAACCCGCTCACCCTCGGCCCGGTCTCGCCGCTGCCGGTCCTGCTGGCCGCACTCGGCCCGGTGATGCTGCGCACGGCGGGCGCGCTGACCGACGGGACCGTGCTGTGGATGGCGGACGAACGGGCGGTCGCCGAACACGTCGTCCCGACGATCACCAAGGCGGCGCGGGAGGCGGGCCGCGCGGCACCGCGCATCGTGGCCGGCATCCCGGTGTGTCTGTGCGGCCCTCACGAGGTGGACGCCGCCCGCGAGCGCGCCAACCGCATCCTCGGCGAGGCCGAGGTGTCGCCCAACTACCAGCGCCTGCTGGAGTACGGCGACGCCCGCGACGTCGGCGACCTGTGCGCGGCCGGCGACGAGGCCGCCATCCGGGCCCGCTTCGAGCGGTTCGCGGACGCCGGGGTGACCGACCTGTCCGTCCGCCTGCTGCCCATCGGCGGCGGACGGGAGGAACTGGTGGCCTCCAAGCTGCGCACTCGCGACGCGGTGGCGGCGATCGCCGCGGACCTCCGGTGAGCGAGCCAGGCCCCCTGGCGGGGCTGCGCGTCCTGGAAGTCGGGCACATTCTGGCCGGCCCCTACGCCTCGATGCTGCTGGCCGACCTCGGCGCGCAGGTCACCAAGATCGAACCGCCCGGCGGGGACCTGTCACGCCAGGTCTCGGACGCCTACTTCGCCAGCCTCAACCGGGGCAAGCGGTCCATCCGCCTGGACCTGGGCACCCCGGAGGGCCAGGGACGGCTGCACGAACTCGTCCGGGATGCCGACGCACTCCTGGCCAATCTCAAACCGTCCGCCGTCCACCGCTACGGCCTCACCTACAAGGCGCTCAGAGCCTGGAACGAGCGACTGGTGTGCGTGGCCCTGACCGGCTGGGGCATGGACGCGGGCGACCGGCCCGCCTTCGACTACGTCGTGCAGGCCGCCACCGGGATCGCCGCGCTCACCGGCGCATCCGACGGCCCGCCCCAGCTGCCCGGCTACTCCTCCGCCGACAACTCGGCCGGGTTCGCCGCCGCGCTCGGCCTGCTGGCGCAGGTGGTCTCCGGGCGGGGCGGGCAGATCGACGTCTCCCTGCGGGACGTGATGCTCTCGCAGCTCAACTACCACGCCTCCGCCTGGCTGAACGAGGGCACCGCCCCGCGGCGCCTCGGCGGCGCCCACGCCTACTACGTGCCCGCCCAGCTCTTCCCGACCGCCGAGGGCCACCTGGCCCTGTTCATCACCCATGACGGCTTCTGGCGTGCGTTCGCCGCCGAGGCGGGCATCGACGGCTTCACCACGATGCCCGAGCGGGCGGCCCGTCGCCACGAGGTCGTCGCCGCCGTGACGAAGGCCCTCGCCGCGGACACGGCGACGGGCTGGGAGGCCCGGCTGCGGCCCCTGCTCGTGCCCGCCGCCGCCGTACGCGCCTTGCCCGAGGCCCTCGCCGACGCGCCCGACGCGGTGGTGGAGGCGGGCGGTCACCGGATGGTCGGCAGTCCGTTCCGGGTCACCGGATACGAGCCGGAGTACGGTCCGCCGCCGCGGCTCGGCGAACACGGCGACCACGTCTGACGGGGCGACGGCCGCGCCGATCGCGAGGCCCTTCCGTCACGTACCGGCCCCGACTTCACCCGGCCGCTACTTCGGGGGGAAGCGCAACGCCCCGTCCAGCCGCACCACTTCCCCGTTGAGGTAGTCGTTCTCGCACAGATGCTGCACCAGCGCGGCGTACTCGTCGGGGCGCCCCATCCGCCGCGGGTGCGGCACCTGGGGGCCCCAGTACGCCTCCAGCCGGTCCCCGGCCTTCCCGTACGCCGGTGTCAGGACCGTGCCCGGGGCGACGGTGACCACGCGTATGCCGAGCGGTGACAGATCACGGGCCGCGACCAGGGTCATCGCCGAGACACCGCCCTTCGCCGCCGCGTACGGCAGTTGGCCGATCTGCCCTTCGTACGCCGCGATGGACGAGGTGGTGACGACGACCCCGCGTCCGCCGTCCCCGTCGACGGGCTCCGTGCGGCCGATGGCCGCGGCGGCCAGTCGCAGCACGTTGAAGACTCCGGTCAGATAGATGTCGATGGTCGTGCGGAAACCGTCCAGTGCCAGGGCAGCGCCGTCCTTGCCGACGAGCCGCCCGCCGCTCGCGGGCCCTCCGTGACAGTCCACCGCGATCCGGAAGGCGCCCGCCCGTTCGGCCTCGTCGACCGCGGCCCGGACGGAGTCCTCGTCGGTGGCATCGGTGCGGACGTAGCGCACCCCCAGCTCCGCCTCCAGGGCCTTGCCCTTGTCGTCGGCGAGGTCGGCGACCACGACCCGGGCACCCGCCGCGGCGAGCCGCCGGACCGTGGCCTCGCCCAGTCCGCCGGCGCCGCCCACCACCAGGGCCGCGCAACCATCGATGCGCATCGTCGTTCCCCTCTCTTGCGAGTAAGGATCTGAGTGTAGGAGAATGGCATTCTCATGAACATAGCCGTGATCCTGGAAATGGCCGCTTCGGCTCACGACCGGCCGGCCGTCACCGAAGGCGGCCGTACGCTCTTGGCCGCCGAACTCCAGCACCTCGCGCGTCACGCCGCCGACCGCTTCCGCGGCCGTTCCGTCGTCCTCTACCTGGGGCCGAACCATCCGGCCTACCCAGTCGCCCTGTTCGGCGCGGCACTCGCCGGTATCCCCTTCGTCCCTCTCAACTACCGGCTCGGCGAGGACCAGTTGAGCGCACTGATCGCCCGGCACCCCGGAGCCGCGGTGCTGCGCCCGGACGATCTCCACGGGCTGCTCACCGCGAGAGGGGAAGCCGCGTGGCAGCCCGTGCCGCAGGACCAGGAGGCCGTCGCGGTCGTCCTCTACACCAGCGGCACCACCGCCGCCCCCAAGGCCGCCCTGCTCCGCCACCGCCACCTGCTCGCCTACGTCTTCACCACCCAGGACTTCGGGTCGGCGCAACCGAGCGACGCGAGCCTGGTGGCGCTTCCGCCGTACCACGTCGCCGGGCTGATGAACCTGCTCACGAACCTGTATGCCGGCCGCCGCGTCGTCTACCAGAGCACCTTCGCACCGGCCGACTGGCTGGCGACGGTGCGCCGCGAGGGCGTCACCCACGCCATGGTGGTACCGACCATGCTGGCACGTGTGACCGCCGTGCTGGGTGACGCGCAGGCGGACGTACCGACGCTGCGCAACCTCGCCTACGGTGGCGCGCGCTGCCCGCTCCCGGTGGTGGAGCGCGCCCTGCGGCAGTTCCCGGACACCGGCTTCGTCAACGCCTACGGGCTGACCGAGACCGCCTCCTCCGTCTGCGTGCTCGGCCCCGACGACCACCGGCGGGCCGCCGCGTCCGAAGAGCCGGCGGTGCGTGCGCGGCTGGGCTCGGTGGGCCGCCCGCTGCCCGGCGTCGAGGTCGAGATCCGCGACGAGGACGGCAAGGTGCTCGGCTCCGGGGAGAGGGGCCTCGTCTTCGTGCGCGGCGCGCAGATCTCGGGCGAGTACGAGGGCGCGGGTGACGTCGGCGGCGGGGACGGATGGTTCGCCACCCGTGACCGGGGCCGCCTGGACGAGGACGGCTACCTGTTCCTCGACGGCCGCGCCGACGACACGATCATCCGGGGCGGCGAGAACATCGCGCCCGCCGAGATCGAGGACGTCCTGCTCCGGCACCCGGGCGTCGAAGAGGCCGCCGTGCTCGGGCTGCCCGACCCGGAGTGGGGGCAGCGGCTGGTCGCCGTGCTGGTGGGCGCCGGGAACCCGGACGAGATCCGCGCCTTCGCCAAACGGCGCCTGCGTTCCTCGAAGACCCCGGACACCGTAGTCTTCCGCCCCGAACTGCCCCGCACCCCCACGGGAAAGCTCTTGCGCCGCACACTCGTGGCCGAACTGGCCGAACTGGCCGAAGCCGCCATGCCGGCCGAACCGGCCGGACCCGTCGGCCCGGCCGAACCGGAGGAGACCGCCGATGTCTGAAGCCGTGCTCGTCGCCGCCCTGCGCACCCCCATCGGCACCGCGTTCAAAGGAAGCCTGCGCGAGACCACCGCCCACGAACTGGCCGACCACATCGTCACCGCGGTCGCGGACGGACTCGACCCCGGCCTCGTGGACGACGTGGTCCTCGCCGAGTCCCACTACGGCGGCGGAGTCGTCGCCCGGCACGCCGCGTTGACCGCCGGACTGCCACAGGTGCCAGGACTCGCCCTGAACCGGCACTGCGCGGCCGGCCTGGCGGCGGTGCAGACCGCCGCCGCCACGGTCCGGGCCGGCATGGACCGGCTGGTGCTCGCCGGCGGCGTCAACTCCGCGTCCACCGCACCGAAACTGTCCTTCCAGGGCGTCGACGGTCCTTGGGTACCGCCGTCCCACCCGGATCGCGCCGACGCGCCCAACCTCGACATGTCGATCACCGTGGGCTGGAACACCGCGGTGCGTGCCGGGATCACCCGCGAGGAGATGGACGCCTGGGCGCTGCGTTCGCACCGCAACGCCGTCCGCGCGCTCGACGAAGGACGCTTCAAGGACGAGACCGTGCCCGTCGACACCCCGTACGGACCCTTCGAGGCCGACGAGCACCCGCGCCGCGACACCAGCGCGGAACGCCTCGCCGCGCTCAAGCCGCTGCACCCGGAGATCGAGGGTTTCTCCATCACCGCCGGCAACGCCTGCGGCGCCAACGACGCGGCGGCCGCGGTCGCGGTGGCGGACGAACGTCTCGGCCTGCCCGCCCTGGCCACCGTACGGTCCTGGGCCTCGGTCGCCGTCGACCCCGCCGAGACCGGCCTGACCCCGGTCCAGGCCATCCCCAAGGCCCTGCACCGGGCCGGTCTGACGGTGTCCGACGTCGACCTCTTCGAGATCAACGAGGCGTTCGCGTCGGTGGCCGTCGCCGCCGTCCGCCGTCTCGGCCTGGACCCGGACACCGTGAACGTCAACGGCAGCGGCTGCTCCCTCGGCCACCCGGTCGCGGCGACCGGCACCCGCATGATCGTCACCCTGGTCCACGAACTGCGCCGCAGGGGCGGGGGAGTGGGTGTCGCCGCCATGTGCGCGGGCGGCGGCATGGGGTCGGCGCTGGTGCTTGAGGTGCCCGCGCCCTGACCGTACCCACGCGGGAGCCCCGGGCCGGAGCAGGAGGCCCGGGGCTCCCGGTGGCGCTCAGACGAACCGCAGCAACGCCTCCTGGGCGAAGGACGCGAGCAGTTCGCCCTCCTCGGTGAGTACGTCCCCGCGCCCGAAGCACCGGCCGTGCGCGGCCAGCGGACTGTGCTGGCGCAGCAGCAGCCACCGACCGGTGGCGAACGGCCGGTGGAACCACACCGTGTGCGCGGTGACGGCCGACACGAACACCGTGCCCGCGTCCGCCTGTGTCACCCCCGCTACCGGCCGCAGGGCGGTACCGATCGGTGTCAGATCGGTGGCGTACGACAGGAGGGCGGGCGCGGCGGCCCGGGGCGCCGCGGGGATGCGGGTCCACAGCTCGTGGACGGCCGGCTCGGCCTTCTCGGTGTCGAGGTCGCTCGCCGCCCGGGACTCCCACGGCAGCAGCGCGAGGTCCACCCGGCGCTCCGGGCCGGGAAGGGCCGCGGGCGTGCCGGCCGTCTGGCGGTCCGGTCCCTCCTCCCATGTGTGCAGGCCGGCATTCGCCACGGCGATCACCCCGTGCTGCTGCCGAGCGGTGAGCCGTACGGTCGCGAACGTGCGGCCCTGCTGCGGCACCTCGGCCTCGTAGCGCACCGGTTCCCCGGTGCGGCCCTCGCGCAGGAACTGGGCGTGCAGGGACTTGAGTTCCTTGCCGGTCACGGACCGGGAGGCCGCGCCGGCGAACTGGGCCAGGAGCTGTCCACCGAACAGGCGGCGGTACTCCAGCCGCTGGGAGCGGCCCTCGAAGACGTGCTCGTCCACGGCCGTCAGATCGAGGCAGTCGAGCAGATCGTTCCAGAGGTCGATGGTCACGCGGCTCTCCTCACAGGTCGACGAGACGCGGCGTCCGGCCCTCGCGCAGCAGCAGCGTGCCCGCCTCACGCGTCAGGTCGCGGGCGGAGCCGAGCAGTCCGTCGAGGACCAGGGCGCGTTTGACGTGCCGGTGCAGATCGTGTTCGGCGGTGAAGCCGATCCCGCCGAGCGCCTGCCCGCAGTGGCGGGCGGCGGTGAGGGCGGCCCGGCCGGCGGCGGCCTTGGCCAGCAGGGCGGAGGTGTGGTCGTCCCCGGGGGCCGTCAGGGCCGCCTCTGCGCCTTCCAGGGCGGTGTACGTCTCGGCCAGCCGGTGCCGCAGTGCCTGGAAGGAGGCGAGCGGGCGGCCGAACTGGTGCCGGTCCAGGACATGCCGGCGGGCCAGCGCGAGCATCGCCCGCCCGGTTCCGAGCAGCCACCAGCCGAGCGCCCGGCGTCCGTCGGCCAGGGGCACGGGACCGCCCGCCCCCACGCGCCGCAACGGCAGTGCGGGGTCGAGGGCACAGCCGTCCGTGCTGTCGTCCCGTGCCCACTCCAGCCATGTCCCGCCGGTGTACGGCAACGCGAGCGTCCGGCCGTGCGGGCTCCCCGCCTCCCGCAGGACCACGTCGTTGAGGACCGACGCGTGCGCTCCCGTCTCCCCGAGCAGACGGAACACCAGCGGGATCGCCGTGCCGGGCTCCTCGGTCAGCATCTGTGCCCAGCCGAGACCGGCGAGCGAGGCGTCCACGGCTGTGCCCGAGGCGGCCGTCATCGTCTTGCGCAGGACCTGCTCCAGCAGGTCGCGCTCGTCGGCGTCCACGCGCGCTCACTCCTTCCCGAGGTCCAGCAGGCGGCGGGCGACGATGTTGCGCTGGATCTCCGCGGTGCCGCCGTAGATGGTCGCCGCACGCGAGTAGAGGTACTCGGTGCGCCATGCGCCCGCGTCCGTCAGCTCGACGGTCCCGGGCAGCAGGTCGCGCGCGGTGTCGTACAGCCGCTGTTCGGCGGTGGCGAGGAGGATCTTGTCCACGGATGTCTCCGGCCCCAGCCGGCCGTCCTCGGCCAGCGTCCGCTGGGTGAGCGCGGACCGGCAGCGCGCGGTGTGCAGGTCGAGCCAGGCGGCGCCGAGGGAGTCGGCGTCCGGCTCGCAGCCGTCGGCCAGCAGCCGGTCGAGCCGGCTGTGCAGATGCGCGATCCGGTGCCAGAAGCAGGTGGACCGCTCGTGCGGCAGCAGGTCCATGGCCAGCCGCCAGCCGTCGCCCGGCGCGCCGAGCAGGCGCTCACCCGGGACACGTACGTCGTCGAGGAAGACCTCGGTGAACTCGTCGACGCCGTGCAGGGTGCGCAGCGGACGGACACAGATGCCGGGGGTGTCCATGTCGAGCAGGAACGCGCTGATGCCGGCGTGGCCGGGATCGCCGGTGCGGGCCAGCAGGACACAGCGGGCCGCGTACTGGGCGAGACTCGTCCACACCTTCTGCCCGGACACCACCCAGTCGTCCCCGTCGCGCACCGCGCGGGTGGACAGGGAGGCCAGGTCACTGCCCGAGCCGGGTTCGGAGAAACCCTGGCACCACTGCTCCCGGCCGCTCAGCAGCCGGGGCACCATCTCGGCGGCCAGCGCGGGCGGCGCGTAGTCGATCAGGGTGGGCACCAGGACCTCGACCATCGACCAGATGCCGGGCTCGGCCAGGCCACGGGAGGCGACCTCCTCGCCGAGCACCGCCCGCAGGACGCTCGGCCCGCCGAGTCCTGTGACCTCGGGCGGCCAGCCGTGCCGCATCCACCCCGCCTCCCACAGTGACCGGCGCACCCGAGCGAGCTGGGCCACCTGGGCGTCGAGGCCGTGATCGTCGCCGGGTGACAGGTCATGGGTGTCGAGCCAGTCCCTCAACTCCCGCCTGAAGTCGGCGACTTTCATGAACGCGAGCGTTCGAAGGCATGCGGGCGGCCGGAGTCGTGGTCGCCGTTGCGACGGATGAAGGTCATGGCGCGGGTGCGCAGCCGCCACCCCTCGGCCGTCCGTACATAGGTGTCGTTGTAGTAGCCGATGCGCATCGCGTGCTCGGAGTGCTCCACGAAGCACAGCGGCTGTGTACCGGTGGCCGCGTCGCCGTCCAGTTCGATCACCGGCGTGCCCACCAGGAACAGGCCCTTGGGCGCCGCGGAGATGAGCGCGGGGAACTCGTCGAGCGGGTAGGTGTCCCCGAACGCGCTGTAGCCGCCGTCAGCGGTGAACACGCCGAGCACCCTGTCCACCTCGCCACGGGTCATGGCGACCGCGTAACGGGCGAGTAGCTGCTCGATCTCCACCAGGTCGTCGGTAGGGCTCAAGGGACCGCCTCTCTCGTCGTCCGCCCTCGTTGCCCGTTCTCGTCGTGCGCACGGACGAGAACGGGATTCTCGTCGATGAGTATCGTGTACGAATGGTTGATTCTCCAATACCGAGAAGCTAGTTTCCACACATGGATCAGTTCCTGGCCTTCACGGTGGTGGGCCTGAGCACCGCCGCGATCTACGCCGTGATCGGCAGCGGCCTGGTACTCACCCACACCACGGCAGGTGTCTTCAACTTCGCCCACGGCGCGGCCGGCATGCTCGCGGCCTTCTCCTACTGGCAGCTCGCCGTCGGCTGGGGGTGGCCGGTTCCGCTCGCCCTCGCCACCGTGCTGCTCGTCCTCGCGCCCGCCTTCGGCCTGTTCGTGGAACGGGTGCTGATGCGCCCCGTCCAGATGCTCGGCGAGGCCGAACGCCTCGTGATGACGGTCGCCCTGCTCACCGGATGCATCGCCCTGGCCCGATGGGTCTGGGACCCCAACACCGCCCGGCCGCTGTCCCCGTTCTTCGCCGACCGCTCCGCGCTCCGCCTGGGCCCGGCCTCCGTCACCTGGCACCAGGCCGTCACCATGGCCGTCGCGGTCGCCGTCGCCGCGGTGCTGTGGGTGCTGCTCCACCGCACCCGGGCCGGTACGGAGATGCGCGCCTCGGTCGACGACCGCGCCCTCGCCGGGCTCACCGGCGCCGACCCGCTGCGGGCCGGCCGCCTCGCCTGGGTCCTCGGTATCCAACTCGCCGCCGTCGGCGGCATCCTCATCGCCCCCACCGTCGCGCTCGACGCCCAGCAGCTCTCCCTGCTCATCGTCAGCGCCTACACCGCCGCCGTCTTCGGCAGGCTGCGAAGCCTCCCCCTCACCTTCCTCGGCGCGGTCGTCGTCGGCCTGCTGGAGGCCTACCTCGCCGGTTACCTGCCGCAGAACGACTACCTGCCGGGCCTGCGCCTCGCCGCCCCCGCCCTGCTCCTCCTCCTCGCCCTGCTCGCCTTCCCGCACCGCCGGCTGCGCGGACGCGACCGGCGGCTGGTCCGTGTCCCGCTGCCCACCGCGCGCGGCAGCCTCGTCTTCGCGGGCAGCGTCCTGCTCCTCGCGCTGGTTCTGGTCAGCGTCCTCGCCGAAGACGCGGTGATCTCCTACGGCACGGTCTTCTCCCTGGGCGTCATCGCCCTGTCCTACGTGCCGCTGGCCGGGTACACCGGGCAGATCTCGCTGTGCCAGCTGTCCATCGCCGGGATCGGCGCGGTCGTGTGGGGCCACCTCGGCGCGCACGGCGAACTGTGGGCGCTGCCCGCCGCCGTGCTGATCGCGGCGGCCGTCGGGGCGGTCGTGGCCCTGCCCGCCCTGCGCCTGTCCGGCATCTACCTGGCCCTCGGCACCGCCGCGTTCGCGGTGATCCTCGACCGCTGGATCTTCACCCTCCCCGCCTTCGACGTGCTCGGTGTGCGCATATCCCTGTTCGACCAGGGCTCCGTTGCGGTCACGGGCCCGAACCTGTTCGGCCTGCACCTCACCTCCCCCACCCGACTGCTGCTCCTCGCCGCCGTCCTCCTCGCTCTGGCCTCGCTCGCCGTGGCCGCGCTGCGCCGGGGCCGCTTCGGCCGCCGGCTGATCGCCCTGCGCGACAGCGAGGCCGCCTTCGCCACCCTCGGCGGGCGCCTGCTCGGAGCCAAGATCGCGGTCTTCGCGCTGTCGGCCGGCCTCGCGGGCCTCGGCGGCGCCCTGTACGGCATGCAGCTCCAGACCGTCACCGCCGAGCAGTTCAACCTCGTCGCCGGACTGCCGCTCTTCCTCATCGCGGTCGTCGGAGGACTCGGCGCCGTCGGCACCGGCCTGTTCGCGGGAGTCGCCTTCGTCGTCCCCACCCAACTCCTCGCGGACCTCGGCTCCTGGGCACACGACCTGTCCGCGCTCCTCATCGCCCTCGCCGGCATGGGCCTCGCCCACAGTCCGGCCGGAGTCGTGCCCCGCCTGCATGCCGAGTGGCAGCGGCTCGTCCGCGAGCGCACCCTGCTCCCCGTCCTGCTCGGCGTGCTCGCCCTGTGCTGGCTGCTCGCCGCCACCGGCGCGGTCAGCGGCGGCCTGGCGCTCGTCGCGGCCCTCGCCGCCGCCCTCGTGTGCAACGCCCGCGCGTCCAGGCGCCGGGAGACGGACCGCGACGTTCCGGTGGAGTGGTGGGGCGTCCGCCGTCCCTGGCGGCCCGAGGACGGGGAGGTGCTGAACCGTGCCACTGCTGCGCGCTGAGGAGGTGAGCGTCTCCTTCGGGGGCCGCCGCGCCCTGGACACGGTGTCCCTGGCCGCGGAGGCCGGCCGCGTCACCGGACTCATCGGACCGAACGGAGCGGGGAAGAGCACCCTGTTCGACGTCGTCTCCGGGCTGCGCCGGCCACGGACCGGCCGGGTCCTGCTCGACGACCATGACGTCACCCGCGAGGGCCCGGCCCGCCGGGCCCGGCGCGGCCTGTCCCGCACCTTCCAGCACCTGGAGCTGTTCGGCCGCCTCACCGTCCGCGACAACCTGATGGTCGCCGCCGAACTCGGCCCGAGGCGACGGCACGCGGCCGTCACGACGGACCGGGTACTGGCCCGCCTCGAACTGACGGACCTGGCCGACGCGCCCGCCGACGCCCTGCCCACCGGCGCGGCCCGGCTCGTGGAGGTCGCCCGCGCGCTCGTCCTGCAACCGAGGGTCCTCCTCCTGGACGAACCCGCCGCCGGGCAGGACGCGGAGGAGACCGCGCGCTTCGCCGGCCTGCTGCGCTCCCTCGCCGACGAGGGCACCGCCGTCCTCCTCGTCGAACACGACATGAGCCTGGTGATGACCGTCTGCGACGAGGTCCACGTCCTCGCTCTGGGCGCCGTCGTCGCCAGCGGGCCGCCCGAGCGGATCCGCCACGACGAGACCGTACTCGCGGCCTATCTGGGGGAGGAGTGACCATGGGCGCCGACGGAGAACCGCTCCTCGAACTGAGCGGCGTACGCGCCGCGTACGACGGCATCACCGTGCTGCACGGTGTGGACCTGGCCGTCGACGCCGGCCGGGTCGTGGCCCTGCTGGGCCCCAACGGCACGGGCAAGACCACGACGTTGAAGGTCGCCGCCGGAGCCCACCCGCCCAGCGGCGGCCGGCTCCTCCTCGGCGGCCGGGACGTCACCGGCGCCCGCGCCGGGAACCTCGCCCGCGCCGGGGTGTGCCTCATCCCCGAAGGACGGGGAATCTTTCCCAATCTCTCGGTGCGCGACAACCTCTGGATGATGACCTTCACCGGACGCACCCGGGCAGAGATCGAGGACACCGCCTACGCCCGCTTCCCCGTTCTCGCCGACCGGCGCACACAGGCCGCCGGCACCCTCTCCGGCGGCGAGCAGCAGATGCTCGCCCTCGCCCGCGGACTCACCACCGACCCCGCCGTCCTGCTGCTTGACGAACTCTCCATGGGCCTGGCCCCGCTGGTCGTGGCACATCTGTACGAGCGGGTCGCGGACATCGCCCGCGAGGGCGTCGCGGTCCTGGTCGTCGAGCAGTTCGCCACCGCCGTACTGAAGATCGCCGACCACGCCGCCGTCCTCGTCCGCGGCCGCATCCCCTGGCAGGGACGCCCCGACGACTCCCTGCACGCCGAACTCTCCTCCTACTACCTGGGGAGCGCCCCATGACGTCCAGCCCCGCCCCGGAGCCACGCGCGGAGCGGTTCGCTCGCGAACTGGCCGAGCTGAAGATCCCGGATCCCGCGGCCGCGCGTGCCGCGCTGTGGCTCCGCATCGGCCAACTGCTGATGGCCGTAGGACTCGTGCTCGGCGCGATCGCCTTCCCCCTCGCCCACGGCACGGACGACTCCCTCGCCCAGGGCGACGCCCTCGCCCTCGGCCTGGGCGGCATCGCCGCCGCGGTGGTGGGGGCGGCCCTCTTCCTGCGCTACTCGCTCACCGGCTTCCTGCGTTTCTGGCTGGCCCGCCGCTCCTACGACCTGGAACTGCTGGGGGAGCGGCTGACCACGACGCCCCCGACGACTCCTCTCACGGAAGGAGAGCAGCACCATGGTGTCCCCCACACCGACCCCGCGCCCCGGTGACCAGTTGGCCTCGGCCACCGACACGACACGGGTGATCGTCATCCGGGCCCCGCAGCAGGCGGCAGGACCGATCGAGTGCGGCGGCCGCCCGATGGTCCCCGCAACCCAGGCCCCCGCCCCGGCCCCGGCCGGCGACCCGCCGGGCACCCTCATCGGCAAACGGTACGTCGACGCCGCCGACACCATCGAACTCCTCTGCACCGCGTCCGGCTCCGGCCCTCTCGCCTACGCAGGCGAACCACTGACCATCAAGGCGCCCAAGGCGCTGCCCGCCTCCGACTGATCCGAGACCGAGCCCCGAGGAGGGTCCCCATGGACCGCGACGACATGATCCTGATCAGCGTCGACGACCACATCATCGAACCGCCCGACATCTTCGCGAACCACCTGCCGGCCCGCTACAAGAAGGACGCACCGCGTCTGGTCCACCGCGAGGACGGCACCGACGTCTGGCAGTTCCGGGACAACTCGGTCGGCAACGCGGCGCTCAACGCGGTCGCCGGGCGCCCCAAGGAGGAGTACGGCATGGAGCCGCAGGGCCTGGACGAGATCAGGCCCGGCTGCTACGACGTCGATGAGCGCGTCGCCGACATGAACGCCGGCGGTGTCCTGGCCCAGATGAACTTCCCCTCCTTCCCCGGCTTTTCGGCCCGGATGTTCGCCACCGAGGACTCCGACTTCTCCCTCGCCCTGGTGCGTGCCTACAACGACTGGCACATCGACGAATGGTGCGGAGCCCATCCCGGCCGGTTCATCCCGATGGCACTCCCCGCGATCTGGGACGCCGAGCTGTGCGCCCAGGAGATCCGGCGGGTCGCCGAGAAGGGCTGCCACTCGCTGACCTTCCCGGAGAACCCGGTCCCGCTCGGCTATCCCAGCTTCCACACCGAGTACTGGGACCCGGTGTGGCGGGCGCTGACCGACTGCGGCACGGTGATGAACCTGCACATCGGCTCCTCCGGACGCCTCGCCATCACCGCCCCCGACGCCCCGCCGGACGTCATGATCACCCTCCAGCCGATCAACCTGGTCCAGGCCGCGGCCGACCTGATCTGGTCTCGTGTCCTCAAGGAGTACCCGACCGTCAAGATCGCACTGTCCGAGGGCGGCACCGGCTGGATCCCGTACTTCCTGGACCGCATCGACCGCACCTTCGAGATGCACGCCACCTGGACGCTCCAGGACTTCGGCGGGAAGCTGCCGTCCGAGATCTTCCGCGAGCACTTCCTCACCTGTTTCATCTCCGACCCCATAGGGGTGAAGCTGCGCCACGACATCGGCGTCGACAACATCTGCTGGGAGGCGGACTACCCGCACAGCGACTCCATGTGGCCGGGCGCGCCCGAGGAGCTGCACCGTGTCCTCACGGCGAACGACGTGCCGGACACCGAGACCGACAAGATGACCCATCTGAACGCGATGCGCTGGTACTCCTTCGACCCGTTCGCGCACATCCCGCGCGAGCGGGCCACGGTGGGCGCGCTCCGCAAGGCGGCCGAGGGCCACGATGTCTCGGTGAAGCCCCGCAGCAAGCAGGTGGCCGTCGCCCCGGCGGAGAAGCTGGCCAACTACCGTAGAAAAGCGGAGGCGGCCCTCGCGGCGGCCCAGAACTGACCCCGGCGCCGTTCCGGTCCGGACCCGGACCGGAACAGCGCGCGTGAGGCCGGCCGGGCCGGGGTTGCCGCGTGGGGAACGACCGTGAGGCGACCACGACGGACCAGGTCACCCGATGGCCTCCCCATGCCACCCAGCCCGATGACCGCGACATCGTGGGTGCCGCTGGCGGACTCGGACCGGTCACCCAGGGCGCCTGCGCCGCAGGGCTCTTTGCGCCCGGGCCCCCGCCGCGGCCGTCTTCCGGGTGGACCTGCTCGGCACCGCGCCGGTCCCGGCGGAGTCCGGCCGGGGGATCGCCGCCGTGCGCTCCGACCGCCTCGGCGAGGTGGCCTGAACCGTGCCTGCTCCCGGCCGATATCCTCCCGGTGTGACACGGCGTTCCCTTCCTGACGAGCGACGGCCCGCGAACGACGGGCCGAAGGCCGCCGCGCGCAACCGGGCCGCGCTCATCGCCGCCGCCCGGGCGATCTACGCGGAGCACGGGCTGGACACTCCGCTCTCCGCGATCGCGCGCCGGGCCGGTGTCGGCCAGGGCGTGCTGTACCGGCACTTCCCGGACCGGGCCACGCTGGCGCTCGCCGTGCTGGAGGAGAACGTCGGGCAGATCGAGCAGGCGGCGGCAGCGGACGGCACGGACATCGCCAAGGTCCTCGGTGTCCTGACCTGGCACCAGACGGAGTCGACGGCGTTCATCGGAATCCTGCACGCCGACTGGACGGGCAGCCACTCCGGCACCCCGGCCTACGCCCTGGCCTTGTCTCAGCGGGTCGAGCGAGCCCTTCGCAGGCATCTGCCGGACGGGCACCGGCTCGCCGCGGAGCCCGACGACCTCATGATCGCCATCGGCATGGTCTCAGGTGCCGTCACCGGCCCCACCCGTGAGCAGCGGGAACGCCGCGCACTTGCGGCGTGGCGGCTGCTCGGTGTCGAGGTGGGGCCGGTGCGGCCCTTCGAGGGCTGAGCGGCGGCGGGGCGTCAGCCGCCGTTGGACTGGCGGATTCCCTCGGCGAGCGCGTCGAAGGAGTACAGATAGCCGCCGTCGGGCCCGCTGACGGTCATGTACGCCTTCGTGCCGCCGGGCGTGATGGCCACGTTGGTCGCCGACGTGAGCCCTTCGGCGGCGCGGCCGGGTACCTCGACGGTCGCCAGCCGCTCACCGTTCTTGCCGTAGACCGCCATCGCGGGCCGGCCGTGCAGGCCCTGGTAGAGGTTGCCGTCCGCGTCCACGGCGATCGAGTCGGTCTGCGCGATCCCGCCGTCGACCCGGATGGCGGTGTGCCGGGACGCGACCCGGCCCTCGCCGTCGAGGAGGAGGTAGGAGATGCCGTTCTGCGTCAGCTCGCTGAACCACAGCCCGCGGTAGTCCGCGTCGAAGGAGATGCCGTTCGGCGCGGCCAGGCCGTCCGCCAGAACGGTGGCGTCCTTGCCCGCGCGGTCGATCCGTACGACGCGGCCCTTCGCCTCGCCCTCGGACATGCCGCGTGAGTCGCTGATGTACAGGTTGCCCTCCTGGTCGAAGGCGAGGTCGTCGGGGTTCATCCGCGCGCCGTCGACCTCACCGGAGAAGAAGGTCCGCGGGTCACCGCCGTCAGGGGCCAGGCTCACGATGTCACCGTGGGAGAAGTCGGTCAGGTAGATACGCCCGTCGTACGGGCTGAACTGGGCCGACGTGTAGGTGCCGCGGTCGTCGGTGTGGACCTCCCGTGAGGTCTTCTTCCGGACGTCCACGCGCAGCACCTTCGGTTCGCCGGGGGGCGCGGTGACGTCGACGACGAGCAGCTTGCCGTCCTCGTCGAAGGCCGGACCCTCCAGCAGCGTCATCCCGGTCTGCTCGTGCACCTCCGTCAGCCGCATCACCTTCTGCGCGCGGATCGTCCGGTCCGCGGCGGCGCCGGCCGCCGTGTCCGCGGTGGAACCGCCGGTCTGCGTGCCGCACCCCGTGAGGGCCAGCACGCCGGCCGCGGTGAGCCCGGCGAAGGGGCGCATCGTCAGTCGTCGCATGTCAATCACACTTCCTGTCGGAGCTATGCGGAAGCAATCTCCGCACCAACCGGACAGTGCTGTCCGGAGCTTGTTACCGTAGTGCATGGCTGCTCAAGTCCTATGACTTCTCGCCCACTTCAGGGGCGAGAAGACTTCATCGCGGCGAACCGGAAGGAACGAGGACCCCCCACATGGCGAATTCACAAGAGATGACGGCCGACGCACTCGCCGACCTGCGGGAGCGTTACCGGATCGAACGGGAGCGACGGGTACGCCCCGACGGCGCCCGGCAGTATCTCGGCGCCGACGCCGAGTTCGGTTACTACGCCACCGATCCGTACGCGGGGGAGGCGGCCGAACGCGAGCCGGTGCGCGACACGGTGGACGTCGCCGTCGTCGGTGGCGGATTCGGTGGCATCCTCGCAGGAGCGCGGCTGCGCCGGCGGGGCGTCGAGCGTGTCCGCGTCATCGAGACGGGAGGGGACTTCGGGGGGACCTGGTACTGGAACCGGTATCCCGGCATCCACTGCGACGTCGAGTCGCATGTGTACCTGCCGCTGCTCGACGAGACCGGATACGTCCCGGAGTGGAAGTACGCGCCCGGTGAGGAGATCCGCCGGCACGCGGTGCGGATCGCGGAGAAGTTCGACCTCTACGCGGACGCCCTGTTCTCCACGTCCGTCACCTCCCTGACGTGGGACGACACATCCGAGGCATGGATCGTCACGACCGACCGGGGCGACAAGTTCCGGGCCACGTACGTCATCACGGCCACCGGCACCCTGTCCGAGCTGAAACTCCCCGGCATCCCCGGCATCGAGGACTTCAAGGGGCACACCTTCCACACGTCACGCTGGGACTACGGCTACACGGGCGGCACCCCGGACGGCGGGCTCACGGGCCTCGCGGACAAGCGCGTGGGCGTGGTCGGCACCGGCGCCACCGGTATCCAGGTCGTCCCGAAGCTGGCCGAGGACGCGGCACACCTCTACGTCTTCCAGCGCACCCCCTCCACCGTGGACGTGCGCGCCAACCGCCGCACCACCGCGCAGGACGTGGGCGCCGACCGCCCGGGCTGGGCGAGCGAACGACGCGACAACTTCCTGCGGATCGTCTCGGGCGAGACAACCGACGAGGACATGGTGGCGGACCAGTGGACCGCGTCGGCGGGCCTGCTGGAGAAGCTCCTGCCGAGCTTCCGCCGGCAGGGCGACCGAGCGGCCTTCGAAGCGGCGTACGAGGCCGCGGACGCCGCCAAGATGAACGAGATCCGCGCCCGCGTCGAGGAGATCGTCACGGATCCGGAAACCGCGGAGAAGCTCAAGCCCTGGTACCGGTACGCCTGCAAGCGCCCCACCTTCTCCGACCTGTACCTCCAGGCGTTCAACCGTGACAACGTCACCCTGGTCGACACCGCGGACACCCACGGCATCGAGCGGATGACCGAGCGCGGGGTCGTCGTCGGGGACACCGAGTACGCACTCGACTGCCTGGTCTTCGCCACCGGCTTCTCCGTCGGCGTCTCCGGCGTCCACTCGGGCCGGCTGCCCGTCCGAGGGCGACAGGGCGTCCGGTTGCAGGACGCGTGGCGGGAGCAGGGACCGCGTACGCTGCACGGTTTCACCAGCAACGGCTTCCCGAACCTCATCCAGTTGGGCGTTACGCAAAATGCCAGCAGCGTCAACTACACGCATGTGCTGGACGAGCACGCCGCCCATGCCGCGGCTCTCGTCGCCGCCGCCGAGGCGGAGTCAGCCCTGATCGAACCCTCCCGCGAGATCGAGGACGCGTGGATCGCCGTCCTGGCCGAGGGTGCCCCCGACCACGAGTGGTTCCACGCCGAATGCACCCCCGGCTACTACAACGCCGAAGGGCGCGGCCGGCCGAACGGTCCGAACGCCTACCCGCACGGCGCGGTCGCCTTCCACGACCTGCTGAGGCGGTGGCGGGAGGAGTCCATGGCCGAAGCGCTCCGCCCGAGGACCGTCCTGCGCAAGCAGGGGATGTAGTCAGCTACACCGTCACGCGAGCGGGGCCCCGGCCCTCCGCGCCCGGTCCACGCATGGCCGCCACCTGGAGGGGCCGGGGGAGGCGCCCCCGGGCACCGCGCCGGATGGCGGCCTTCCAGGGGTACGGCTGAACGGGCCCGCCCGCGCTCCCGCTGCGTCCGCACGGCCGAACTGCGCGGTTCGGCCGTGCGGCAGCGTGTGCCCGCTTCAGAGCCCGACGTCCGTCGTCCGACAGCGCCCTTGACGGTTGCGCGAAAACGAGAATACCGTTCTCGCAGATAGAGACCGATGTTATCGGACGAGTGGTGTCGCCAACTGGAGGAACCGACCCCATGGCCCATTTCGAGAAGCCCGAAGAGGGCAGCTGGACCGAGCACCTCAAGGTCGGCACGGAGCCGGTCTCCTACGCGGACTCCATCTCGCCCGAGCACTACGAGCTGGAGCGGGAGGCCATCTTCAAGCGCACATGGCTCAACGTCGGGCGCGTCGAGCAGGTACCGAGGAAGGGCAGCTACTTCACCAAGGAGCTGGACGCCGCACACACCTCCGTCATCGTGGTGCGCGGCACCGACGGTGAGGTGCGTGCCTTCCACAACGTGTGCCGACACCGCGGCAACAAGCTCGTGTGGAACGACTTCCCGCGCGAGGAGACCAGCGGCGTCTGCCGCCAGTTCACCTGTAAGTACCACGCCTGGCGCTACGACCTCGACGGCAAACTCTCCTTCGTCCAGCAGGAGGGCGAGTTCTTCGACCTCGACAAGTCGGACTACGGACTCAGGCAGGTCCGGGCCGACGTCTGGGAGGGGTTCATCTTCGTGAACCTCGACACGGGGAACGCCACGCCGCTGCGGGAGTACCTGGGGGAGCTGGCCAAGGGCATCGAGGGCTACCCGTTCCACAAGCTGACCCAGGTCCACAAGTTCCGCGCGGAGATCGGCAGCAACTGGAAGCTGTTCATCGACGCGTTCGCCGAGTTCTACCACGCGCCGATCCTGCACTCCGGCCAGTACATGCCCGACCAGGCCCGCCGGATCGCCAAGTACGGGTACGAGGCGCTGCACTACGACATCGACGGCCCGCACAGCATGGTGTCGTCCTGGGGCGGCATCGCCCCGCCGCACGACCGCGAGATGGTCAAGCCCATCGAGGCGGCGCTGCGCAGCGGCCTGTTCGGACCGTGGGACGCACCGGACATCGGCATGACCACGGACGAACTGCCGCCGGCCGTCAACCCGACCCGCGACCCGCGCTGGGGCATGGACTCCTTCGTCTTCTTCCCCAACTTCATGCTGCTCATCTGGCGGCCGAACTGGGTCCTCACCTACCACTACTGGCCGACCTCGTACCACACGCACATCTTCGAGGGGACGTGCTACTTCGTCCCGCCGAAGAACGCCTTCGAACGGCTCCAGCAGGAGCTGGCCGCCGTCTCGTTCAAGGAGTACGGCCTCCAGGACGGCAACACCCTGGAGGCGACCCAGACGATGCTGGAGTCGGGCACGGTCGACCGGTTCCCCCTCAATGACCAGGAGGTGCTGCTGCGCCACCTGCACCGCTCGGCCGAGGAGTACGTCCGCGCACACCAGCGGCGCACGTCCGGCGCCCCGGCAGCGTCCTGACAGGAGGAGGACCCCATCATGGCCAGCGCATTCCCCGAGGGCTTCGAGGCCCTGGAGCCGTTCGTCGACTGGGCGATCCCCACGGAGAAGGCCCGCTACGCCAAGCGGATCAGCAGCACGATGGACGAGCTGGACGCGTTCTACGACGTCGCCTTCCCTCTGCTGAAGTCGGGCACGGCCCGCCTGGAGAACGTCTTGATGGAGGACATCTCCGAACCGGACAAGCGCCTGCTGTGGCTGTTCTGCTCGCTGGTGACCGTCGCCTTCTCCGTGGAGGCATGGCGCCAGCCCAAGGTGCCCGATTCCGGAGCCTCCAGCATCGACGCGATCCTCGAACCGGCCGTCTGACCGGCCACCACGGCCCGAAGCGGCGCACCGACCCGCCGAAGGCACGACGGTCCGCCGACTCCGTCGACGGACCGTCGTGCGCGATCGAGGTCAGGCAGAGGCCGCCACCGTGGCCGGCTTGTGGTACATGTCCCGGACGCCCTCCCAGTCGAGGATCGCGCTGATCTTCTCGTTCTCGTCCAGGAATCCCAGAGGACCCTGACACACGAAGAAGAAGACCGTCTCGTCGGGGAAGTTGGTCCAGTCGTGCAGCATGGAGTTGGCCTCGTAGCCGTAGTCGCCGGCGACGGCCGTGAACCCGCCACCGGAGTCGCCACCGCGGATGTCCATGCGGCCGTAGACCATGTAGTACTCAGCAGCCCCGATGTGCAGATGACGGTCGAACCCGGAACCGGCCTCGCAGTGGAAGAGCACGGTCCAGGCGCCCGTCTCCGCGCTCACCCGCAGCAACTTGAAGGTGATGCCGGGGCAGAACGGCTTCCACTCCTGCTCCGCGGTGTGGATCGCGATGTCCTGGAGCTTGGCGTTGTGCTCGAAGTAGCGGTCGAGTGTGGTCTCAGTCATGACGATGCAGCGTCCCTTCATCCATCGTGGTGACCAACCAGAACTGATCGAGCTGATTGGAGACTCGGTTGTCGATCAAGGCCGGGCGAGGAACTCCCGGAGCTTACGGGTGACGTCTTCGGGTGCTTCGAGGGTCTGCCAGTGGCCGATGCCCTCAAGGACATGCAGCCTGGCGTTGGGCAGCAGGGCGAAGATGTCGTCGTTGACGGTCAGTGAGCTGATGGTGTCGTCGCTGCCGGTGAGCAGCAGCACGGGCGACTTGACGCTCGCGAAGTCCGGCTCCTCTGCCAGGGTCAGGGCCTCGCAGGCAGCGGCGTACCCGTCCGGGTCCTGGCCGAGTAGCAGCTCACGGACGAGGGCGGCGGCCAGGGGGCGCTCGGTGCGGGTCTGTTCGGAGGTGGCGACCGACACCAGGGTGTCGGCCACTGCGGACATGCCGCCCTCGCGCACCGCGCGGGCGCGCGCACGTGTGGCCTCCTTGGCCTGCGGGCTCTGGGCGCGGACCGCGCCCAGGAGCGCCAGCTTGGTGACCCGGCCGGGATGGGCGGCGGCGAAGGTGGCGGCGACCAGGGTGCCCATGGAGTGGGCGACGATGGCGGTCTCCTCGATGCCCTCGGCATCCAGCAGAGCAGCCAGTTCCTCGACCCAGCCGGTGATGCTGGGAGTGGCGTTGCCGGGCGAGCGGCCGTGGCCGGAGAGGTCGTAGCGCAGCACCGTATGGTGCTCGGCCAGGGCAGCGGCCTGCGGATCGTAGACGGTGGTGGCGCCGCCGAGCCCGTGGATGAGGACCACGGGTGAGCCCTGCCCGGTCTTCTCCACGAACAGCTTGGCGCCGGCGGCGGACCGCAGGGGGTCGCGGCCGGTCACGGGGCCGACGGTGTTGGCCAGTTCGCCCAGTCCCGGGGCGGAGACGACGACCTGGTCTCCGGTGGTGAGGTACTTGGGCGGGGCGAAGCCGATGCCGACGCCGGCCGGGGTGCCGGTGGCGATGACGTCCCCGGGTTCCAGTGTGATGCCGGCCGAGAGGGTCTCGATGATGGCTGCCACGTCGAAGATCAGCTGGGAGGTGTGGGTGTCCTGGCGCAGCTCACCGTTGACGTGGGACCGCAGGCGCAGGTCGTGGATGTCGATCTCGTCGGCGGTCACGGCCCATGGCCCCATGGGGCAGAAGGTGTCAAGGGACTTGCCGATGAACCACTGCTTGTGGTCGCGCTGCAGGTCGCGGGCGGTGACGTCGTTGATGAGGGTGTAGCCCCACACGTAGTCCATCGCCTCGTCCCGGCTTACCTTCGAGGCGCGCCGCCCGATGATGACGCCGATCTCGCCCTCGTAGTCGAGCGCGGAGGTGATGTCGGTGTGCGGGTCGATCACGTCACCGGAGGCGATGACGGAGGAAGCCGGCTTGGTGAAGACGACCGGGTGCTCCGGCACGTGGCGACCATCCGGGGAGCCGGTCGCGTCGAAGCCGCTCTTGGCGAACTCCGCCGCGTGCTCTGAGTAGTTGCGCCCCACGCAGAAGATGTTGCGCGCCGGGACCAGAGGGGCCAGCAACCGCCCTGCCACGGCCTGACGTGCGACCGTCAGACGTCCGACCGCCCCGGGACCCGCGTCGATGATCTGCCGCAGGTCGCTCACAGGTACGCCGGTGTCCTTGAAGCGCACGGCGCGACCCGTTCCGTGCTCGTCAACGACACACACCCGCACGCCGTCCCTGCCGTGAATCCTTGCGAAGCGCACCACACCTCCTGAACCAATGAGAACCAATAGAAGGAATCGGTTCGTATCGGTGAGTGTAGGTTCGCATGTCCAGGGGGTCAATAGGGGGTTTCTCGCGCATGGATCAAAGGCGCTGCTAGTATTGGTCCTCATTGGTTTGGAAGGGAGTGGAAATGGATCACGCTGTCGGGCCCGCCGCCCTCGTGCTCAAGCACGTGGAAGAGGTGATCACCGCAGGCGGTCTCAAGCCCGGCGACCGCCTTCCCACGGAACGGGACCTGGCCGCAGCCACCGGGGTCGGCCGCGCCGCGGTCCGCGCCGCCCTGCAGAACCTGGAGTCCCGTGGCATCGTGCTGCGCCACGTCGGCCGTGGCACCTTCGTCGCCCCGGACGAGACCACCCATGCCGGGACATCCGAGAACCAGCCGAGCCCCGCCGAGATCATGGCCTCACGCCTGGTGCTGGAACCGGAACTGATGCCCCTCGCTGCCGCCTCCGCCACCGGGGCGGACCTTGAGGAGATGGAACGCTGCCTGCGCGGCGGGGAGCAGGCGTCCAACTCCGAAGAGTTCGAACGCTGGGACACCGCCCTGCACCACAGCTTCGCCGTCGCCACGCACAACACGGTCCTGATCAACGTGAGTTCGATGCTCGTCGACGCCCGACGCCAGCCGATCTGGGGCGGGCTCAAGCGCCGCAGCTTCAACCCCGAACGCCACCGCTGCTACTGCACCGAACACGAACAGATCGTCGCCGCCGTCCGTGAACGAGACCCGCAAGCCGCCCATGACGCCATGCGCGAACACCTTCACCATGTGCGCCGCATCCTGCTCGGCGATCACCTCTGACACCGGCCGACCGCAGCCTCGCACCACGCAGCCCGAGCACCATGCCGCCGCCGGCATGAGACAAAGCGCTCTCATGTGGCGCGGTGCGGAATGTCCTGCTCGGTCCAGATGCATTTGCCGTCGCGCAGATAGCGGGCGCCCCAGCGCCTGGAGAGGGCTGAGACGAGTTGCAGGCCGCGGCCGCCCTCATCGGTATAGGCGGCGTGCCGGATGCGCGGGGTGCTGAGGCTGCCGTCGTAGACCTCGCAGGTCAGGGAGCGGCTGTTCAGCAGGCGCAGGCGGATGGGGCCCTCGGCATGCCGGATCACATTGCCGACCAACTCGCTGGCGAGCAATTCGGTGGTGATCGTCAGTTCGTCCAGGCCCCAGGCGTCCAGCCGTTCGCGGACGAATGCGCGGGCCTGGCCGGCTGCGCGGGGGTCCTCCGGTAGGACGCAGGTGGCGACATCACTGGTGTTCATGGCCCGTGTGTGGGCGATCAGCAGCACCGCGTCGTCGATCGTCCGGCCGTGCTGGGGCAGCAGTGCCGAGACCACTGTGTCGCACAGGTCGTCGAGGCGTCGGATGGTGTCCGCCTCGTCCCGCGCCGTGAAGACGGATGCGGCACGCTGGGCGAGGATGCGTTGCAGGAGGGTCATTCCCCGGTCGAGACTCTGAGCTGGGGATTCGACGAGACCGTCCGTGCACAGGACCAGCAGGCTCTCCTCGGGCAGCAGCAACTGGTGTACTTCGAACGGTGGCTCGGCGGCCCCCAGTGGCGGGTCGGCGGCCAGATGGGGCATGTCGACGGTGCCGTCGGGACGGACGACGACCGGCGGAGGATGACCGGCCGAGGCGAACGAGCACATCCGGGTGATCGGGTCGAAGACGGAGTACAGACAGGTGGCGTACCAGTCCTCGCCCAGGTCGCTGACCAGGTCGTTGAGTCGGCTGAGCAGTTCGTCAGGCGGCATGTCCAGGTCGGCGAGGGTGCGCACCGCGGTGCGCAGCTGGCCCATGGTGGCCGCTTCGGGGATGCCGTGTCCCATGACGTCGCCGATCACCAGGGCGACCCTGTCGGCGGACAGCGGGATCACGTCGTACCAGTCGCCGCCGATCTGCTCGCCCCTGCCCGCGGGCAGGTAGCGGGCGGCGGTACTGGCGGCAGGCAGGCGGGGCAGCGTCCGGGGAAGCAGGCTGCGCTGCAGTTCCTGTGCCCGGGCGTGCTCCGCGTCGTACAACCGGGCCCGCTCCAGCGCTTGTCCGACCAGACCGCACAGAGCGGTCAGCAGCGCGCGCTCCTCGTCGTCGAAGGAATGTGGCCGGGTGAAGGAAATGACACACACGCCGACGGCGTGCCCGGAAGCGATCATGGGCAGGAACGCCCACGACTGTTTCTGGGACGCCGCCGCCATGTCCGCCAGCATCGGATAGCGCCGGCAATAGTCGGCGACCGATTCGACGAACCAGGGGCCCCGAGCCTTCAGGACGTCGGCGGCGACGGGGTAGTCGTATATCGGGATCCCGTCCAGCAGATCGGCGAAGTCCTGTGTGTATCCGGCGGAGCCGACCACACGCTGTCGGCCGCTTTCCATCACCCAGACGATGAGCCCGTCGGCGCCGAACGGTGGCAGGACGCGGGCCGCGACGGCCTGCACGACCTCTTCGGAGGTGAGGGCCTCGGCGAGCGCCGCGGTCAGCCTGCCCATCAGGATCGTCCGCTCGGTGCCGGCCTCCGACACGTGGACGGCCGGGGCGCCGGGCAGGTCCTGCAGCCGGGCGGCAACCCACCTGGCCGCAGAACGCAGAAATGATCGCTGCACCTCGCCCGGCTCGCGCTCTGCCGTGATCACGGAAAGCACGCCGATTGGCCCATCGGCGCCGAGCAGCGGCACCGCTGCCGTGCCGGCGGCCCCGACACCCAGGTTGTCCCCGGCCACCCAGGCATAGTCACCGCGCCGCATGGCGAGCACCGGCGCCATGTCCTGCTCATCGGAGAGGCTTGCCAACGCCTCCGTGCTGTGCGCGGGCAATCCGCAGGCTGCGGCCAGGCGCAACCGACGATCACCAGGATCGCACCAGTGCAGGAAGGCCCCCAGCCCCTCCACGGCATTGAGAACCAGCGTCAGCGTCTCCGCGCCTCGCAGCGCTGTATCCGACGTAGGCGAGTCATTCGCAGGCGAGGGGAACCTCAGTCCCGACTGCTGGGGGTGGCTCCCGGCTTTGGCTGGCGGAGGTGTCAACTCGTCTCCTGCTTACTCCTGGAGCACGATCCTGTACATACGGTAGCAAGTGGTGAATTCACCCCTAATCACCTAAAAATACTACTTTCTCGACCAGGGAAGCACCTTCCAGGGAGCACCTGATCCAGCCCCGGCTCCGCGGCGAAGTCTCAGTGACGCCCAGCGGTGTCTCACGGAGGCGTCAACCTCTTCGGCTCGGGCGACGTCGTCGGCGGCAAGTGCCGGTCTGAGTCCGCCGGCCTCCGGCAACCGGAGACACACTCCGAACGATAACGCGCTTTCGCATCGCTGAAGGGCACAATCGTCCAACTATCGCTCAACCTGGTCCCAGCCGCAGTTATTGTGCGCGGCTTAGTATTCCTGACACGAAATTCACCCGGGCTACATGCCGCTGTCGTGCGTAGCCGTGACCGGTTCTGCGATCAGAGTGTCATCCGTGTCGGATTGGTGGAGGCCAGTTATGTCTGTCCACAGGTCGAATTCAGGTCCAGGTGGGGGTGGCGCGAGTCGCCGGGATGTCCTCAAGGTGGCCGCGGCGGTGACGGGCGGGGCCGCGTTGGGCCTGTCGACCGCCATCGAGGCCACGGCTGCCGGTAGGCAGCCGCGTGCCGCTCGTACGTTGGTCGGGGCGATCCGCTGGGATGCCTATACGGGCCGGGACACCCGACATGGCATGGGCACGAACCGCATGTTGTCTCCGGAGAAGTATCACTTCCGGATGCCGTACTACTCCAAGATCACCGTTCCTCAACCGGTGCTGGTCGACCAGGACTTCGACTCGGAGACAATCGGTGCCGCCCCGTCCGGCTGGACGGTGTCGGCGGGCGTCGGCACAAAGGTGTCGGTGGTGCAGGTGCCGGACGGCGCGGGCAGGAGCGTGCTCCTGCACGACACGTCCACCACCGGGATGGCATCCATGAGCCGCACCTTCGCCGCCCAGGAGCGAGCCGTCACCCTGCGGTGGGACTGGAAGGAGACAGCCGCCGGCGGCTGGGCCCGAGCGCTGGTCGTGGGTGGACCGACCACGGTGGTCGACATCGCCACCCTGCGGGATGCCGGCGGCACGCACCTTGTGTGCCGCACCCCTTCCGGTACGTGGCAGGTCCTCCAGACCATCGCCGACAACACCTGGTACTCGATCAGAGTCGTCGTCGATCCGGCCCCGCCCGCGGGGGCGACGCCGTGGGTGGACATCTTCGTTGACGGGGTCCGCAAGGCGTATCACCTCCCGCTCCTCGGTTCCCCCGCCACGCTCGACGGACTCACCTTCCAGACCAACCCGAGCAAGCCCCTCGATCTTTATGTCGACAACGTGAGCGTCGTGGTGACCGAGTCGGTCGATTGCGACGAGACCAGCCAGGAGGAAATGGACCGGCAGATCCGGTACGCCGCAGCAGCAGGAATCGACTACTGGGCCTTCGACTACTACGAGAACCCCGAGCTGAGGCAAGCCAGGGACTTGTACCTGTCCAGCGCGTACAAGAATCAAGTCAAATGGTGCGTAATATTGTTCGGGAGCGCGGAAGAGGACGCGAAATTCCCGGAACTGATCACGCGGTTCGGCGAGTCGAACTATCAGAAGGTGCTCGGCGGTCGCCCTCTGGTCTACTTCTTCTCCAATGCCACTGCTGCCCGTGTCACCAAAATGCGGGCTCAGGCGGCCGAGGCGGGGCTGCCCGATCCGTACATCGTGGTCATGAGGTGGACCGCGCAGAGCGCGGCGGACGCGAAGACCACAGCCGGGGCCGACGCGGTGAGCCGCTATGCGACGGGAGCACAGTCCGGGGCGGCGTATTCGTCGCTCACCGCCTCGGAAACCACCTTGTGGTCGGACTACGCGGCCGCGGCTGGGCAGGTCATTCCGACCGTGACAACCGGTTGGGACGCACGCCCCCGATATGAATACCCGCCGCCCTGGGGGCCGCAGCCGTCCGCGGACTACCTCGCAGACAAGGACAACTGGACCCAGCAGGCGACGCCCGCCGAGATCGCAGCGCACCTGCACGAAGCGATCCGCTGGAGCAACACCCACCCAGCGAACACCCCGGCCAACTGCGTGCTCATCTACGCCTGGAACGAGAACCTTGAGGGAGGGTGGATCTGCCCCACGCTGTACGAGATGGAAAATTCCGGCAGGCCGCTACGTCTGGACGCCATCGCAGGCGTCCCCCGAACCGGCTCCTGACCGCAGCGAGAGAGCACTCCATCTGCCCGGGGTGCCTTCGACCGCTCAGAGGAGGCCGGCTCAGACCTCGGTGGGGCGGGCAGCGATCTCCCGCAGCAACTCCATCACCGCCCGGGACCGGGCGCTTTGTGTCATGCCCTCCACGGAGGCGAGCTTCACTTCGAGCGCACTGACGTCCCGCAGCTTCAGTTCCGCGATCTCGCCGCCGCCGTAGGTGTGGCCGGTGGTCGGCCGCTGGTTCAGCACGGAGAAACCGAGTCCTCGGGCCACCAGGGAGCGCACGGTCTCGTAGCTCTGGGTGCGGTAGCGGACATCGGGAGCAGTGCCCGTGGCAGCCACCAGCGAGCGGAAGTAGTCACGGCTGTGCGGGAGGTCCAGCAGAACGAGCGGTTCGGTGGACAGTTCAGCCAGCTCCACACTGCCCTGACCGGCCAGCGGGTGGTCGGCCGACACGATGACATAGGCCGGGGCGCGGGCAATCGTCTCGCCGCGCAGGGCAGGCTCGGTTGTCAGACCGAGGTCGTAGGTGAGGGCGAAGTCGATGCGTCCTGCCGCCAGGGCATGGACGAGCTGGTCCGTCTCCGCCTCCACCACGTCGAGCTCGATGCCCGGATAGCGGCGGGTGCACGCGCTGAACAGGGGCGGCAGGTAGAAGGGGACCAGGGTCACGAAACAGCCGACGGCCACCGGTCCGCAGATGGTCTCACCGTTTCCCCTTGCCTCCCGTTCGACCTCGCGGGCGCGCGCCAGCAGATCCCGCGCCTGCTGCTGGAGCCTTTCCCCGGCGGGTGTGAGGGTCAGCCCCCGGCCCCGTCGGCGGATGAACAGCTGCACCTGCAGGTCCCGCTCCAGGTTGTAGACGGCCGCGGAGACGGCGGACTGCGCAATGTGCAGCTCCGCCGACGCCTCCGTCATCGAACCGTGCTCGGCGGCGACGAGGAAGTAACGGAGCTGAACGAGGGTGAAGCCCACCGGTGACGTCATACGTGGCCCTTGCGCATGGTGATCTGTGCCTGTCCCGACCCTAGACGGAGTTGCCCGAGGGCGCTCCGGCAGGCAGGTCGCAGACGTCCGCGGTACGCAGCAAGCCGGCACCTGCGGTCTCCGGCAGGGACAGGGCGGCGACGAGACCACCGGCGGCGAACACCATCAGGTACGGGCCGGGCACCAAGGTGCTGCCGGTCGCGGAGATGAGCACGGTCATCAGGTACGGCACCGTGCCGGCGAACAGGGCCGCGGTGACGTTGTACGAGATGGACAGGCCGCTCTGACGTGTGCGGGTCGGGAAGGTTTCCGCCGACCACACCGCGTACGTGCCGAGGATCGCCGCCAGGATCACACCGAGCAGCAGACCGGCGACCCAGGTCCCGGCGAGTCCGGTCCGCATCAGAAGGAAGGCCGGGGTGGAGAGCACCAGCAGGGCCGCTGTCGCCCCGACGAACACCGGCTTGCGTCCCACCCGGTCGGACAGCAGCCCGAACAGTGGCACAAGCGCCAGCCCCAGGAGCGATATCACGGTGGACAGCAGGGCGGCGCTGTCGGCCGAGTGCCCCAGGTGGTCGGTCTCGTAGGTGACGAGGTACGTCAGCACCGCATAGAAAGGCACGTGCATGGCCGCCATCAGACCCGCCGCCTGGAGCAGCTGTCTCTTGTGGGAGCGCAGCAGCTCCCGCACGGGACTGCGCGGGACGGTGTCGTTCGCCTCCATGGCCCGGTACTCCGGGGTGTCCTCGATCTTGTTGCGGATGATGAAGCCGATGACGCCGAGCGGCGCGGCGATCAGGAAGGGGATGCGCCAGCCCCAGGAGGTCAGCTGGTCGTTGTCCAGCCCCGTCGACAGCAGCAGGAAGACGAACGACCCTGCGAGGAAGCCCAGCAGGGAGCCGACCTCCAGCCAGCTGACGCCGAATCCGCGACGGCGCCGGGGTGCGCTCTCCGCGAGGAAGCTGGCCGCGCTGCCGAACTCGCCGCCGGCCGCGAAGCCTTGGATCAGACGGAGGACCACAAGGAGCACCGGGGCGGCCACACCGATCGACGCGTAGCCGGGAAGCAGACCGATGGTCAGGGTCGCGCCGGACATCATGAAGATGACCAGCGACAGGGTGCGTTTGCGGCCGATCCGGTCGCCGAGCGGGCCGAACACCAGCGCACCGACCGGCCGAATGCCGAAGGACACCGCGAACACCCCGAACACGGCGAGCAGTCCCGTCGTACTGTCCTCGGCCGGGAAGAACACGGTGGCGACCGTACCCGCGAGGTAGGCATAGGCAGCCCAGTCGAACCAGTGCACGAACACGCCCACGGCTCCCGCAGCAACGCTCCTGCGCAGTGAGATCACATCGGTGGCCACCTCGACCTCGGTTGTCGTGGCGCCGCTGTCAAAGGTGCGCATACGCGCCTCCTGGTGAGGATGGGTGGGGAAAACGGAGCTGTACGGATGTCTCGGCGCCGGGCCCTCAGAGGGCAGGCGCGGGCGGCCTCGTAACCGAGCGCGGGGCTGAGCGCCGGGCCGCCTCGATCGCCGGCTTCACCGCCGTCGGATACACGTCGTTGGTGCTCTGGGTGTGGATCCGGGTGGGGGCCTGGATGTCCGGAACGCCGAAGACCGCCCGCGCACCCGTGCGCTCCCTCGGCACCTCGCCGGCGAACGCGCCCGCCGGCTTCCGCACCGCATGACCGGTCCACGCGGCGGCTGTCGCGGTCACGTCACCGCTCCCCGGCCCGACACGCTTCGGTCCACGCCGGTCCAGGCCAGCGCGAGGGCCCCGTCGAGCAGCGCCCGCTGCGCCGTCCCGCCCACACAGTGCGCGGCGAACTCGTGCTGGTGGTTGGTGGCGGGCAGGGAACCGATGCCGATGTAGGGGTGGATGGCCGGTACCACCTGCGAGACGTTACCCATGTCGGTGGAGGCACGGTTCATCCGTGCGGCCTGGCCGGGCGGCGCGAACTCCCGGCCCAGCGCGAGGGGGTTCGCACGGTAGTGCGCGAGGGCGGTCTCGTCCGCGCGGAACTCCGCGTACGGTTTGCTCTCCGGCTGGATCTCCAGCTCGCTGCCGGTCGCCAGGGCACCGGCCTCGAAGGCCCGCATGACCCGTGGCTCCAGCTCGGCCAGCTCGGCCAGCGTCTCCGCCCGCACGTACCACCGGCCGCTCGACCGCTCCGGGATGGCGTTCGGGGCGTCCCCGGCGTGCGTCACCACCCCGTGCACCCTGGCCGAGGCCGGCAACTGCTGGCGCAGCAGGCCGATGGCGACCTGGGCCACGGTGAAGGCGTCGGCGGCGTTGATTCCGGTCTCCGGATAAGCCGCGGCGTGCGCCGACTTGCCGGTGTAGGAGATCTTGGAGTGGCTGACCGCGAAGGGGCGGGCCTCGGCGACGTCGACCGGCGCCGGGTGCACCATCATCACGAGGTCCACCCCGGTGAAGGCTCCCCGTCGAGGTCCTGGCCGATCTGCCCCCGGACATACACGGTGTTCCCCGCGACGACGGCCTGACAGAGGTCGTTGGCGAGGTTCTGCTCGGGATAGGTGTCGCGGGTGTTGAACGGCCGGATCCTGGTGTGCCCGCCCGCGACGATCGGGTCCTTCACCTGGCGGCCCTCGCTGGTGGAGGTCATGACTGCTCCTCAGTTCTTCTGCGCTGCCGGTGTGGCGTCGGGCCGGTCCTCGGTGCCGTACGCGAGGTAGCTCCGCCGGGTCGTGATGTGGTCGGCGACGTATCTGGCGTCGTGCCACACACCCCAGATGAAGCTCGACCCGCGGCGGGACAGCCAGGGCAAGCCCAGGAAGTAGACCCCGGGTTCGGAGGACACTCCTCTGCGCTGCTCGGGCCGGCCGTTCTCGTCGAACGCGTCGACCTCCAACCAGCCGTAGTCGGCGGCGAAACCCGTCGCCCAGACGATCGAGGTGACACCTGCCTCGGCCAGGTCCAGTTCGAGTCGGGGCTCGGTCACGCATGCCGGGTCCGGCCCGAGGACGTGGGCTTCCGGCTCCTGTGGCAGATCGAG